>JAABSW010000001.1 GCA_011390155.1 Clostridiaceae bacterium
TCGATGGCTTCCTGGGCTTTCCGGGCTCGTTGGATGAGTCCTGCCACGTAACTGACTGCTTCTTGGTTCATTTGATCACTCACTGCTCGTCCCCCTTTTTTATTACTATCACTTTTTGAGAATATGTAATAAAATAAATCTTAACTGAAAAGTATTAAAGGAATCATAAAAGAATGTCAAAAGAAACTTAAATTTTTATAATTGTTTGTAATTTCAGTTAAATGATTATTATTTAACAAAGTTACTCATGATTAGGTTTTTTCAGACATGTCATCTTCATATTTGAAAGGAACATTGCTAATGCTCACAAACAGCCAGGCACTGATTTCTCTTGTTGTCTTAACACTTTTTTTTACCATCATTTATTACTATATTTTCTCAAAAAATCATGAATCATATATCAACTACTGGGGCCTCAGCTGGACGATGTATACACTGAGCCTATTTTTTAGCATTCTGCTGTTAAACTCACCAGATTCTAAATTGTATATCGCGTTAAAGCTGATTTGCGATTTACTTAACAGTCTCTTTTTACTAGGTGGCACCTATCTTTTTGTGGACAAAAAAATACCCCGTTACTGGATCCAGTTTTTGCTGCTAAACTTACTATGGATTACATTGGCAGTGTATTATGACATGCCCATCATCACCATCACTTTTATTGCATCTTTGTTTTTTACACTGATTGCACTGGTGACGGGATTTATGTTGTTCCGGTACTGGCGAACTTCTAAAGCTGACCGGATCATTGGTGGTATTGTTTTTGTCATTTGGGGTTTACACAAAGCTTATTATCCATTTTTGTATCCCACCTTTTTCGATGCACATATGCGATATACCGGAGAAATTATTTTTGCGAACATCCTTAATTTCAGTATTCTGGTGATTTACTTGCAAAAAATTCGCAGCCAGCTGTCTTTAAGTGAAAAACGCTTCAGGTTGATGGCTGACAATGCCAAGGATATGATTTATCTACTGCGCATAAAACCAACCAGAAAATTTGAATACATTAGTCCTTCGGCGGAAAAAATGATAGGGTATGAACCAGAGGCTTTCTATGAAAATCCTAATTTGTTCAGTGAATTGGTCCACCCGGAAGATCAGGAATTCCTTGAGTTACTCACCTTGCCGGACCATATCAATGCCGGGCCCGTCACCATGAGGTTTAAAAACAGGAAAGGTGACTATATTTGGACAGAACAGCACACAACAGTACTTCTGAATGAAGAAAATGAAATTAATGCCATTGAGGGAATTGTCAGGGATATCACTGACAGAAAAGGCATTGAAGAAGAGATGGTTCTGTCGGAAAAATCCCGTCATCTCCTCTTAACCAACATTTCCCATGAACTGAAAACACCTATCACATCCATCTTAGGCTATGTGACTGCGTTGATTGATGGCACCATCAGCGCACAAGAACAAACACCAAAATACCTGGAATTGATACGGTCGAAATCATTGCGCCTGCAACGACTTATCCAGGATTTATTCCAACTGACACAACTTGAATCTGGTCAAACCAGCTTCAACTTTTCACAACTGACCCTCCATGAGTTTATAGATGAAAATGTACTGAAATATGAATACGACATTAATCATGCAGGAATCAGGTATAAACTGCATAACAGCATTGTTGCTGAGAAAATGACAAGTGAACTGATTGTTGATGTGGAACGGATTGACCAAGTGCTTTCAAACCTGGTGTTTAATGCCATCAGGTATACACCTGCGCAGGGTTTGATTACCATCAATTTTTCAATCACTGATGAAGGTGGTAAAGAAATGCTCCTTGCCACCATAAATGATACGGGTTCTGGTATCAGGAGTAATGATTTGGAACATGTCTTTGAAAGGTTTTATCGAGGCATGGGACAAAATGGTGATGCGACAGAAGGGAGTGGATTGGGTTTGACCATATCAAAGGAAATCATTGAGGTGCACCATGGTAGTATGTGGGCTGAGAGCCAGGAAAACAGAGGCAGTTCCTTCAGCTTCACCCTGCCGCTGTATAATCCATAAATAGAAGTTATGCAATGCAGTTTATGCAGACTGTTGATATTCTATTACGAGGGTAATAAAAACAGGGAGTGGATTGGTGTGTCGAGAGAAAAGATATTATTGATCGATGATGAAATGGATATCATGGAACTGATTAAACAGTATTTGACCAAAGAGGACTTTACCATAGAGACAGCCTCCAATGCAAAGGAAGGCATGAAAGCTATCCAATGTTTTGAGCCGGATTTAATCATTTTGGATGTGATGATGCCAGACATTGATGGCCTTGAACTATGTTTGGAAATCAGGAAAATGACGAATGTGCCTATTTTGTTTTTGAGTTGCAAAGCGGAAGAAATGGATAAGGTAATGGCTTTGTCTGCCGGGGGTGATGATTACATCACCAAACCGTTCCAGCCTGGAGAACTGATTGCACGGGTAAAGGCACACCTGAGAAGGAACAGATTGTTAGCAAATAACAGCGAGTTGGAAGGCATAATTCAGCACGGAGGGCTAAAACTAAATCTTGATACCAGAGAAGTGTGCGTCAATGAAAGCATGGTGAATTTGTCAAATAAAGAGTTTGAAATACTGGCACTTTTAATTAAAAACCCTAAGAGAATTTACAGTATGGAACAGCTTTTTCAAATGGTATGGAAAATGAACAGTCTGGATGGAGATGCCAGAACCATCATGGTATACATCAGTAACCTGCGAAAGAAAATTGAACAGAACCCATCCGATCCAAAATACATTATAAATGTAAGAGGTGTAGGGTATAAATTTAACCATGGGTTAATTGGCAATTAAGATGGATGACTTCGAACATATAGGAAATGACGTAAGAATAGAATAACAGGGGGAGAAAAAATGGATAAATTTAGTGTGGTAAGGGAAAAATTTCCGGCAGCACAATCCCAGGTCTACTTGGACACTTCCACCACCGGGCTTTTTTCAAAAGACACGTATGAAGCCATGAAGGCAGTGTTGGATCAGCGGCATTTAACAGGGGTATCCATCACGGAATACTGGGATAGCTGGAAAGAGGCTGATGAATGGCGGCCGGTATTTGCTGGGATGATCGGGGCCCAGTCCAATGAAGTATTTTATGGTAAAGACAGCTCAGACATGCTTAATACCTTTATTTGTGGTACCAACATACCTCAGGGGAGCAACGTTCTGATACCGGATGTTTCCTTCCCTTCCACAAGAAACGCATGGTTGAACCGGGAAAAAGATGGACTGGAGGTCCGGTACCTGGAAAATCAACATGGTGTGGTGTCCACTGACCAGATCATTGAAAACATGGATGACAACACATTCGCTGTTTCCATTTGTTCAGTGGAACCATCCTCTGGGTACCATTATGAAATGAAAAGACTGGGTGAACACTGTCGGAAAAAAGGTGTTTACCTGGTGGTGGATGCTACCCAAAGCCTTGGCGCCATGGACCTGGACGTGGAAGAGATGAAAATTGATGTGATGGTTGCCTCCACTTATAAGTGGCTGAACAATTTGTTTGGGTTTGGTGTAGGGTACATGAGAAAAGCGCTGCTCGATGCCATAGAGCCCAAGCATGTTGGTTGGACAGGAGTGCGTGACCGCATGAAGGATTTTACAAACCTGGAACTAGTGCTGCACAAGGGAGCACAGAAGTTTGAAACCGGGGGCTTGAACTGGATAGGACTGAGAGGTGTGCAGTCGTCAGTTTCCACCTATATAAACCTTGGAAAGAAGGATGTGGAGACACACATCCTGCAACTGGTGGAGTTATTGTACAGGAAAATGGAAGAAGTGAAAGGAGTCGAAATTTATCCATTTCTTGCTGTAGAAAACCGTAGTGGCATTGTTTATTTGAAGCTGCGGGAAGGATTTTCATGGAACCAGGATTTTTTCGATGAGCGTGGAATCAAGTTGAATATGTCAGGAAATAAAATCCGCGTGGGTATTCATTTTTATAACAATGAATCAGACATCATAACACTGGTCGATGCTTTGAAAGACCTGTAAAGACAAGTTCCTTCACCAAGAGATCAATTGGTTTCTTAAAAGAACAGGCGTCATAAACCAGCTACTCATCCGCAAAACGATAACCAACGCCAACTTCCGTTAAAATAAACTGGGGGTTGGCGGTGTTTTTTTCGATCTTTCTCCGAAGGTTGGCCATGTAGACCCGTACATTTTTTGTATCAATGCTTTCATAGCCCCAGACCTGTTTAAAAATATAGTTATGAGTGAGTACTTTACCCTTGTTGGCAATGAGCAGGAGCAACAGTTTATATTCGATGGGTGTTAAGTGCACTTCACGGTCATCGATGAGTACCCTTCTTTTATCAAAGTCAACTGTCAGAGATTTGCTGAAAAAGATGGATTCTTCATGCTGCATCAATGATTTTGCCATGTTTCTTTCCACTACACGAATACGAGCCATCAATTCTCCCATATAAAAGGGCTTTGTAACATAGTCATCGCCCCCCAGGTCCAGGGCTTCGATTTTTTCTTTTTCCTGGCCACGGGCAGACACCACCAGTATGGGCACTTCAGAGAAGGTGCGAAGTTCCTTAATGACGTCGATCCCGTCCTTGTCAGGCAAACCCAGGTCCAAAAGAATAACATCAGGGTTATGGGAAGAAAACATGAACAAGCCCTCTGCAGCGCTACTGGCAGTCAGCACTTTATAACCGTCCTTTTCCAATGATATTGCGATGAAATTTGATATGTATTTGTCGTCTTCTACTATGAGGATTGTTAGTTTGTTCATGGGTATCCTCCTGTTGGATTTCGTATTATGCTGAAACGGCCGGATGTTCCAAGGGTAATGTGAAGACAAACCGGGTACCCTGGGGATGATTGGCTTCAACCCATATAGATCCTCCGTGGGCCTCCACCAGCGCTTTGCAATTGGCAAGACCCAGTCCGATACCCCTTCGTCCGTCCGACACAATTTTGTCATGAGTCACAAACTTTTCAAAAAGTTTCTCGTGCAATTCTTCTTTAATTCCTTGTCCGTTATCAGAAACCATAACTTCCAGGTTGTCTTTATTGATGGTGGCTGAAAGTTGAATTGAAGCCTCAGGCTGGGTATGGAGAACAGCGTTTTCAAGCAGGTTAATAAGCACCCTGACGATAAGCCTGCCATCCATGGGCACCATGATCACATCATCCGGTAGTTGTACAGTAAAACTACGTTCCCTGAGCAGTCGTTCAACATGGGACACGGCTTCACTCACGACATCGTCCACCACTTCATTTTCTTTTTGTATGACCAGGTGAGATTCATTAATGCGGGTCATATCAAGAATGTTTTCCACAAGATTTGTCAACCATATGATTTCCTCGCTAATATCGGTTGCCAGTTTTTTTCGCTTATCATCCGACAGGTGTTCATAGTTATCGGCCAACAGGTTGCCAGCACCCAGCAGCACCGTCAGCGGACTGCGAAGGTCGTGGGCAACAGAGCGCAAGAGTGCAGCGCGGAGTTTCTCGCTTTCCATTGTGAGGCGGGTTTTTTCCTGCTGGTTATAAAGATACTCCCGGTCCAGGGCAATGCCCAACTGTGTTACCACTGCCTGGATGATCAACTGAGTCTGTTCATCCACCTGTATACTGTCAGTATATACCTGCATAATCCCTAAAACGCCGGGAGCGCTTTTAATGGCATATTCTTCATGAAAATGAGGCGGCAAAGGATGGAGACCGGCATAGGTTTCCTGATCTTCATTCAGGGTGATGGTGCATTCGCATCCGCTGGTGTATTGATGGATGTACGAGATGCTCCGTTGAATGATGTTGCTTTTTCCGCTAACAGATAAAAAACCTGAAGCAATTCTGTATAACGTTTGAGCCGTACGTTCGTTTTTAGCAGCCAATTCCATTTGTTGTTGAAGGCGGGAAGTAACAACACCGGACACAACGGCTGTAACAAGAAAAAACAGCAGCAGAACAATGTCATTTTCATTATAAATCACCAGGGTGAACCGTGGTTCGGTAAAAAGAAAATTCAGTATCATCAGACTGGCAAAGGATGTGATGATTCCGTAAACATAGCTGCTGGTGAAGATGGTGGTGAAAAGAACCCCTAACAAAAAAACCATGACGATACTTTCTTTTCCAACACCCAGCAAACTGACAAGGAGAGAGCTGCCGGTTGTAATAAGAAAAATCAGGATGGTTTTAACGCTACACGAAAAATATTGTTGGGTTTTCAATGAGTGTTTATCTTTACTCATGTCCTTCAACTCCCTGGTCATTGTCTTATCATATTATCACATTTGATTTGCGAATTGGTGAATTAAACTTTGTTCTGAACCCGCTGAAGGTTCTCATTGGCACCGATCACTACCAGCACATCGCCCCGACGGATGGTAACTTGTGCTCCTGGGGAGACGATGACTTCTTCACCATGTTTAATGGCCATAACACTGACACCAAATTTATTTCGCACGTCAATCTCCCGAAGGTTTTTACCAATCCATTTGTCTGGGGTCAGTACCTCCATGATGCTGTAATCAGGTGCAAGTTCAATGTAATCGAGAATATTGGTGGAAGTAAGATTATAAGCCAATCGAACGCCCATATCCCGCTCTGGAAAGATCACCCGGTCGGCACCTGTTTTATATAGTACTTTGGCATGAAGTTCATCCTGAGCCTTTACAACCACATATTTTACGCCCATTTCCTTTACAACGAGGGTGGCCATGATGGAAGCTTTAATTTCAGATCCGATGGCAATGATCGCCACATCGATGTTGCGCATGCCCACTTCACGAAGAGCAATCTCATCCCTTACATCGATGCTGGCAGAATGAGTAACAGACTCGGAGATATGCATTATTCTGTCTGGGTCCTGGTCTATTGCCAGCACATCGTAGCCATTCTTATAAAGGGTTTTAGCCACTGCAGATCCAAACCGGCCACAGCCTATGACAGCAAACTGTTTCATAATCTTTCCTCCCTTGTCTTATAGACAGCTTGATTGTCGGATGAATGAGTAAAGGAATGATGGTTCAGCAAACACTCTAACAATATCTTTTCTGGAAAATGTTGATAGAAAACCTGCTTGATACCAGATTCTTTAAAAAGATGAGTGTACAATGCATCATTGCAGACGGCAACGGTGAAGAGGTCTGGATGAAGGTGCCTGGCTTCGTTGCAAAGCAATAAGTTGTCCATGTCACTGTCAGAAAAAGCAGCCACCACTACAGGGATCATGTTTTCAGGCACATGAGGTTCAGTTATGCACTGGAATCTGATATGATGCTCCATTAAGGATTTTTCCAATGTACCCTGGTCTCGATGAGGGTCATAAATCAGCACTATAGGCTCTAACATTGCTTCAGGGCCCTCGACAAAACCGCCGCTTTCAATAAAATTGTCCAAACGAACCATCATCAAATAACCCAGCAAAGATATGCCAATTGTTGTAATCAATAAAAGTGCAATCATAGCGATCATCACTCTTTTCCATGTTTTCAGCAGTGATAGAAGATTTCATATAAATCGTAACCCTTATGGGATTAAGACAGTGTTAGGATTGGAATGGATGTGTTAATTTTTTGTTAATGAACTATGTTCTGTGCCACCGATCTTCATAGGTTGGTGGTTTTTATATGGGTATTTTCTTGGGGGTTTTGCATAACTAATCAGTTTCCTTTATCTTCTTTTGTTGAATACTCTTGACAAAACAATAGGGACATTGTAAGATAACAGATGTGCCTACCCTACCCCCTACGGGGAGGGATAAACAAAACATATTTTACCCAGAATAAATAAAACAAAAAGCACTTAAATCATCATAAGGAGGATCAACATGTATGAAAAAAGCCATTATCAAAGAAACCGCATGTGACAAATCGCCTTTTTGTCCAGCGAAGAGGGTATGCCCTGTGAATGCCATCTATCGTGAAGGGTTCACCAAACCATTTAAGGTTGATGCAGATACATGTATTGGATGCGGCAAATGCATTAAAGTATGCCCTCAACGGGCAATCATTATGAAGTAAAGAAAAGGAGGAGGTTTATCAATGGAAAATTTTTACATCAGGGCTAATCGCGTGTTTACACCCATTCGCAAATACGCTTTTGTGTATACCCTGCTGGTGGCATTTGCAGGTTTATGGTACCCTCGCTTAGGTCTTTCGGTACTATTGGTGATTTTGAGCCTGGTTACATTGTCCTTTTTTAAGGGTCGGTATTGGTGTGGTAACTTTTGTGCCCATGGCAGTCTGTTTGACTCAGCACTCTTCAGGTGGAGTAGAAATATCAAAATCCCTGAATTCTTCAGATCACCCATCTTTGCCTGGTTGTTTCTGGCGTACTTTTCCTACAACATTGGCAACGGACTTATACGTGTTTCTGCTTTGTGGGGAACACCCATGTTCTATGATCGGTTAGGGTTTGTTTTTGTGAGAAGTTATTTGATGGTGACCATTGTGGGAGGGTCATTGGCACTTTTAATCAGCCCCAGAACATGGTGTAATTTTTGTCCAATGGGAATGATGCAAAAAGGTTCGTACTGGTTGGGTAAAACGCTTGGTGTGGTGAAGAAAACCGATGAAAAAATCACCGTCGCCAACCAGGATATGTGTCATACCTGCGGTAAATGTTCCAGGGTATGCCCCATGCAGCTGACACCTTACCTTGATTTTTCTGATGAAAATCAGGTGGACGATATTAACTGTATTCGTTGTTCTACCTGTGTGGAGAATTGTCCGGCAGGTGTATTGACCTTAAGTTCTGCGGTGGAAGCCAAAGAAATCTATGACAAAACATCAATTGAAGGTTATGAGGAAAGAAAACACATTATTACAACCGTTGCCTCAATCAAAGATCTGAATGTTGATGTGAAAGAATTTACCTTTACATTTAAGATTCCTGAAATCGTCAGCTACAAACCAGGTCAGTTTATTTTGGTGAGAATTCAGGAGCATCCGGAAATGTACCGTGCATTCTCCATCTCATCTTATAACAAAAACAGCCAGTCTCTTAGTGTGACGATCAAGCGGATGCCCAACGGTTATGGGTCAGACATCATCTTTGATACTTTCAAAGAAGGAGATGTTATACATTTGGAAGGCCCTATGGGCCATGAGTTGGTGGTGGACAAAACCCAGGAGAAAGTGTTGCTTGTGGCTGGTGGTATTGGCATAACACCTTTTGTAGCCATTGTAGAAGATTTGGTGAAAGACCCCCACCAGGTACAAGAGTTTACCCTGATCTATGGGGTGAACAAGGAGCAGGAATTTATCTACAGGGATGTTTTTGAGAAGTTTGAGCACATGAGCCCACGGTTTAAATTTGTTCCTGTAGTGGCTTTTGATGACCAATGGACAGGTGAAAAAGGTTTTGTGACGGATGTCTTAAACCAGTTAAACCTGGATGACAGCAAACTGTATATGTGCGGCCCTAAGCCCATGACAGACGCAACCTTGCGTTCACTTGATAAATCAGACTTCAAACGTGAGAACATTTACTATGAGAGTGCATAAAAGAAAGAGCGCATAAAAGAAAAAAGCGGGAATTTTTATTCCCGCTTTTTTTATGCACAATTTTTCATTTGTTTAATTAGCTGGTTCAAAGCTGACAGTGATGGGGCGTATTCATCTGCCCCCAGCTGTTGAAGGGCATGTTGCCTGTCTATGATGGCATTGCCTCCAATGACAATTTTTGGCTGTGTTTTTACAGGTAGTGATTTGATAGCCCTGATCAAGTGCTCTGTACTGTTGAGATGCTTATCCAAGGTAACCGACAGAACAAGCAGGTCCACTTTGATTTCCTTTAAAAATATTTCCAAACTGCTAATGGGGATGCTCCTGCCCATATAATAAGTTTTCCAGCCATTGGCTTTGAAAAGTTGCTTTGCCATTTTTAAGATTAATTGATGTTCTTCAGCTCCCGGCAGCATGAACATAGCTGAGCACTGACTATTGGGAGATTCTGGAAGGGCTGTTTCCAAGTTAGCAATGAGGTGGTCTAACATATGGGAGATGAGGTGTTCCCGTGTAATATCAAGGGTTCCTTTTTCCCATAAAAGACCAACTTCTGTTAGAGTGGGAATGAAAATTTTTGTAAACAGCGGTAGAAGAGAATCGGGGTGTGAAAGGTTTTGCATAATTAATTTTTGAGCGTCTTCCTCTTCTTCCTGGAGAAGGTGTTGCAAAAATTGATGTTGCATTTTCTTGTAATTAATTGATTGTTGATGATCAACAGAATTTGAAGAGATGTTATTATTTTCTTCAGCAGCTTCGGTACGTCCCAAAAGGTCATCAAGACTTATTTCTAATTGATTAGCAATTTCTATGAGGGCTCCGGTAGAAGGAGCCCTCAGGTTTTTCTCATAGTTTGATATGGCCGATTGTTCCACACCCAGCATCTGTGCCAGTTGCTTCTGGGTCATTTTATGCTTTTTTCTTGCTTGTTTAAGGCGTGTACCAAAATCAGTCATTGTTATCAATCCTTATCTGTTATAACGTTTTTTCACCAATCCTGCTCCAGCTAAGGAAAGTATACCCATTAAGAAATAAGGTGTCAAACTGATGCTTCCTGTTTGGGGCATTTCGGTGTTTTCTTCCATGCTCTGGTATACAAAATTCTGTGGAACCATTACCTCGTCGATGACATGCACCACACCATTACCTGCCACAATGTCTGCTGCAATTACTTGGCTATTGTTAATTTTCACACCATCACTTAGGTCAACGGTAATTTCTTCACCGTTTAATGTGGCGGCCATCATACCATTTGATAAATCTGTACTCATCACATTGGCGGGCACAACGTGGTAAAGAAGTACTTTTGCTAAATCAGGTTGGTTCAGCAAGTCAGAAGCAGAAATGTTCAAAGCGGCCAGCAATTCTTCAAAGGCTGCATTGGTAGGAGCGAATACGGTAAATGGGCCTTCTCCCTGTAAAGCACCCACAAGATCTGCCTGTTGTAGTGCAGCTACCAAGATACTAAAATCTTCACTGGATAATGCAATGTCAACAACTGTTCCAGGTACAGCAGGGCTTTCCTCCATGGCTTCTTCAGGCTCTGGTGATAGTACAAAACTTGAAGGTACAAGAACAGTATCGATGACGTGTATCACACCATTATCAGCTTCAATATCTGCTGTTGTTACGTTGGATGAATTGATTTTTACACCATCACTTAGGTCAACGGTGATTTCTTCTCCGGATAAAGTGGTTGCTGTCATGTTGTCCATTAAATCTGTGCTCATGACGGTGCCTGACACCACATGATAAAGAAGTACTTCGCTTAGCTGAGGGTGAGCCAGTAAATCACCGGCTGTGATGTTCAGTGCGTCCAGAAGGTCTTCAAAAGCGGCATTCGTTGGAGCGAATACGGTAAATGGTCCTTCACCCTGCAAAGCTTCTACTAAACCGGCTTCCTGCAATGCTGCTACAAGGATGCTGAAATCTTCATTTCCAACTGCAATGTCCACGATGTCGTGATCTGCTGCAAATACGGGTGCACTTAACAATAAAAATAGGGCCAAGATGATACTAATTTGTTTTTTCATGATACTTCCTCCTTTTAATTGGTTAATAAGTGGTTAATGATTAATAAATGCTGATGAGTGTCGATTAGTGTCGAAATTATGTAATTGATTTTTTGAGGAAGTATTGTTGCTATGGTCATAATATATCACGTCATGTTATATATGTCAACAATTATTTTAAAATAAATTAAAATATCTTGATAATAATAACATATAGTGATAAAATCAGGGTGAGGTGATTGAAATGAAAGAAATTAAACAAGCATTTATATGGAAAATACTATTAATCGTCAGCATATTATTATTATCTTTTGCAGGCGTTTCTCAATGGAATCGATACCAGGCGGATAAAAATTATCAGGCCTTGGTGGCTTTAAAGAATAGCAATGAGTTGGAAAGGGAAGAGATGGAAGAACCAACCGTGAAGGCAGAGGTTGACCAGGGCCAGGCTGGAGAGCTTTATGAGTTTAAATACCATGATAATCCCGCGAAAGAGTGGTTCAACATCAACCCGGATTTCATGGGATGGATCAGTATTGAAAACACAAATATTAACTACCCCTATGTGAGAAGCACGGACAACGAAAATTACCTGGACAGGGATTTTTACAGGGAGAAAAGTGCCTCTGGCGCGATTTTCATGGACTATCGAAACCTGGGAAACTTCAATGACAGCCACACTATATTGTATGGACACAATATGAAGAGTAAAACCATGTTTCACCAGCTGAACAATTATCAGGATAAAGGATTTTTTGAAGAAAACCAGGTTATCGAGATTTCAGGACTTTATGAAACAAAAACCTTCCAGGTATTTTCAGTTTACGAAATATCAGCCAATGAGTATGCTTTCCAGTTGGATTTTGAGAACCAGGAAGCCTATAGCAGTTACCTGAAATCCATCGCTTCTCTTTCTCTTCATATGACAGGAATTAATTTAAATTCTGGTCAAAAATTACTGACGCTGGCCACTTGCAGTTATGGTGTTGATAATGGCCGCTTTGTGGTACATGCCCTTGAAATGTAATGGAAAGTAGTTTGCTTAGCCACAGCTTAGGTCCTATTTATGAGCCAAAGGGCAGTTTCTTGTTGTTTATTGCAGGAAAATGCGATTGGGCAGCGAATGACCAGATAAGCTTAACTAAGGACCAAGTCAAGGGAGGTAGCCCATGAGTAGTAACTATGAGATGAATTTTTGCCGAAATATCGGTATTTTTACGGCAGAAGAGCAAGTGACGATTAAGAACACGAGCATTGCCATTGCAGGAACAGGTGGTGTGGGAGGATTGCTGGCAGAACGGATGGTTCGGCTGGGCATTGGTAAACTGAAACTTAGTGATTCCGGTTCCTTCGAACAAAGCAATCTGAACCGACAGTTTGGATCTAGTCAGCACACTATTGGCAGTCACAAAGCAGAAGTGGTATGTCAGTACATCCAAGATATCAATTCTGAAGCAGTAATTACCTATGATAACCGGGGGATTCACTCTCAGGAAGAAGCGGATCAGTTAGTGGATGGTTGTCACCTGATTATTGATGAGATGGATTACGGAGCGTGGAAAGAATCCATTTATTTGCAGCGTGCTGCCAGAAAAGAAGGTGTTCATTATATTTTTGCCGGCGCCATGGGTTTTGGAGCACTCGTTACCAACTTTAGTCCCCATGGTATTACACTGGAAGAATACAATGGATTTGAACAAGACATGGATTTGAAAACCATTGAAGTGGGCTTGGTGTCCCAAGAGCGAATTTTACCTGTGATGCCGTCATATGCAAGAGACGCCATGTCAATGGAGATGATTCGCGAAATCATATCCGGCCAGCGACCGGTGCCTACCTGCAGCATTGGTGTCGGTCTGGCATCAATACTGGCTGCCCAGGAAGTGGTTAATACCATCCTAAAGAGAAGACCGCTGGTCACTGCACCTGAATACATATATGTTGACCTTCTGGACAAACGTTTTGAAACCGGGAAAATAAAGTTATGAGTAAATTTTGGTCTAAATGGTAAAAAATAACCGGATAATTAAGTAACTATTCAGAAAATAACTTGTTTTCAAGCCCTAAGTATTATAAAATACTGTTGGACTCTTATTTTTCATAATCTGAATGCTGGAGTGAGATCAGAATATGTATTACATAACCTTAGGATGCCTTGGTTTCCTGTTTTTCTATTTGTTTGATCTAAATAAAGTGAAATTCATTCACCAATCTGTGAATCTGTTATTTCCAGGAGGATTGATTGTTTTGGTATATGCCACCCTGGGAATCATGAGGCATTATGCCCCTGACTTTTTTTTCCCCTTTCCGACAAAAGTGCTGCTGGGCTTAATGGCTGCAGTGTCCCTGATGATGCAGTTCTATGTATTGTTTTTTGCACTGCCCTTTAAAAAAACCTATTGGTTTGATGGAAAGGTACAGCGTGTTATTTATGCTGGCATTTACGGAGTTTGCAGGCATCCCGGTGTTCCTTTTTTCTTTTTCTTTTACCTGTTTCTCTGGCTTACCACAGGTATTCACATGATCTTATGGGCTGGTCTTGTGTGGACAGTCATGGACGGGATCCATGTCTATGTCCAGGACCGTTGGATGTTTCCCAAAACCCTGTCCGACTATGAAACCTATAAACAATACACGCCTTTTATCATTCCCAATCGGCACAGCCTGAAAGCACTTTCCATCAGTGAGAAAGGAAAACCACTATGAACCTGGATAAAATGCTGAAGGAAAAGCTTTATGATGATATCTGGCAGGAATATTGCGGGTTTCTGGATTTGTCTCTACAGGAATACATGGACATTCAACATCGACTGATGTTGGAGCAAATTGACATATACGCTGGATGCGAGTTGGGTAAAAGAATTTTTGGAAAACACAAACCAGTTTCAATTGATCAGTTTCGTCGAAGCGTACCACTGAGCACCTATGGGGATTATGCTGAACTGTTATTACAAAAATCTGATTGGGCGTTGCCTTCCAAGCCACTGTTGTGGATTAAAACTACCTGGGAAGGTGGAGACAAACCGGAGAAATGGGCACCTTACACAGAAAGCATGGTGGAGTGTCATAAGGGAACCTTTATTACTTGCATGATCCTGGCCACAAGTAGTCGACGGGGTGAGTTCAGCCTGGACATAAACGAAAAATTTCTTTATGGTATGGCTCCTTTGCCTTATTTAACAGGCATTGTGCCTCATATTATTTCAGAAGAACTCACAGTTGATTTTTTGCCGACCGTTAAAGAAGCAGAATCCATGAGTTTTGGTGAACGGAACAAAATGGGCATGAAACTGGGGTTGGAGAAAGGCATTGACCTGTTTTTCGGTTTAAGCAGTGTAATCATGTACATCACCAGAAGCTTTTCTGAAAAAAATAATTCCGGTGGTCTGTCCAACCTCATAAAGATGTCACCTAAAGCTGCTTCCAGGCTGACGGCTGCCTGGATAAAAAGCCGTAAGGAAAAACGCAGTATGCTGCCAAAAGACTTGTGGCAGCTTAAAGGGTTAATTTGTGCAGGCACCGATAGCAAAACCTTAAAAGATAAAATTGAGGAAAGTTGGGGTATTAAGCCCCTGGAAATATTTGGAGGAACAGAGCCCACCTGCATTGCTTCAGAAACCTGGGCCAGAGACGGTCTTGTTTTCTTTCCAGACGTGTGTTTTTATGAGTTTATTCCCATGGTGGAACTGGAGCGAAGTTTTCAAAACCCTGATTATGAACCTCACTCGTACCTGATGGACGAGTTACGTGAAGGAGAGGAATATGAGCTGGTGATTTCTAATCTGAAAGGTGGTGCCTTTCTGAGGTACCGCACTGGAGATTTGTTCAGGTGTTTAATGATGAAAAACAATGGGGAAGGTATACGTTTGCCCCATTTTCAATACGTGGACCGTTGTCCTGATGTGATCGATATCTCGGGGTTCACCAGAATCTCAGAGAAAACCATTAAAAAAGCCATTCGCCTGTCTGGGGTAAAAGTCACAAATTGGTTTGCAGTAAAAGATTTTGACGACGAAGACCGTGCCTATTTTCATCTGTACCTGGAAATGAACAACATGGAAATCAGCCCTGTGGTGGCAGAAGAGGTAATCAAAGACCACCTGTCAGTCTATTTTCGCTATGTGGATGCGGATTACAAGGATTTGAAAAAACTGTTGGGCATCGACCCGCTTATGGTGACAATATTACCCTCTGGGACCATTGACCGTTTTACCTTAACAGCCAAAAGAAAACTGCGTAAAATGAATCCATCCCATTACGATGTAATTGAAATGCTCCGTATGATCGGTTTAAAATGAGCAGACAATGAGGTGATCTGATGCCAGTCACACAACTCGTTTTTTTCGGTGTTCCCACCATGGCGCTGGTAAGCTATTGCTTACTGATGCTTTGTCTTGTGGTGTCAGAAAAAGACCGTTATATAAGGGTGTTCATGGCAGTGCTCAGTGCCTTGATTGTTTGGACTGCGTCAGCGGTCCTACTGCGAATTGACTTGTATCCTGGCACCCTTTTTTGGAACAGGGTCATGGTTACGGGCATGTTTTTTGTGCCTGTGGTTATTTACTATTTTGTGTCTGTGTTGGCCAACCAGGTTAAAAAAATGCCCCTGTTACTTATGTCGACGGCCCTTGCCTTTGCCTTGGCAGCCAACTACGGCGGGTTTGTGGTGGAAGATGCACGGATCATAACCACCGATGTGCTGATCAACGGACAGAGCAGACCTTATTACGAATTTGCTTATGAATTAGGATCCCTGATCATTCCAGTATACCTCTTTTTCTTTGTCACCATTATTGCCATCATTTTCAAGGCCATTACATCCATGAAATCCCGCGTTAAGGCGGAAGGGTCCGTTAAACTTGTGGCGGTAGGCACAACCATCATGTTTATTGGTGTTCTTATGAACCTTTTACCGGCACTTGGAAGGTACCCCTTCGATATTTTTGCCACTTTTATCAACGCCATGATGATGGTTATTGCCATCTATAAATACCGTATGCTGGAGCTGCGGTTTGTATTGACCAGAGGCATTGCCTTTGCAGGCATCACTGCTGTACTGGCCACCCTGTTTTTAAACGGTGTGGTGTGGATTGACAGGCACATCGATCTATTTTCCTCAGAACGCTCCACCACGGTGACAGTGCTGATGATTCTCTTGGCAGCGGCTGTTTTTCAACCTTTGTTCAGACTGGCTCACAAACTGGTCAACATGATTTTTCAAAAGGCGGATTATTCAAGGCGAAAAGCCTTGCGCAATTTCAGTCTGACCATTTCCGGCATTCTCAGTTTGGATAATATCTGTGAATCTTTGGCAGAGGCCATCCAGTCTGCCATACATACCCGGAGAATCTATGTGATGATTAACAATGAAGATAAAAAATGCTTCGATATGTTTTATTCTTCCTCGAAAATATTTAAATCTGATTTTACCATGGATTACTCCAATCCTCTCTACAGCTGGTTTTCTGAAAACGACAACAGTCTCACCAGCCGTACCATCAATGCAAAACCCCGTTTTAAATCCATGTGGCGAAGTGAGCGAAAATCGCTGGATGAGTTGGACATTGAAGTTATTGTACCGGTTAAAAGCAATGGCAAGTTGACAGGGCTAATCCTCCTGTCCAGCAAAGAAGATAATAAGCCTTATATTGCCGATGACCTTGACTTGCTAACCTACCTGGGAACGTCTGCGGGTGTGGCTTTTGACAATGCCAGGTTATATGCAGCAGCAAAGCTGGAGGCGAACACTGACAGCCTGACCAACTTGTACAACCACCGGTACTTCTTGCGGATACTGGATGAAGAAGTAAAAAAAGTAAGGTCGGGTGAAATTTCACTGCTGATGATGGATTTGGATTACTTTAAGCTTTACAATGATTTGTACGGTCATTTTGATGGAGATTGTGCCCTTGAAAACATTGCAGAAATCATTCGAAGAATCGTGGGTAATCGTGGTATCGCCGCACGATATGGTGGAGAAGAGTTTACTGTTTTGTTGCCAGGCCATAACGCACAGCAGGCTTATGACATTGCTGAACAGATTCGCATTGAGATACAAAGTTCTTTTATGGAATTTTCAGACCAGACCAAGCAATTTTTAACCGCCAGTATTGGTATATGCAGCTATCCCTTTGGAGCACCCACATCAGACGAATTATTAAAACGGGCCGATTTTGCCATGTACAAGGCAAAAAATAATGGCAAGAACCAAACAGTGATTTATGCTAATAACCAAGAGGAAGAAAATGCAGCAAACAAAGTGCCCTCAGGTGAATTCCTTAATGAGCCGGAATATGTGGCCACCATATACGCCCTTACTGCAGCCATTGATGCCAAAGATAAATACACCTTTGGTCACTCCCAGCGCGTGGCCAACTATGCGGTGACATTGGCAGAATCACTGAATCTTGATCCTTCCCATTTGATGATTTTGAAGGAAGCAGCCCTTCTCCATGACATTGGCAAAATTGGAATACCTGAACATGTGCTGAACAAACAGCAACGGCTGACAGAAGAAGAAATAAACCTGATACATAAACATGTGGAGATGTCCATCACCATTGTGAAGCACTTACCTTCTTTGAGCTATGTGCTGCCCGTTGTGCTGGGCCATCATGAGCGCTGGGATGGTAAGGGTTACCCCCGGGGGCTCAGCGGAGAAAACACACCAATACTTGCCCGGTGTCTGGCCATTGCCGATGCTTTTGATGCCATGACATCTGACAGACCATACAGCAAAGGAAGGAGTGCCTATGTTGCCCTGCAGGAAATTGAAAGGAATGCCGGCACACAGTTTGATCCTGAGCTGGTAGTTATCTTTAGTAAACTGTTGAAGAATAAGAATATCCAGACCAGCCCCACATTCCATGGCACGCAGGTCAGTTAACGATCGGGTTATTTGTCACAGTTTCCGTGTCGACAGGACGTTCTTCCTTCCTTATAGGGGAACGTCTTTTTTTTCCTGTTTATGTCATAGAGTTGCTGTGCCTATTGCCAACTTTGGTATAATGGAAGTAGGAGGTCGGATCAAATGAAAAAGAGCTATCCATTTATAATCGTAATCGTTGTGTTTATTTTTGCAACAGTGTTGGGATCCAACAATCCCTTGATGAAGCAGGCAGAGGAAGACCCCAGGATTAAAACCGCTTATCGTGACCAAGCCCATGGCTGAGAAGTCACCTGGCCTACTCTGGATGAGATTAGGAACAGTGGAACTGAAAACGAATTGATACAGATAAAAACCGAAGAGAACAGTCCCTTAGTGGATGACATGAAAGTGACATCAACGGCCATCGCCCGTGACATTACCTCTTATGACCTTAGAAGGCCATGGGATACGACAGTGGGAAGTGACCAACACCCCCACTTGGCATGGCTGCCCACAGAGGAGGGAACCCTGGAAATGAAGGAGATTGAAAACTTTCCTGTGGCTGTCATCAATGAAGGGCAAGTGAAGGACTTGTACCATCACTATGTAAGGGAACTGAGAAAGCATGAAAATTTCTCTGATATGCCGGAGAATTTGGACATCCTGGGCATCGACATTGAAGATGTTCATACGGCCAAGCATTTCAACCGCACCTGGGTACTGGAATTTGACCAGCGTATCCTTACCATACCCAATGAAAAACGACAGTTGTTCCTTGAAGGCTTTACCAAAACCCTGCTGGAAGGTAACCCGGTTCAACGGCACCAGACTAACTTCACAGCCCTCAGGGGTATGACAGATCAAGTGATTGTGGCGAACTTCAGTGTATTCCACACTTGATAGGTCCACAGGGATTCGTGGAATCTCACCACATTCTAAAGTAAAAGAGGAGAAACACCTATGAAAAAAAAACATGAAATCCTGGCGCCCGCCGGCACCTTTGAAGCACTGGTGGCAGCAGTTCAAAACGGTGCCGATGCGGTCTACTTATCGGGAAAGGATTTTGGAGCCAGGAAATTTGCCGGCAATTTTGATCGGGATGAATTGCAGGAAGCAGCGAACTATTCTCATGTACGGGGTGTTAGTCTGTATGTGACGGTTAACACACTGGTGTTTAACCATGAGTTGGACAACCTCATGGAATACCTTGATTTTCTCTACACCATTGGCGTTGACGCTGTGATTGTACAGGACATGGGCGTTTTGCAGGTGGTGCGACGTTATTATCCGGACCTGGATGTTCACTGTTCTACCCAAATGTCGGCACAAACGGTGGAAGACGTCAAATACCTGGCATCCTTAGGGGTTAAACGGGTGGTGCTGGGTCGGGAAATGAGTCTGGATCAAATTCGGCAGGCAAAAAAAGAAACAAACGTTCACTTGGAAGTGTTTGTCCACGGAGCTCTTTGTATTTCAGTGTCAGGCCAGTGCCTCATGAGCAGCATGATTGGTGGCAGAAGTGGAAACCGGGGTCGGTGTGCCCAGCCCTGCCGTCAAAAATACAAACTCTACAATGAAGATACGGATGAAGTGGTGGATTCATTGCAAGGTGATTACCTGCTAAGTCCCAAGGATTTATCCACTTTAGCAGAGATCAGTAAGGTGGTGGATGCAGGAGCATACTCCCTGAAAATTGAAGGACGAATGAAAAAACCGGAATACGTAGCCAAGGTGGTAAGAGCTTACAGGCATGTATTAGAAGCTGCTGAACAGGGCAGTGCGGTGAACATGGAAACACTTGAAAAGGAAATGGCCATCTTCAACCGAGGTTTTACAAGAGGTCACCTTTTTGGAGAGAAAGGCCTTGCTTTCATGAGCATGAAGAGCCCGGGAAACCAGGGCTATGCCGTTGGAATTGTTAAAAGCTATGACACCAAGAAGGCTAAGTTGACCCTCAGGTTAACCGATGAATTGAACCATAACGATGAAATACAACTGCGGCGTAAGAATGAAACTGTTGGTGGCAGGGTGGAAAAGCTGGAGATGGAAGGAAAAGTGGTGAAAACTTGCAGCAAAGGCGATACCTGTCAGGTGAATTTCAAGCATCCCTGCCAAATGGGTGAACCGGTGTACAAAACCTATGATGAAGAGATGATGAAAGAGGCAAGGGATACCTACCATAAAGAGTTCTTACGAATTCCTGTGATGATGGAAATCACCATCAAGGGGGAAACGCCTGTAACCTGCAGCCTTTCAGACGGTGACCGTCACGTGTGGGAAGTGTCAGAAATAGTGCCACAGAAAGCGATGAAAAGGGCACTTAAAAAAGAAGATGTGATAGGGCAATTATCAAAAATGGGAGGCACTCCCTATGAAACCAGTCAGGTTCAAGTCAACTTGGAGGATGGATTGGCACTGCCCATGAAGGCATTAAATGAAATCAGGCGTAGCCTGGTTGAACAATTAAGCATGCAACGAGCTAACCGCTACCAGCGTTGGTCCCATAAGAATGAGTGGCAAACATCTCGTGATACAGAGAAAAATTCTGCAAATAGATGTGCAGATAAACTCACCTTCACTTATAGTGTTACAAACATTGAACAACTTGAGAAGGTGATGGAGTTGCAGCCGGAGAAGATTTATTACAGAGACCTGGATACCCTGAAGGAAGCAGCCGCCTTGATAAAGGAAAGAAATTTTGCTGAGCAGCTGGTGCCTCAAGTTCACCGCATGGCAACAGAACAATTGTTGAAAAAATATTTAAATATTATTTCTGAAATCGGCTTGAAAACAGTGCTAATACAAAACCTGGGACACCTTCATCTGTTCCGGGGTTTTAAAATCATTGGAGACTTTAACCTGAATGTGATCAACGATTTATCCTATGGTTACTACAAAGAACAGGAGATGCAGCGCATCACTCTGTCGCCGGAATTAACCCTGAGTCAAATGGCTGCCATGAACCTGTTGCCTCATCAGACTGAAATCATGGGTTATGGGTCGCTGCCAGTGATGGCCATGAAGCACTGTATTATTTCCACGGTCTTGGGACAACCCAACAATTGCCAGTTGTGTAGTGAACAGCGCTACAGCCTGGTAGATCGGATGAATAAACTTTTTCCTATTCGAAGAACCTCAGGTTGTCACATTGAAATCTATAATTCGAAAAAACTCATGTTGATTGAGGACCATGAAAAACTACGAAAAGCAGGAATCGGTTTTTTCCGTCTCAATTTTCTGGATGAAACGCCCCAGGAACTGGAAAAGGTTGTGACATTCCACCGAAATATATTGACAGGGTCTTTAGGGCCTGAAGATGAAAAGGTAATCCAGGCTGTGAAAGCAGGAGGTGTTACCAATGGTCACTTGCACCGTGGTATCGAATAAAACTTATACCAAATACAAAAAGAGGCCAGGGGAGGGCTCTCCTGCCTCTTTTCGGGAGTGTGTATGCGGCACAAACTTTAATTTACTCCTCACTGCTTAGTATTGCATCATCATAAATGCCTGTTTTGTCCAATCGTTTGGAAACTGCATAGGTCACCAATAACCCTGCTGCAATTCGGGCAAACAATATGAGCCAGCCATTGGCACCAATGGCAACAAAAATTAGAACATCCTCAAAAACGGCGTGACAGCTGGCCAGAAAAACCGACAGCAACACCATGTCTTTTCGAGTCAGGTTACCTTCCTTGGCACTTTGAACGATCACGCCGGCACCATAGGCCAGGCCAAAGAGTATCCCCACCATCAACGGGAAGCCCGAGTTTCTGGACATGCCCAGAAAATCTGTTAATGGTTTTAAATATTTACTCAGATGATCCAGTAAATGATAATCTTTTGCCACTTGCATGACAATCATCAGGGGAAATACCACCTTGGCAATACCTAACACTGAAGACAGGCTTCCAAACAATGCTTCTTTCAAAATGGCGGTTACATCCATTGTGTTAGGACACCTCCTGCCAATGTACCAAAAATGAGGCCGGAGGCCAGCATGAGTCCCACCCGAAGAGCCATAATCTTACCGCCGCTAACTTTGAGTTTGGTGGCAACGGCTGTTTCAACAAAAAGAGAATGGGAAAAGTTAAGCATGATGGCCAGCAGGGTGATTTCAAATGTGCCAAGGGATAGGGCTTCAATAGCACCTACTCCGGAATAGAGGCTGAGAAGGTTTCCCATGACCAGAATCAACGCTGCTTCTCCAGGAAGATTAAAGAAATTCATTAAAGGTTCGAAAATCCTGGCAATGAAATCAATCACTGGTGTGTAACGCAGTATCGTAACAAAAAAATAAATGGGCACAATGATTTTGCCCAGCATTAAGGTCGTTTCAATACCGTTACGAACTCCTTGTTTTATTGATTGTAATAGCAAAGTGATTCCTCCTAACAAAAAATTAATCACCGGGGTTATTCAACTCCCCAAGACCTGTCATTATCTTACTCTTTTTAGCTGAAAGAATCAATCTACCTTGTGGATTGTGGATTGAAGATCACATTGAAGTTTTCTGAGGTATATAGAAATTACGCGAGGTGAACCCATGGAACTGAGAGATAAGGCATTATCAATTCTTCGCAATCTTGAAAAAGTGATCATTGGCAAGGAAGAAGTGCTGGAAAAGGTTGTGGTCTGCCTTCTGGCCAAAGGGCATCTTCTAATTGAAGATGTACCAGGTGTTGGAAAAACAACCATGGTAAAAGCTTTGGCCAAAAGCCTGAACTTATCCTTTGGTCGCATTCAATTTACGCCAGACCTGATGCCTTCCGATATCATTGGCATGACCCTCTACAACAAAGAAACCAGTTCATTTACCTTCCGAAAAGGACCGGTGTTTCATCAAATCATCCTTGCTGACGAAATCAACCGTACCTCACCCAAAACACAGTCCAGCCTGCTTCAAGCCATGGAAGAGGGAGAGGTGACGGTGGACGATCAAAGCTACTCCTTGCATCAGCCTTTTATGGTATTGGCTACCCAGAACCCGGTTGAGTACCAAGGTACCTTTCCATTACCGGAAGCCCAGCTAGACCGTTTCTTAATGCGTCTTTCCCTCGGATACCCGGATGTTAAAAAGGAGGTGGAGATTATCAAAAACCACCGACAGGATAAAAGACTCAACCAGATCCACAGTGTGGCAACAGAAACGGAGTTACTTGCCATGCAAGTGGAAGTGGATCAGGTATATGCAGCGGATGAAATTCTGCAGTACATCGCCACCGTTGTGAATGCCAGCCGGCATCACCCAGACCTTTACCTTGGTGCCAGCCCAAGGGCATCCATTGATTTGTATCGAAGCAGCAAAGCTTTATCCTACTTGCGAGGCAGGAATTACGTGCTGCCAGATGACATTAAAGCCATTGCTGAACAGGTATTGGGTCACCGTATGATGTTATCCGCTGAAGCCAGGATTGAAGGCAGGTCTATGGAAGAAGTGGTGGCATCCCTGATCAAAAAAACCTACACCCCGGTGGTGAAATCTCATGACCAATGACCATCAACAGAGAATTCATCAATTTGCACATCAATTCAGCCTAAAAGGACGCAGACTCTCCTTGATATTGTTGGGTTTGTTTGCAGCCCTTTTTGCGGTTTTTGTAGGCGGTCGTCTTCCGTATTTTTTGCTATATGTTTTCATTTTGGGGTCCTTGTTGCCTTTACTACATAGTCTACTGGGCTGGCACTTCCTTGAGGGAGAGGTAATCTTGCCTGCGGCTGAACTGGTGGCAGGAGAAGAAATAAGCCTGCGTTATCGGGTGAAAAACCCACTTCGTATTCCTTTTCCCCGCATCGAACTGGAAAACCAGCTGAGTGATCGGTTGACAGGGAAAAAATCACAAAGAAAAATATTTTCTCTCCCGGGAAAGGATTGGATGGAGGAAAGCGTCACACTTCTGTGTAGAAGAAGAGGTTTTTACCAAACGGGGACCATTAAAATACATATTTCTGATGTTTTTCAGTTGTATACAATGGAAAAAACCATAGCAGCTCCCATTTCCCTGAAGGTATACCCCCGGGTGACAACGATTGATTCCTTTCACCTGACAGCCAGTCAGCAAATGGGTAATCTGAGAGTGAGAGACCCTCTCTTCCAGGATTATACTGAAATGAGTGACCTAAGACAATATAGAGAGGGTGATCCTGTAAAACGGATACACTGGAAGGTGTCTGCGGGCAAAGATAATTTGATGGTCAAACAGTTTGAAGAACGGGGAGACACCCAGGTGCTAATGGTATTGGACAGTCAGAAAAGTCATTACAGGAAGGATGGAGATGGTTGGGTGGAGGATCACCTGGTGGAAGGAGCTGCAGCACTTATTGATTACTGTCTGCGCCGAAACATCAAAGTGAGCATGACCTACTTGCGTCATGGAAAAACCATTCATTATGACGGGAATACCATTCTGCAACTGAAGCACTTCCTGAATGGGCTGGCGCTGTTTAATCCAGATGATGCAATGGGTTACGAAAAGCAAGTGGAAATCAATACAAAACAGCTGTCTCACGGCACAGCTCTGTTTTTTTTGACGCCTGAACTGACAAAGGAAACTGCCTTTCAAGGCATCAGGCTGGCTATGAGAAACCAACAACCTCAGTTCATGGTATTTGGAGACAAGAAAAAAAACTGGGAGGAATGGCAACAAAACCGGAAAATAGTCAAACGACTTGAAGGGGAAGGAATAACCTGCTACCTTTTTGATCGAGGAAACAGCATAAGTGACGTGCTGGAGGGAAACCATGGAAAAAGAACTAAAGGGCTCACGGAAAACAGTGTTGGTTAGTCTTTATGCATTGATGGTTTTCACACTGGTCAACACAATGGCGAACGCCCTGGTACTGGACATGGGGTTGTTGGTCAGGCTGTTGATGTCTACTGGTATTTCAACAGTAATGTTGATGATGCTCTTTTACCCCATGATGTGGTTTGTCATACTGGGCTTTATCATAGTGGGAGGTATAATGGTCAATCGATTTTTTCCGGCCTATCGTCTCATTATGTATGAAGGAATCAGTGGGTTTTTAATAAACTTATTCCAGCATATTCAGGGTAAAGAAGTCATGCATCCAGACAACGTGCTTGCCCTTTGGATGATTCTGGTGGGAATCTTGTCATTGCTAACAGCGATGCAAATCTTTCGAAAATCGTCAACCTGGCCGTTGCTGCTGTTGTATGGTACGGCTTTTCTGGTTTATTGGTATAGTCACATAGACCTTGCTTACACCATGCTGATGCTTTTTTTGTTGTTATACCTAATTCTTTACAGCTTAAAGAAATATCAATTATCTCAACAAATTTGGACAGCAGAAGGAGCAGATGTGCAGCAGAACCTTGATGCCCTATGGCAGAAAACGACTGTGGTATATGGTTTGATTATTGTAGTGGGTGCAGCGTTACTACCTCAAGGAAATTTAATTTTGGAATGGCGTTGGTTTGAAACAAGGTTGGTTAACCAATTCCCTGTTTTAGTGGATTTGCGGGGTAGTCTTGAACACAGTCGCGGATTTGGTACAAGTGAGTACTTTAATTTTGCCAGCACCGGCTTCCAGGATAGCCCTCAGGTTCTGGGAGGGCCGGTTCAGTTAAGTGACCGTCTGGTAATGACAGTGAAAGCGCCACGGCCTTTTTACCTGAGAGGTAACGTGAAAAGTTTTTATCAGCACAATGCCTGGGGTTACCATGAAGCCAATGCAAAGACCCAGGAAATTCACAAGATACTCTCACCTGAAGCATTGGGTGTTATCAACGGGAAAGAAGCAACCCTCTCGATTACCTACAACAACTTTTCCTCAGCCACCATTTTTACGCCGTATCAGCCATTCTTAATTGAGAACCAGCGATATGGACAGGTGACCGTGGATGATAATTACCAACTAACCCTTGAAGGAGGTGTGTTCAAGAACGAATTATACACAGTAAAAGCCTTGATTCCTGTTGCTGGACAGGTTAACGGCTATGAATCGACGGGCCTTCTGCCTGTTGACTATTTGCAACTGCCAAACACCATCAACCAGTCCATTGCTCAGCTAACGGATTCAATTACCCGGGAACTGACAAATGATTATGCGAAAGCCATTGCAATCCAGGATTACCTGCGCAACAACCATGCCTACTCCCTGGATGTTTCACATACACCACCTGGCCGGGAATTTGTGGACGTTTTTCTATTTGACACAAAGGAAGGATACTGTACCTATTTTGCGACTTCACTGGTTGTGATGCTACGGTTGGAGGGAATTCCTTCCAGGTATGTGGAGGGGTACCTGATGCCCCAACACAGCCAGGATGGGATTTATGAAGTCAGGCAAAAGAATGCCCACGCCTGGGTTGAAGCTTATTTTCAGGGGTTGGGGTGGGTAACACTTGAACCTACACCTGCCTATCCTCTGCCGGAACAACCACTGAACATCGGGAATGAAACAGGAATTTCTGAAAGCCTTTCAGGAGAATTTGATGAATTTTTATCGTTGCTGGAAAGTATGGAGACGGCCAATGATTCGCGAATTGGAGGGGAGGACGCTACTTTAGATCCATCAACCACTGGTAAAGGAGGTGCAGAGGATCAAGGTCAAACTGCTGTCACTGTACAACGCGTCAGTCGTCTGTTTATGGGGTTGGTTTTATCACTTCTGGCAGGGTTGTTCTTACGGATTACGTGGGTACAACGGCGCTTTCAGGGATATCAGCAACAACTTGCAAAATTGACAACCCGCGGACGAGTGATTCATCTTTATGGCAATGTACTGGAACTATTAGCAGTTTTGGGTTATCCCCAGGAAGGGGGAGAAACTCCCTTCGAGTTCAGCAGGCGAATCAGCAAACAGCTCTATGACCTGGAGCATCACTTTGAAAATCTCACAGAAGTGTATGTGCTGGCTCAATACAGTCAGATGGACACGGCTGAAGAAGCATCGTATGAAATGGAAGAATACCTGAAATACATCGATCAGCGAAATCGTTACAAAATAGGTGTTTATCGGTATCTATATACCAAGTATTTGCGTAATGATTACTATTCAACCCAGATCAACAAAGGTTCCTAAAGTCATTCTCAGATTCAGACAGATTAAAAATGTTATCTGCGCCCATGAATTTTGTTCTGATACATTGGGTGAGCAAGTTGTAAGGTTTTCTGACTGGTTACTTATTGTATTTTATCAACATGAATAGAAAAGAAAGGATGGTTCTATGATTGAAACACGAAAAGAACGCATAAAAGCATACAGGGAGTACTTGAAGGACAGTATTCGCATGGAAACAGACTTTGATACAACAGATCAGAACATGGGAGTGGCCATGCCTCCTATTGAAAAAGAACCGGCAGAAAATGCTCAGATTGTAATTTTGCCTACCCCTGATGTTTGGAGCGATAGTTTGGGCAGTATGCCAATTAGGGTGGCCATGTTTTCACGAAAATCACGGCGTAAGTATTCCCAGGAAACCCTTAGCCTGGAGGAGCTTTCCTATTTGTTATGGGTCACCCAGGGTGTTCGCAGGAAGAAGGAAAATGTGACCCTGCGTACCGTCCCATCAGCCGGCAACCGCCATGCTATGGAAACTTACTTGGCAGTTTTTAATGTGGAGGGGCTGGAAGAAGGTATCTATCGCTACCTGCCTTCTAAACATCAGCTGGTGTTGGAAAGGCAACCAGATAATCTGCGACAAAAAACAGCTGCCGCTGCTTTGGACCAAACTTTTGCCGGGAAAAGTGCTGTCACTTTTATCTGGACAGCTATTCCTTATAGAATGGAATGGCGTTACGTGGAGGCATCGGTTAAAGTGATTGCCATGGATGCAGGACATGTGTGTCAAAACCTTTATTTAGCATGCGAAAGCATCGGAGCCGGCACCTGTGCCATTGCTGCCTATCAGCAGCCATTAGCGGACCAGTTGCTGCAGGTTGATGGAGAGGATGAGTTTGTGGTGTACATGGCACCTGTGGGAAAGCAGGTGAAATAAATGCGTGTTACTGGTAATGATAAACTGGACCCGGATTTTTCTAAAATAAAGAAATTCACCCAGGTGCTGGGATCCGTTACCAGGGATAACATGTTTACCAATAACTCTCAGGAATGGTTGCTGCCAAGAATTAACCCTGTTTGTGAAAATTGCAATAAAAACAAAAAGTACTACATTGTCATGGTATATTACAAGATCTTTCCGCTGATTAAAATGTCAAAGACCTACCATATTGTTTGTTCTTCCTGTGGAGAAAAAATTGAACTGGATCTTCAGGAATATTTCAAGGTCAAACCCGTTATTATCCGCGAGTGAGGAAAGCGATTGTAGTCATCAAATCTACTTTAGGGAAAGGTGCTAACATTCAAGATAGAAGATACGCTAGATGAAATTGGGACGCATATAAGAAGGGAGAAGCCTGGTTGTACGGCTTCTCCCTTCAATATTGATGAAACAGGAAACGTTATAGTGCAAGTTGCAGAATGGCTGCTACATCCTGGCTTCTCAATTCTTTAAAACTGCCAAGGGTGCGGCTGTCGTCATTGGTGGCTTTTTTTGCCATTTCCTCGATACGTTTGTCATCAATACCCGCATCAGAAAGACGGATTGGCATGCCAATCTTTTGGTAGAATTTTTCCAGGGCGGTAATTCCTGCCAGGGCGGTTTCTTTAAAGTCATAAGGGTTAATCTCAATGTCAAACACTCGGTTGGCGAACTGTGCCATACGGGCCACATCTTCTTCCATCACATATTTCATCCAGGCGGGGAAGACGATGGCCAATCCCGCGCCATGGGCGATGTCGTAAATACCGCTTATTTCATGTTCAATGTTATGGGTGGCCCAATCTTGCTCCCTGCCCGTGCCGATCAGATCATTATGGGCAAGAGTACTGGCCCACATGATTTCAGCCCGGGTGTCGTAATCATAAGGGTTTTTCAACGCCTTTGGTGCATTGTGAAGGATGGTTTTCATGATGCCCTCACTCATGCGGTCTGTCAATTCAACATGACGGGTTTTGGTGAAATAACGCTCCATGACGTGAGCCATTATGTCTGTGGCACCGCAAGCTGTTTGGTAAGATGGCAATGTGTAGGTGCGTTCTGGGTTCATGATGGCAAATAATGGTCTAATTCGGGGATGACCAATGTCTCGTTTCAGCCAACCATCTTCATTGGTCAGCACTGATCCAAGGCTTGATTCAGATCCTGCTGCAGGGATGGTAAGGATCACGCCCACAGGCATCAAATCACCAATTTTTGCTTTCCCTTCATAAAGATCCCATACATCTCCTTCATAAAACCGACCAGCAGAAATTCCCTTGGCAGAATCAATGACACTTCCGCCGCCTACAGCTAAGATGCCTTCAATTTTTTCCCGGCGGCACAATTCGATGCCTTCCCGTACCAAAGACACCCGGGGATTAGGTTTAACCCCTCCCAGTTCAACAAATTCTACACCGGCTTCCTTTAACTTTTCCTTAATGATATGGAAAAATCCGGTTTTTTTAATGCTTCCGCCGCCGTAATGCAAAAGAACTTTCTTGCCCAGCCGTTGGCTTAAAGTACCAATTTGATTTTCAGCGTTTCTTCCAAAGTATATCTCTGTTTTATTATGAAATACAAAATCTAACATGATTATATCCTCCTCTTTGTGATGAATAGCTTTATTAAATCATACCCAAAATTGGTGAAACTAGTCAAAATGTATTCTTATCGGCCTTGGAAGCATGACGATCTCAACTTGCTAATTTATGCACAGATTGATAAAATAACAATATTAAGTGACAATAATCAAGGATCTGAACAGGAGGATGACATCGATGAATTTAATCATTTGGGGAAAAGGCGGCGGTATGAGTAAAAGTTTAAAAAAACTGGCAAAGGAAGATCCCTATTGGAATGAAATCCTGTGCATCGGATCCCATGACGATATCGATGGAAAACATCTAAAGGGTGAGGTCTCCGTTGATTTCACGCACCCCAGTTCATTGAAACGTGTGCTAGATTTTTCCCTGGAACGAAAATGTCCATTGGTCATTGGCACCACTGGTTATTCAGAGGAACAGATGGCATTAATAATCGAGGCTTCAAAACAGATTCCCATTGTGTATTCTGCCAATATGTCCCTGGGTATGAATTTGCTGTTTTCTTTGGTAAAAAAAGCAGCGACAGTGTTTAAGGACACAGTGGACATTGAAGTACTTGAAGCCCACCATAAAAGAAAGCCGGATGCCCCTTCGGGTACGGCACTAAGCATTGTGAAGGCCATCGAAGAAGGACTGGGCGAAGAACGAAACAAGGTATTTGGACGTGTGGGTGAAATGCCCAGACAAAAAGGAGAAATAGGCATTCACAGCCTTCGTGGAGGCAACATCGTCAGTCATCATGAAGCGTGGTTTATACATGAAATGGAAAAAGTGACCCTGGTTCATGAAGCTTTCGACAATGATGTATTCTCAAAAGGTGCCCTGGAAGCAGCAAAATTTGTGAACAAGGCAACACCAGGTATTTATGACATGAACCATGTGTTGGGATTGGAGTAAAACCCTGCCAGAGGTAAATGTCCTGTTAATGGCAAAATATGATCATTAGGTTGGAAAGGGGCTTGGAGACTATGAAAGCCTATAAAAATCTGGCTTGGACACAGAGATTGTTATCACCACCTGGAGATTATGAGGAAGAGGTTCGCATTTACATAGGAGCTATCAACAAATTGTCTGAGCATAAAGCCAGGACAATGCTTCACATGGGATGTGGCGCAGGTGGTCAAGATCTTTTCTTGAAGGCAGATTTTGAACTAACGGGGGTTGATCTGAATGAAGAGATGTTATCCATGGCACGTAAGGCTAACCCTGAAGTAACCTATCTACAGGGAGATATGCGGACGGTGCGTCTGGACAAGCAGTTTGACGTGGTCATAGCACCCGATTCCATTGCCTACATGAATACTGAGCCAGATTTGAATAAAGCCATTGAAACAGTCAAGGTTCACTTGAAGCCAGGTGGCATATTCCTCGTGGTCACTCACACACGGGAAGAATTTCGCAACAACAATTTCGTGTATACCGGCAGTGATGGACAAACTCACCTTACCTTTTTTGAAAACAATCACATTATTGGTGAGAACCAGTATGAAGCCACAATGGTTTACTTAATTCGCCAGCATGGAAAACTGACAGTTGATCATGATGTACATACCCTGGGCATGTTTTCCCATGAGACTTGGCTTCGTCTTCTGAAGCTGAATGGTTTGGAAATCATAGAAACCTTTAACATGGATCAGCTGTATGATGAATATGTGATGGAGGATGGAGAATATAGATTGAAGTTGTATCTGTGCGAAAAGAAGGAAGCGGCTGAGTTTTTGTAAACAATCCTCTTCCTGTCAGAGAAAATTCGTCTCCTGTGGTACAATGGATGGATTGAATAAGGATGACGTGATATTTGATAGGCATTAAGTACAACCATAAGGAGAGATTGTTGGATGATGTTCATAAAAAAAGTCTTGGGAAGGTTCGTCTATGGTTTGGCCAAGGTAGTGGCCACAGTCCTGGATTGGCTGGTGTATGCCACTGAAACATTGATTCTGATGGCAAAAAGTTTCTTAAAAGGATGTGCACTGCTCATCAGCATGGGAGGATGCTTCTTTTTTTTGCTGATCATAGGCCCTTTTGGAGCATGGTTATTGGCAAACCCAGGCTTGTTTTTTTTATTTCTGGTAATCTTGTTTATTCCCATCACTGGGGCATTGTTTATTACATATCTTAAATACGTGAAATTCATCACCACGGCCTATTTGTTTAACCTGGCCAATCACTGGATGGATGAGGAACACCATTCGTATAGAAGCTTCAGCTATTTTAAAGAGGCATACCGCAAAGCAGAAGCAGAACGCATTGAACGTGAACGCCGACGTCGCTATGAAGAGCAAAGAGCTTGGGAAGAACGGTTTCGACAATGGAACCAATGGCAACAACAGGGAACTTTTGGTGGACAAGGTGGCTTTTATGGTAGCGCTGGCGGACAAACAGGGTACGGCCAAAGAAGTTACGGTCAGTCGACGGTCAACCCTTATGAAGAGTTTAAGAACAAATACAAGAAAAGCTGTCAGGTGTTGGGTGTTTCTGAAGACACAGATCAATACAAAGTTAAGTTAGCCTACCGAAAAATGGCTAAAGCGTACCACCCGGATGTTAACCAGGATCCTGGTGCAACGAAAAAATTTCAGGAAATTAATGATGCCTACGAGTTTCTCAATGAAGATAACATACACCGTTACCAGCAAATAAAGCATTAATGACAAAGCGCCCGCATTTCAAAAATGCGGGCGCTTTGAGGTGCGCATGAACTATTTTTTGGGAAATCAGGGTTAAGGTAATTTAATTTTTTCAATACGGTCAAAGGCTTCAGCCAATTTGTCTTTGCTGACAACGCAGGCGATCCGCAGGTAACCTTCGCCGCACTGGCCAAATGAATTACCGGGAATGGTCAGTACTTGAGCCTGGTCCAAAATCATTTTACTGGCTTCTTCTGAAGAAAGACCGGTTTTTTTAATGTTAACAAAGAGGTAGAAGGTACCCTGGGGTTCCAGTACACTCATCCAGGGAATCTGGTTGGCGCGATTAGTGGCATAATGCAACCGCTCCCGGTAAAGTTCCCTGGTGTTTGACAACAGGGTCTTTCGATTGCGCAGGGCATAAACAGCAGCCCGTTGGGAAATGGAAGGTGCTGTAAAAACCACATTTTCATTGATCTGTTGACAGATGCGTATGATTTCCCGGGGTGCAATGATGTTGCCCACACGCCATCCGGTCATTTTATAATCCTTAGAGAAACTGTTGACAATTACCAAACGGTCCCGGATGTCTTGAATGGTGATCATAGACTTGAACTCGCCCTCATACACGTAAGCTTGATATACTTCGTCAACAATGATCAGCAGGTCTTTTTTAATGGCAATGTCACCAATGATCTGCATGGTTTCTTCACTAAATACGGCGCCGGTGGGATTCATGGGAGAACTGAGCACGATGGCCCGGGTTCGGTCGTTGATGGACGCTTCCAACCGTTTTACGTCCACCTGAAAGTTTTCTTCTTCATAGGTGGGCATTTCAATCGGCACACCTCCTGCCAACTGAACTTGCTGGTAATAAGGAGTGAAATACGGGGCAGGCAATATAACTTCGTCACCTGGGTCCAACACAGCTTCCAATACCAGGTAAACTCCCAGGCAAGCGCTGGCAGTAACCATGACTTCCTGGTCATGGACAACGGTACGAAATTCATCCCTGTAAAAATGACGTATTTCTTCCCGCAGTTCCGGATCGCCACGAAAATCTGTGTAATGTGTGTGGCCTTTTTTAGCTTCCTGGAAGGCAAAATCAATGATGTTTTCATTGGTGGTTTGGTCAGGTTCTCCCAGACTCAAGTTAATGACATTGTTGTAGAGTTTTGCCCGGTCATCCACAGCACCCATGGGGGTGGTTTGGTCTTTCCAGTATTTTTTAGAAATAAACTTATGTTTCATCATCATCCTCCTGACTTTATTTTTCCAGCAGGTAATTGACAGTTTCAAAGAGAAGCTCAGGCATTACATTAAAGGAGAAGGGCTTGTGAAGCCTTTCTGTAAATTGATGAGCGTCTTTTCCGAAGGGTCCGATATTGGCCACGGGCACATCAAATTGTCGCATGTCATCAATGGGCAGTTCATATTTATCGGGCCAGGCGGGCATGTTAGTGATCAGCTTTTCGATGGTGGCCTGGTTTTCTGTGATGCTGCAAAAACTTAAATCGGAGATGTAGGGGTAGAATTTTCGCACCTTCAGAGGCTCACTGATTTTTGGCTGCACTTTTTCCGCACTGTATTTCAGCGCATCCAGCAGCTTCTGTTCCCGTTCATCTTTACCATTGATATACATATGGGGGTAGTAGGGAGGTGCAAAATAAACAATGATCATGGGATCCGGATCTTGGTTCATTTTTGCCACTTCCTCCACGATGGCCAGGCTGTAAGCTCTGTCATCCATGGTTTCCGGGTCAAGGCGTCGTTTCAGGGCCGCAATTCGCTGGTGAAGTTTGTAACCTGACTCTTCGGCAATTTTTCTAAACAACGCATCAAAGGTATAGACCTTTGGTTTCCATGGCAATGGCTGGAAGGGAATCTCACTCATTTCGCAATACGATTTGTAGTTATCATTGAGACGATCCACTACTGTCGTAAAAGCCTTTTCTGCTTTTTCCACCAATTTTGTCATGACTTCGTCCGGCTCACTGCCGTGGGTGGCATAATTGAAATACAGATGGGCCGACTTGGCGATTTGTACGGAGTAATCAGTTTTCAGGTCTCTCTGCTTCAGGGTGATGGGAGGGACCGTTACTTCTCCGTCAGCCACATCACAAAGGTCTTTGGACAGGTTGATTTCCCGCACCAATTCGGAGGATAATTCATTGGGGTCCAGGCCGCCAAAGCTCTGCCCCACGTGGGTTTCTTTTCCAACGATGTAGAAGGTGGGCAGTAGTTTTCCAATGGTTCCCACATAAATATACCGGTTTTCGTCGCCTTCGTAACGGGAGGTCATGTAATCCGTGTCCAAAACAGCTGTGAATTCCAATCCGTCTTTTTCTCTGATCTCATTTAGTAGTTTCAAAGAGCTGAGCATACCAGCAGAGTTACCTTCTTCATCAGGGACTGCTAAAAAGATGATGTTTCCCTTAAATAACTCCGGATTTCGAGCAGCTTCCAGTGTATGTGACAAGTTAGCCGCAACACCGCATTTCATATCAAAAATGCCCCGGCCAAAAACCCACTCTCCTGATTCCAGGTCTTTTTTCGTTTCTGAAGGCAGTTCCATATGTTTAAAGGCTTCTTCCAACGCGGGGGGATTGTTGGCAATGTGCTGCAAATCTCGGTAATCTTCAATCCCTACCGTGTCAATGTGGCCAAGCAATATGACAGTGTTCTTATATTCTCCATCTCCCCCTTTAACGTAAGCAATCACGTTATGGCGCTTGTCCAGTCCATCACACTTCTGAAAAAACAGTTGGTCTGAATGTTCAACAAAATAGGGTTCTTCCTTCAACTTGTTAAACAAATGCCAGGCGATTTCCAATTCGCCGTCAGATTCCACCGTACTGGGAATTCGTGTCAGTTCAAGGGTGTACTTTTCAGTGTTGGCCTTGATTTGGTCAAGGTGTGACTGAATGTTCTTCTGCATGTCCAAAATCATTCCCTCCTTCTAAATAGTCAATATTACATTTTCAGTGCACATTCATAAATCGGTAATACAAGCGCTTCTCCTGGACAGTCTGTATCAAATTAGATCCTCGCATGGTGAAGTGCTTCTTTTAGTATACATGAATGTATGGAAAAATGACATGATTCTTAGCAGATTTTTTAACAAAAGAAATAAGCAATTTACCCTTGCAGAACCCTCTAAGCGAGAGTATAATAGAATTAACATATGAATGATTGCTCATACAATCAATTAAAGAGGTGAAAACATGTCAATAAAAGATCAGCCGGCAGAACGCTGTGATTGCACCGTTATACACGAGGAAGTGGTGAACAGGGTGATGGGTCGAATGCCTGAAGAAGAAAGACTTTATGACCTGGCAGAGCTGTTTAAGGTTTTTGGTGATTCCACACGGATCAAAATTTTATGGGCCCTTTTTGAATCTGAAATGTGTGTCTGTGACATTGCGTACTTGCTGAAAATGACACAATCGGCCATCTCACACCAGCTTCGGGTGCTCAAACAGGCTAAACTGGTAAAAAACCGGAAGGAAGGTAAAATTGTGTTTTATTCTTTGGAAGATGAACACATCAAACAGATTTTCGACCTGGGAATGATTCACATTCTAGAAGACTAAAACAAAAGGAGTACTGAACATGGAAAAGAAAGTTCTTAAATTGGAAGGGCTGGGCTGTGCCAACTGCGCTGCAAAGATGGAAACAAAAATAGGAACTTTACAAGAAGTATCCTTTGTTTCTGTTGATTTTGCCTCACAGCGACTGACTTTTGAGGCAGACACCGGTAACCTGAATGAACTATACCAAAGTATTGAAAAAATCATCGTTGAAATAGAACCCCAGGTCATTGTAAAAGATGAAGAATACCAACACTCCGCTTCAGCGGAAAAAGATCAAAGTCATGATCATGGGTCCAGGCTTTTTAAAAGGGATGTGGCACGACTGTCTGTTGGCGGTTTAATTTTTCTGGCTGCATTGACATTGTCCCTCTCACCCACACTGGAGTTAGCTTTTTTTCTTGTTAGTTATGTTATCGTTGGAGGCGGTGTGGTCAAAAGAGCCGTTAAAAATATTCTGAGGGGACAAATATTTGATGAAAATTTTCTCATGACAGTGGCCACTGTTGGTGCCTTTCTCATCGGAGAATACCCGGAAGGTGTGGCAGTGATGCTCTTTTACCTGGTGGGAGAACTCTTCCAGGACCAAGCTGTTGGCAAGTCAAGAAAATCCATCAGTGCACTCATGGACATCCGTCCTGACTATGCCAATTTGGTAACAGAAAAAGGAGATTCCAGAAGAGTGTCACCGGAATCAGTTAATATTGGTGACCGCATTGTTGTTAAGCCCGGTGAGAAGATCCCGCTTGACGGCATTGTCAGGGATGGGTACTCCCTGGCGGATACCTCTGCCCTTACAGGAGAATCCATGCCCCGTGAACTGGGTCCGGGCACTGATGCCTTAAGTGGATTTATAAACCAGAACGGGGTCTTGGTCATTGAAGTAACCAAAGATTTTGGGCATTCAACGGTGTCAAAAATACTGGAATTGGTTCAGCATGCCAGTAGCCGGAAGGCACCTACTGAGAAATTAATCACCAAATTTGCACGTTATTACACACCGGGCGTGGTGTTTTCGGCCCTGGCCATTGCTCTAATACCACCGTTACTCATACAGGGTGCCACGTTTTCCCAGTGGGTCTACAGAGCCCTTGTCTTTTTGGTAATCTCCTGCCCTTGTGCCCTGGTCATTTCCATTCCTCTTGGATTCTTCGGTGGTATCGGCGGAGCTTCACGCAGAGGTATTTTGGTGAAGGGTAGTAACTACCTGGAGGCCTTGAACCAGGTGGAAACCGTTGTGTTTGATAAAACCGGCACGCTGACAAAAGGCATTTTTCAAGTGACGGACATTCAACCGCAGCCCGGCATTACCAATGAACAGTTGGTTGAACTCGCTGCTTATGGAGAGGCTCACTCGAACCATCCTATTGCAGATTCCATCTTGAAAACATATGGTAAAGGATTGAATAGGCAACGGATCACAGATTACCAGGAAGTGGCTGGGCATGGGGTCAAAGTCAGGATAGATGATCGTTTGGTGCTGGTGGGTAATAAACGGTTGATGGACCAGGAACAAATCCATTACCAGGTCGTTACCGGATTGGGAACTGTTGTTTATGTCGCGGTGGATAGCAGGTATGCAGGATACCTGGTGATAGACGACCAGATTAAGGAAGATGCCGTGCAGGCCATTAAAAAGCTAAAATCTCTGGGAATTGGAAAAATTGTCATGTTAACAGGTGACTTACAACAGGTGGGCGAATCCATTGGACGGCAATTGGGAGTGGATGAGGTTTATTCCCAACTTTTACCTGGGGATAAAGTTGAAAAACTTGAAGAACTGGATGCATTAAAGACAAAAGGTAAAAAAATTATTTTTGTTGGCGATGGTATCAACGATGCCCCGGTCCTGGCACGGGCAGATATAGGCATGGCCATGGGCGGACTGGGCTCTGACGCAGCCATTGAAGCGGCTGATATTGTGATTATGACAGATGAACCCTCTAAAATTGCCACAGCACTTCAGATAGCCAGGCGAACCCGCCGCATTGTTTACCAAAACATCGCTTTTGCCATGGGGGTAAAGGGTCTATTTTTGGTATTGGGGGCCATAGGTGTGGCTTCCATGTGGGAGGCTGTGTTTGCAGACGTAGGTGTGGCACTGATCGCCATCTTAAATGCCATGCGGGTGATGAACACCGACCACCTTACTTCCTGAAGAAAAAGGGTATCTTTATCAAACTTGATGCGGCTTGGGCTGTCCTTAATGGTGGACAGCCTGTTTATGCGAAAGCTAAAAATCCCTTTTATGACCTAATGGTGATGAGGAAAAGATGGCACAAAGTTAGTTTTTTGTATAGAATATAAGATAGGATACAAAAAGGAGGTTGTGATTCACATGTTCTGAAACCCTAAAGTATCGTTATCGCTGTTAGCGATCGTCATTGTATATGTTATTGTTCGTAATTTTATTGGACTGTAGAGCTGGATAGGCATAGGCAACAGAAAAAGGATGAGGGGGAATGATGATGACTGACAAGCAACAGCAACTGAAAATCCTGGAAATTGATCCCTGGCTGGCACCCTATGAAAGTGATTTGAAACTTCGCATGAGTCGATTCGAAGAGGTTAAGAAGGCCTTGTTGGGAGAGGAAACAAAGTTGGCAGATTTTGCCAATGGTCATCATTATTTCGGATTTCACCTCACTGAAGAAGGGTGGTACTACCGGGAATGGGCGCCGGCAGCCGACGGTCTTTTTCTCATGGGTGATTTTAATGACTGGAACCGCGGGAGCCATCCACTGACGAAAAAGGAACATGGTGTGTGGGAAATCTTCCTGCCGGGACAGGACTCCCTGCAGCATGAATCCCTGGTAAAGGTTCATGTGTTTAGTCAGGGAATGGGCCGTGACAGAATCCCCCTGTACATTCAAAGGGTGGTTCAGAATAAGGAAACAAACGATTTTAGCGGTCAGATTTGGGCACCGGAAAAACCTTTTCAGTGGGCAGATGATAAGTTCGCAGTGAACACTGCACAGGCGCCACTGATTTATGAATGCCACATTGGCATGGCCCAGGAAAAGGAAAGTATGGGCACCTACAAAGAGTTTGAAGAAAACATCCTTCCCCGGGTGAAGGCTCTGGGGTATAACACCATACAAATCATGGCCATTATGGAACATCCCTATTATGCTTCTTTCGGTTACCATGTCTCCAATTATTTTGCCGCTTCTTCCTGGTTCGGAACACCGGAAGAACTGAAGTCATTGGTAAACAAAGCCCACGAAATGGGCATTGCTGTTCTCATGGACATTGTCCAGTCTCACGCGGTGAAGAACATTGCAGAAGGGATCAATGAATTTGACGGCACAACCTATCAATTCTTCCACGAAGGAGAACGGGGCAACCACAGCGCCTGGGATTCGAAACTTTTTAACTATGGGAAGAATGAAGTCATTCATTTTCTGCTTTCCAGTGTAAAATACTGGCTGGAAGAATATCATTTTGATGGGTTTCGTTTTGATGGAATTACTTCCATGCTTTACCATGATCACGGTTTGGGCACATCTTTTGACAAATATGAAAAGTATTTTAGTCTCAACACCGATGTGGAAGCAGTCACATACCTGCAATGTGCCAGCCAATTGATAAAAGAAATGAGGCCTGATGCCATGCTTATTGCTGAAGACATGAGCGGCATGCCGGGAATGTGTTTGCCCATTGAGCAGGGAGGCATTGGCTTTGACTACCGGCTGGCCATGGGCATGCCTGATTTCTGGGTAAAAACCCTGGAAAAAAGAGATGATGACTGGAACATGTACACCCTTTACCATGAACTCTCCACCAGTAGAGCCGAAGAAAAAAGGATCGGTTATGTGGAGTCCCATGACCAGGCCCTTGTGGGTGATAAAACCATGATTTTCCGGATGGCGGATAAAGAAATGTATGGATTTATGAACAAAGGCAGCAAAAGCCTGGAGGTTGACCGTGCTGTCGCCCTGCATAAAATGGCACGTTTTGTCACCATCTCCCTGGGATCTGACGGCTATTTGAATTTTATGGGGAACGAATTCGGACACCCAGAATGGGTTGATTTTCCACGGGAGGGTAACAACTGGAGTTTTAAGCACTGCCAGCGGTTATGGTCACTGGCGGATAATCCGCTTCTCCGGTACAAAGACCTGTACCAATTTGATAAGGCCATGATTGGCTTTATGGATGAAAACAGCTTAATGGGCGGAGGTCCCCCAAAAGTAGTGATCATCGACCAGGAGCAAAAGATTATCGCTTTTCGAAAAGAAGGTTTTGTTTTTATTTTCAACTTTCATCCTACGTATTCCTATAAAAAACTGGAACTGCCCCTTCATGAAGACGCCAGTTATCAGGTTGTGATGGATACTGATGAAGGCCGCTTTGGAGGCTATGACCGAATTTCCCATGAGGTGGTTTATGACAGTCACAGACTGGACATTAATCCAGATTACACCGGTATTGCTATTTATTCCCCCAGTCGTACGGCCATCGTTTTAAAAAACCTTCATGATCGTAACATGGGATGAGAACAAAAAAGGGGGAACATTCTTGAAGCTGCATTACTATAAATGTAATCCAACGGAAAACATGACCATTCTTGTGACAGATCCGGTGCCATCATTGAATCGTGCGACCATTGCTAACCAGCTCATGTCACAAACACACCTTCATGCCGAACAGGTGGGTTATGTAACATTAAGAAAGCGGCGGGAAAAAGGCCAAGAAGCCCAAGCAACCCTTGAAATGATGGGTGGCGAATTTTGCGCCAATGCCACGCGTTCCCTGGCAGCTGTATTGGCTTTCGAAGATTCCACGCTCATTTCTCAAGGTGATTGTTATTCCTGTTTACTAAAGGCTACAGGTGTGGAAAATTTAATTCAGTGTAATGTGTCACCCCTTGAAGGGGAAGCCCGGTACATGGTTTCGGTGGAGCTGCCACTTCCCCTGAAAGTGGAACATGTTCAGATACATCATAACAGCCGGGACGTTGAGGCAACGCTGGTGGAATTTCCTGGAATCACTCACATGGTTGTGGATGACACCCAACTGACAAAGCAGAAGGACTTTTTTCGTGATGTCATGGATCAGTTGGCGAACCGTGAGGATGGAGCCTTTGGCATCATGTTTTATAACAATCGGACACAGTTTGTAACTCCTCTGGTGTGGGTCAGGGAAACGAACACCCTTTTATGGGAGAAAGGTTGTGGCTCAGGGACAGCCGCCGTGGGTGCATACATGGTTCATAAAAACCGTCAATCAGTAGAGCTCGACATCCAGCAGCCGGGAGGCATCCTGTCCATTTTGGGGGAATGGGACCATAAAATTACCCGTTTATGCCTGGAGGGAGAAATCAGCATCATATCAAAAGGCATCGCCTATGTATAAACATTCTTAGCTACTGTTGGAGTGTTAACCATCATGTCATTAATCAAGAACGCCTATCATTGATCTGAGTCAGTAAAAAGATAAATCCCAAAAGAAGGGTGGATTCAGAATGGTTGACATGCCATATAGTCAAGTGTGCCAGAATGAACTGGACAGACAAAAGCGATTACATCAGCTGACCATTGATATTCTCACCAGTTTTTCCAGCGTCACGGGAGAAGAGATGGACAAGGCAATTACGGAAGCACTGGGAATGGTGATAGAATGCACCAACTCCGACAGAGCCTATGTCATTGAGTATGATTTACAGCGCATGTTGGCCAACCTGACCCATGAATGGTGTCGAGAAGGTATAGAACCTCAAATAAATAATTTTCGCGAAATTCCTCTGTCCATTGGAGCGGAAGAAGTGCGAAGTCATTTCCGAGGTGAAGCGGTGTTCATTGACCAAGTGGAGGAAATGACAGCAGGCGGTTTAAAGGAAATGCTGACAAAGCAAGGTATCAAAAGTGTCTGTACCGTTCCCATGATGGATGGTTTAAAATGTACCGGATTTGTAGGTTTTGACGCTGTACGGCATCATCACACCTATTCAGGCGACGAGAAACAGGTTTTAACAGGATTAGCCCAGGCACTGCTAGGGTTGCAAAGACGCCGCAAGGCAGAAGATGACCTTCGAAGCAATGAACTAAAAAAAACGGCGTACATCGAAAGCATGGAAGACCTGGTATTTATACTGGACGACCATCTGGTATATACACACATGTACTCCCGCAAACCAGACCTATTATATGATGGTCCTTCTTTTGCAGGGAAACACATAGACAACGTCGGTTTTCCCGAACCTGCCCATACCCTTGTAAAAACCGCTTTGGAACAGGTTCTTGAAACAGGTGAATCGCAGCACATCGACTATTACATTAATTTTCCTGAAGGTAAAAAATGGTTTTCTGCACGGGTGGTAAATATCAGAAACGAGCACAGCAAAGACGCACTGATGTATGTGTCCAGGGACATCACCCATCGCATGGAAATGGAAGAAGAGCTGAAAAAGCAAAAAAAGGTGCTGCAGACCATTACTGACAATATGTTTGATTTGGTTTCCACTGTTAATTTGAAGGGTGAATTTACCTTTGTGGGGAAATCTCACCAGGCACTGGGCTACCAGCCAGAGGAGTTAATAGGTCATAAAGGCATACACTATGTTCATCCCGATGATCAGGAAGATGTAAACAAGGCTCGTGAAGCTTTGGGTAAGAATCCTGAAGGAGAAGTGGTTTTTGAATACAGGTGGCTTCGTGCTGACGGCAGGTATGTTTGGCTGGAAACGGTCGGCAAAATATTGAATGATGAAGTTGGTAATTCTGATGAGATCATTTACAGTTCTCGGATTATTGATGAGCGACGCAAGCTGGAAGAAAGCCTGCGGCTTAGTGAAAATCGTTTCAGGTCCATTGTGGAAAACATGAAGGATACCCTGATTATCCATGATTTTGAAGGTAACATTGAGGAAGTTAACCAGCATGTCTGTAAACTCCTGGGTTACCAGCGCAGGGAGATGATTGGCCAAGGGTTGAAGAATTTTATTAGCAGCAAAAATGAAGCCAATTTTATCAATCGCATTGATATATTGATGCAAAGAGGCAACTTGTCTTTTGATACAGAGTACATTACCAAGGATGGCAGGCCCATTCCAGCTGAAATCAAAGCCAAGGTGGTTAACTGGGAAGGGAAAGGTCAGATTCAAAGCATCGGCCGGGACATTACTGAACGGCTGGCTTTTATACAGGAGCTGGAAGCAGCCAAAGAAGCAGCTGAAGCTGCCAATGTGGCCAAAAGCCATTTTTTTGCTAACATGAGCCATGAAATCCGTACGCCTCTTAACGGTATGATGGGGATGCTTCAGGTATTAAAATTGACAGACCCCACAGAGGAACAGGAAGAATGTCTGCAGGCAGCAGAGCAGTCCTCAAAGATGCTATTGCAGTTGATTAATCAAGTGTTGGATTATTCGAAAATTGAATCAGAGAAGCTGCAGATAGAAAAACATACTTTTTACCTGTCGCAGGTGCTCCAGGAAGTTGAAATGGTAAACCGGGCTTTTTTAATGCAAAAAAAAGTCTCCTTAGCGGTAGAAGCCGCTGACCAGGTGCCAAAAAAAATGGTGGGGGACGCCTTTCGTCTGAAGCAGGTGCTGAATAATTTGGTGAACAACGCCATTAAATTCACCAACGAGGGCAGTATCCATGTCTCTGTTGTTCTAGAAGAGCCAGTTGATGAAGAAAATGGAACGGTGGTGCTGCGGTGGCAGGTAAAAGATACGGGCATTGGTATAGAAACAGATAAGCTGGACACCATTTTTGAAAGCTTTGCCCAGGCAGATAATTCCACCACCCGCAAGTATGGCGGTACCGGTTTGGGGCTCACCATTTCTAAAAGTCTTATCAATATGATGGGCGGTTCCATCCAGGTGGTGAGTCAGTCCGGTGAGGGAACTGTGTTTACCTTTACCTGTAAAATGGAATTGCCCGGGGATGACAAGACGGGCCAAAAAATGCATCTTAGGCAGGAAATTGCTAACTAAATGCAACAGGGTACAATTAAATACTGGTCATAACAAAAAGGATGCAATCAGCAACAATGCCATGCATCCTTTTGTTTGTCCAACAAACTGGGTCATCCTGCTGATGATTAAATGTTCCCAATGGGCAATACCACCTGAAGGGTAGTGCCTTTTCCTGGAAAACTGCTAACCTGAATGGTTCCTTGATGAAGGTCCAGGATTCGCTTAACCAGTGTCAGGCCAAGGCCACTGCCTTCAGAAGTATGAGAGGTATCTCCCTGGAAGAATTTATCAAAAATATGAGCCTGTTCATCTTCTTTCATACCGATACCTTCATCAGTGATTACCACAGACACTCCCTCTGTGATATGACTCAGGGTAACGGTTACGATCCCTTTGGATTCTGAAAATTTTATGGCATTGTTTAACAAATTAATCCATACTTGTTGCAGCAGTTCTTCATCGCCGGCCAGCATGGCCCGGTCCAGGTCAATGTTCCAGTGTATCTTTTTTTTATCCCATTCAGGTTCCAGCAGAAGAATACATTTGCGAAGTTGTTCGTCTAAAGAAAATGACTCATTTCGATGAACAATTTCCTGGCTTTCCAACTTTGAGAGACGGATCATGTTGGTAGAAAGGTGTGACAGTCTGGAAGATTCTTCTTCTATGATCCTCAAATAATCATGCCGCTCTTCTTCTGATAAATTGTCTTGCTGGAGTAATTTGGAAAATCCCTGAATAGAGGCGATGGGTGTTTTGAACTCATGAGACACGTTACTGATAAAATCTTTCCGTAATGTGTCGATGTGCTTTAGCTCCATAGCCATGGTGTTAAAATGGTTTGCCAGTTGTCCAATTTCGTCGTCACTGTCATAATCCACCTGTACATCAAAATTACCCCTTGATATTTCCCGTGTGGCATCGGTTAAACGAAGTACAGGCTTCACAATACGCCTGGCGGTCATCATCATGAGCAAAGCACCAATGAACACGAAGGAAATGAAAGAATACCAATTACGGGAAGCAGTGATCTTCAGAATGGTGTTATGGGGCTGAAGTCTGATCTGGTAGACTGTGTTTTCAAAGACTAAAAAGGTGTGGGTTTTACCCCATTTTCCCTCTGAGAATATCTGAACCTCTCCGTTATCCATTTGTATGAACTTCGTGGTACTCACAGTTGAAAGGGTTTCGGAATCAATAACCTTGACATCATACATAAAACCGGACACAATTTCTGCGATTTCGCCGGGATTAAGACTTGTTTTTTTGGAAAGTTCAACAATGGTGGTGGCAATGGCCTCCTGGCTTTGTCTTATTTCATGTCGCAACTCCGGGGTTAGGAACACAGCTGTTACAAAAGACAGGATTGACGATATGATAATCAGTGCTGTAAAGGTCAGCGTTAATTTGATGGCAATTTTTTTCATAAAGGTTCATCCTTTTGATCTTCTGGTTTTACTGCTTTATAACCTAAACCTCGCACAGTCACAATCTGAAAATCCCTCCAACCGGAAAAACGTTCCCGCAAACGTTTTACATGTACGTCCACTGTTCGTTCATCACTCTCCGCCTCCATGCCCCAGATTTCGTCCATCAACTGCTGTCTCGTGAAAATTTGTTTTTGGTGGCTGAGCAGTTTGAAGAGCAGGTAAAATTCTTTTTTAGGAAGCACCAGTGTTTCTTTATGCCGGGAAACTTCAAGTGTGTCATAGTTCAATGTCATGTCGCCCACTGTCAACTTATGATCATTCATGATATTGGCCCTGCGTAGTAAGGCCGCGATGCGCAGCACCATTTCATCCATGTCGATGGGTTTGACCATATAATCATCCGTACCTGCCTTAAACCCTTTTTTCTTATCCTCCAAACTATCCCGGGCGGTTACAATAAGGATGGGAAGCTGAAACCCTGCCTCCCGCAGGGAGTTTGTCAAGTCATAACCATCCATACGAGGCATCATTACATCGCTAACCATCAAATCGATGTGCTGGGTGTCCAGCAAGTTCAAGGCTTCCTCACCATCATTGGCACAGAAAACAACATAGCCGTGTTGTTTTAGTACAGCACTCATGAGCTTTTGAAGGTTTTTGTCATCCTCCACCACAAGAATATGAAACAACTTGAGACCTCCTTTTCATAGCATCTAGTGTTAACCATATTCTAACATAAACAAAAATAAATGTGCCAGACCGGCTTTCCCTGATCAGCGGAAAGTGGGTCTGGCTAGAGCTTTGGGTATTGCTGTGTTATTACGTTTTTTGGATTAATGATTACGTGTGTGGTCGTCCTTGCGGTGCAGTTCCCTAAACCTAATAGCCTGAAGATGCACAGTGAGCAACAAAGCAGGGACCAATAAAAACAAAATGGGGTTAAAAGTAAGGTTTATGGCATGTTCCTGCAAGGAAGTCACCTCTTTCTAAAATTAAGAACGGCTGTTGCGTATTAAAATGAGTCGGATCATTTGGGCCACACCTGCAGCCATGGCTGCAACGTAAGTAAGGGCAGCGGCATTTAGTACTTTTTTTGCCCCGGCAGACTCATCCTGGGTGATAAAACCGTTGGTGTCCAGTAACTGCATGGCCCTGGTGCTGGCATTAAATTCCACGGGAAGGGTGATGATCTGGAATAAGACGGCGGCACCGAATAGAAGGATGCCCACATCCATTAACCCTTGAAAAGCGGGAAGGATTAGTCCGATGATAATAAAAAACCAGGCGGCTGAAGAACCGAAACGGGCTATGGGGAACACCATGTTTCGAAGTGACAGGGGCACATAACCATTGGCATGCTGGATGGCGTGGCCCACTTCATGTGCTGCAACGCTGACAGAAGCAATGGAGCTGTTGCGGTAGACATCGTTGGACAGGCGTAACACCCGGTTCCTGGGATCATAATGATCACTTAGTTGGCCGGCGGATACTTCGATGGGCACATCTTCCAATCCAGCCTCGTTTAAGAGAACCCTGGCCACTTGAGCACCGGTGTATCCTTTTCTGGTGGGAACCCGTAGGTATTTGGCGAAACTGGATTTTACCCTGCTTTGAGCGTATAAGGTAAGCAGGATGGTGGGAATTAAAATCAAAATGGTGGGATCAAATCCAAAACCCATGGGAAAAAACATGGTTCATTCCTCCTCTTGATGAATAATCAATAAATGTTACCTGGCATAGGTTATTCTTTTATAATAACATTCTACTAGTAGTTAATGAACTAAATATGAACCGGGGAAGCCAAGTTTTAGATAAACACGTTAGTCACTTAAGAATCCTGTTTATGGATGAATCCATATTTTTAATTGACAACATCTTCGCCAGGGGCGATGATGGTAAAAGAGAGAAAAGATGGAATTTGGAGAGGTGTTGATAAAAGATGCAGGTGTTTGCCTATGACGAAAAAGAAATGAAATACCTGAAAAGCAGAGACCATAAGCTGGGCGAAGTGATCGACCGCATGGGACATCTGGAGGTGGAGGTGATGACCGATGTATTCACAGCCTTGGTATTCAGTATTATCAACCAGCAGGTGTCCAGCAAGGCAGCCGACACGGTGTGGGCACGGTTGCTGGAAATGACGGGAACCATGACACCAGAAGCCATTCTGAACATGGAGCCGGAGGCGCTGCAAAAATGCGGCACCACCCATAAGAAAATAAGTTATATCCGGGGTATTGCAGAGGCAGTGGTCTCAGGCCAGGTGGACTTTACCCAACTTCGTCATATGAGTAATAAGCAGGTGATTAATCATCTGTCATCCCTTCATGGGATTGGCCCCTGGACAGCCGAAATGCTGCTGATTTTTTCCTTAAACCGTTACGATGTGGTCAGTTATGACGACCTGGCCATTCGCCGGGCCATAATGAAGCTTTATGGGTTAACCGAATTAACCAAGGAACAATTTCAGCGCTACCGGAAACGATACTCACCCTACGGATCGGTTGCATCCCTTTATTTGTGGGAGTTGTCAGTGGAGCAAAGTGAATGAACTCGTTGACAGGATGGTTGCATGATACCAAGACTGTGGTAACATGAAACTGATAGCATGAGAGAGGAGGATGTTCATGAAAACACTAATTAAACAGGGCACCATTGTGACGGCACAGGAGGAATTTTTGGGGGACATTCTGGTTGAAGACGAGAAAATTACTGCCATTGGGCAGGGCCTGTCCATTGAGGCAGACCAGGTAGTGGATGCCACAGGACTGTATGTGTTGCCAGGTGGTATTGACCAGCATGTTCATTTTTCCTTCACCTATAAGACGGCCAGGGTTAGGGGTTTTGAAACTTCAAATGCTGCCATTGTGGGCGGCACAACCACTGTCATTGAATTTGTCAACCAGGAACCAGGTAAAGGCATTGCTGAGTCCATTAAACATTATGAGCAGCAGGAAGTGGTGGGTACGGCCATGGCGGATTATTCCTTCCACGGTATCGTTTTTGAAGCCACGGACGCTGTTTTTGATGAAATTCCCAGTCTGCCAGAAGCGGGGATTCCCACCCTGAAATTGTTCATGGCTTACAAAGGTTTTCCATACCATTGTGATGATGAAGCCATCTTTAGGGCACTGAAAGCCTCCAAGGGTACCGGGGTCACCATCATGGTCCACGCTGAGAATGCGGATGTCATTGATGTGTTGCAAAAGGAATGTCTCTCCAGAGGTCAGACAGAGCCTTATTATCATGCCGTCACCCGACCACCCTATGTGGAGGTGGAGGCCACCCAGCGGGCCATTAACCTGGCTATATTGGCAGAAGCCCCGCTTTATGTGGTGCATGTGTCTGCTAAAGAAGCCATGGAGGCCATCCGGGATGCCAACACCAAAGGTTATCCCATCTATGGTGAAACTTGCACCCATTACCTGACCCTGGACACAGAAAACCTGGCCAAACCAAATTTTGAAGGGGCAAAATACGTCTGTTCACCAGCCCTCCGGTCGGAAGAGCACCGGGAAGCTTTGTGGCAGGCAGTGAACAAGGGTTGGCTTAACGCTGTCAGTTCGGATCATTGTGGTTTTGACTGGAAGGAGCAGAAGCACCTGGGTTTTGGAGACTTTACCAGCATTCCAAACGGTGCTCCTGGATTGGAAAACCGACTGGGAGTCTTATGGACCCAGGGAGTGGAAAAAGGCAAAATCACCCGGTCTAAACTGGTGGATCTTTTTGCCACTACACCTGCCAGGGTAAACGGCATAGATCACTGTAAGGGACACATAGGCCTTGGGTATGACGCTGACCTGGTGCTATACAACCCCAACCACCGTTCAGTGATTTCCTGGGAAACCAGTCTTCAGGGAGTCGATTTCAACACTTACGAAGGCATGGAACAGATTGGTCGGCCGGAAAAGGTGTTTCTCCGAGGTCAGCTGGTGGTGGATGAAGGCAAATACACCGGTGAAAAGGGACAGGGAAAATTTATTGCAGGGAAACCCTTTGGACTTAGTTACCAAGGGGTATAACGTAACAAAGTACACAAAAAGGGGCATCTAAGAAGAGGCTCCTTTTTGTTGAAATATTGGAGAAAGGACGTGGCACTATGAATGGTGAAAGTTACAAAAACCAGGAGAACTATGATGATCTGTTGAACCTGTATGTAAAAAACCTAAAGCCCATTGACAAGATCAATGGTTTTAATGTAAGGCCCGGGTTCTATGATGACTACGGCACAGTGGTGATTCCTGGCGGTGTCAGCTTTTCCGTGCATTCTCAGAATGCTACATCCATCACGCTGGCCCTGTTTAAGCGGGAAGCCTTGGAACCCTATGCCATGATCCCCTTTCCGGATACCTACCGCGTTGGTCATGTGTATGCTATGATTGTTTTTGGTCTGGACATAGAGGAATTTGAGTATGCATACGTGGTGGAGGGACCTTGGGAGCCGGGTGAGGGACTGATTTTTGATAAAACAAAATACCTGTTGGATCCCTACGCCCGGGCGGTAACAGGGCAAAGCAAATGGGGAGTAAAGCGAGAGGGCAACAACCAGTATTACGGTCGGGTGGTGGCCAGTGAGTTTGATTGGGGAAATTCCAAACAACCCTACATCCCTATGGAGGACTTAATCATTTACGAACTCCATGTCCGTGGTTTTACCAATGATCCTTCCTCAAAAGTTACCCACAGGGGTACTTTTGCTGGACTTATGGAAAAAATCCCCTACTTGCTGGAACTGGGGGTTAACGCCGTGGAACTGATGCCCATTTTTGAGTTTGACGAAACGCTTGATCGCAGGGAAGTAGACGGGAAAGTGCTGCTGGACTACTGGGGCTATAACCCGGTCTGCTTTTTTGCGCCTAACACAAGCTATACAGCAGACCAAGAATATAACCGGGAAGGGAAAGAACTGAAGACCCTCATTAAAAAATTGAATGAAAACGGTATTGAGGTGTTTCTTGATGTGGTGTTTAACCATACGGCAGAAGGCAACGAGAAAGGTCCTTACATATCTCTCAAGGGCTTCGACAACAATATTTATTACATGCTCACTCCTGACGGCAAGTATTACAATTTCAGCGGCTGTGGTAATACGTTAAATTGCAACCACCCTGTTGTCCAGCGTATGATTCTTGACTGTCTCCGGTACTGGGTGATTGAATACCGGGTGGATGGTTTTCGTTTTGACCTGGCTTCCATTTTAGGAAGAAACGAGGATGGCAATCCTATGAAAAATCCGCCTTTGTTGCAGAACTTGGCTTTTGACCCTGTTTTGGCCAATGTGAAGTTGATTGCAGAAGCCTGGGATGCAGGCGGACTTTACCAGGTAGGCACTTTTTCTTCTCTGAACCGTTGGTCTGAATGGAACGGCAAATACAGGGATGACCTGCGCCGTTTTCTAAAAGGTGATCCAGGCATGGCTGTAGAGGCTGCTGAACGAATTGCTGGTTCCATGGATTTGTATGATCCTGAATACAGGGGTCTCAATGCTTCTGTCAATTTTATCACCTGTCACGATGGTTTCACCCTCAATGACCTTTATTCCTACAATAATAAACACAACGAAGGCAATGGCTGGAACAACACCGATGGGGAGGACCATAATTATAGTTGGAATTGTGGGGTGGAAGGGGAGACAGATGATCCGGAGGTGCTTGTACTGCGGAAGCGAATGATGAAAAACGCCATTGCGGTGCTGCTGTCTAGTCATGGCACCCCTATGTTGTTGTCCGGTGATGAATTTGGAAACACCCAGTGGGGAAATAACAACGCCTATTGCCAGGACAATGAAATCTCATGGCTTAACTGGCAGCAACTGGAAGAAAACCAGGAAATGTTTCAGTTTGTCAAACAGATGATTCAGGTACGAAAAAAACACCCTGTATTGCGTGCGCCGAACCAGCAAGCCTGTTGCGGATTGCCTTTTGTCAGTAAACACGGGGCCCATCCCTGGCAGATGGATGAGTGGGAAGAAAACCGGGTGATTGGGGTTATGTATGCCGGCAAAACAATGGACGATGAAAGAACTGAAGTCATCTATGTGGCTGTGAATGCTCACTGGGAGGAACAAACCGTTCATTTGCCTTCAGTATCCCAAGGTAAAAGATGGCATGTTATGGTGGATACCTCCAGACCGATGGGTGAGGAAATCAATCTGGAAGAGAAAAAAATGCCCCGGGTTAAGGATCTTGTCAACATTCATCCCAGATCAGTTATGTTGTTTAAGGCCATGTAAAACGATGAACCTGTAGCATCCAGTTATCAAAGGGACTTATTGAATGCATTTGAGAATCAGGAATTTACTGATTGGTACTTATTCACAATGAATAAAGTGCACAATTATCATACAATGCAAGTAATGAATGATCATATCGTTTAATAGCAGGAGTGGTAAAGCTAAAATGATAGTTAAATGAGGTGGAGAATGTGAGAAAAATCAAGGTGGAAGAGGCCATTGGTACCATGCTGGGGCATGACCTGACAAAAATTATACCCGGAGAGTTCAAAGGTGCTGCCTATAAAAAGGGTCAGGTAGTAAAACCTGAAGATGTGGAGAAGCTGAAAGCAATGGGTAAGCATCACATCTGGGTCATTGACTTGACGGAAAAAGAGATTCACGAAGACGAAGCTGCCATGCGCATTGCACGGGCTTTGGCAGGGGACGAGGTTCATTTTACAGGTCCCACTGAGGGAAAAATGAGTTTGCATGCACGTGAAAAAGGCCTGTTGAAGGTGGATGCCACTTTACTGGAGACATTAAATAACCATGATGATGTGGTGATTTCCACCATGCGTACCAACACAGTGGTGGAGGCAGAGACCACTGTGGCTGCTACCAGGATCCTTCCTCTTAAAACGGGTGTGGAAGTGGTGGAAGAGATCGAAAGTATTTGCAGGGATAATGGGAAAGTTATCCAATTAAAAAAACTTAAGCCTTTAAAAGTTGGGGTACTGATCACCGGTACAGAGGTGTATGAAGGACTCATTGAAGATAAATTCAGCAACGTGTTGGTGAAGAAACTAAAAGAACTGGGGGGCGTTATACTGGAGATTGTTTTTGCCCCGGATGAAGAAGACCGCATAAGGGAAGAAATCAATTCCTTGGTGAAGCATGGAGCCCAATTGGTACTGGCAGCCGGGGGCATGTCCGTGGATGCCGATGACATGACGCCCAAAGGCATTGCAGGCGCCAGCACAGACGTTATCACCTATGGAGCACCTGTGCTGCCGGGCGCCATGCTGATGCTGGCCTATAAAAATGAAACCCCCATTTTGGGGGTGCCGGCCTGTGCCATGTACCATAAAATTACTGCATTGGACTTGGTATTGCCTAGGATTTTTGCAGGTGAAAAGCCAACGAAAAGAGAAATTAAAGCGCTTGGTCATGGAGGGCTGTGCCAACATTGTGAGATTTGCCGTTACCCCATCTGTCCCCTACCCAGGTAACGTTTTATCCGATGACTCCTTTATTTTACCAGGTTCAATATTTCCTTTAGATGATAAATTTCATAAGTGGGGAGAATATCAGTTTCATTCTCTAAATAAGCGGGATTATACCAACAGGTATCGATCCCGCTGTTTTTACCCCCAAGGATGTCTGAACGAAGGTTATCGCCAATCATGAGCACATGGCTGAGATCAATGTCTGAGTAATGGCGTAGGGCATGATGAAAAATGGCAGGATCCGGTTTTGACACACCAATTTCCTCGGAGATCGTTATTTCTTTGAAAAAAGGGGCTATGACAGATTGTCGAATTCTTTTGTTTTGGACATCGGTTAATCCATTGGTGATTAGCACCAAGTGACAGCATGTATGGAGCTCTTTAACCAAATCAAAAGATTCTTTAAAAAGATAAGAGGCATTAGATAAATGTTTCATATAACTTGCTGCAAAATCGTAGACATTCATGTCAGATTTCAGTTGTACTGCAAGACGCCGAAAACGTTCATGTTTCAGTTCTTTCTGTGTAATTAATCCTTGATCAAGCTCCTTCCAAATAGCAGCATTAATATTGTGATACATAGGAAAATGAACGGTTTCATCATAATCAAAACCAAATTCTGCCATGGTTTTTTCAAAAGCAACACCTTCCGATTTTTTAAAATCAAACAGCGTATCGTCGGCATCGAAGATCAGTAATGTGTACTTCATGAAGGTACCTCCTCGTTTTTAAACACCATTATTTCTGACTATTCTATCATATTGTGCTGATCTACGGCTATTAAACTGACAATGTGTTTGATATAATGGGGAAAATACCATAATGGTATAATAGTAATATACCTAATAAATGAATCTCCAATACAACAGGGAACCTGAGGAGGAGATACAGATGGAAGAAAATCCGGTTCAAAAGCTTGTTGAAGCTATGATGGATGCAGACCGTGATCTGGCGCAGGATGTTCTTGTAAACTATGCTGAAAAAAAGGGGTATGTGGAGGCAGCTTCACATGTGCTTGAACCAGCTCTTTTTATCATTGGCGAAAAATGGGAGTCTTCCGGTGATGTATCCCTGGCCCAGGCATACGTAGCCGCTAAGGTTGCCGGTGATTTTATGACATTATCGGTTTTAAATGAGCCTTTTTCAAAGGATTACGATGATAAAAAGGGAATAGTTGTCATTGGCAACATTGAAGACGACTATCATTCCCTGGGAAGAAACATGGTCAAAATATTTTTGGAGAAGGATGGTTGGGTTGTCCACGACCTGGGCAATGATGTGTTGGCATCAGAATTTGTTGACAAAGCCCTGGAATATGAAGCCGATATCATTGCTGTATCGGCCATGATGTACTCAACTGCAATGAACATCATAAAAGTCAGAGAAGAATTAGAAAAACGAAATCTGAATAATAAGATAAAACTTGTGGTGGGTGGGGCTGTTTTTAAACTGCGGCCAGACCTTGTGGAAGAAGTGGGTGGCGACGGAACAGCTCCCAACGCCATTAAAGCGCCTAAACTATTTAATGAAATCTATCAGAATCTGCGGAAAAAGGAGGCGCTGTAGATGACAGGTTTGGAAAGAGTCTTGTCAGCAGTTCAGGGTAACGTCCCCGATCGGCCTGCCGTTTCCATGACCTTGTCCCTCTATGGTGCCAAAATGATTAATGCGCCCCTAAAGGAATATTATAGCCATGCCAGGCTCTATGCAGAAGGACAACAGGCTGTCAGTGAAACCTTCGATGCAGACATTTTGTTCACTCCCTTCACCCTGGCTTCCATCGGTGAGGCTTTTGGTAGTCAGCTGGTATTTTTCGACACCCATCCTCCCAATATAACAGTTCCGGGTTGTAAATCAGCGGAACGGGTCGCTAGTCTGGCGAAGAATCCTTTGATACAGGAAAAAAGCGTGCATTATCATATGGAAGCCACCGAATTAATGAAAAAATATAACAATAAAAAAGCTGCCATTGGCGGGGTTTTTCTAAGTCCGGCTGATTTACCGGCCATGATCATGGGGATGGAAGGTTGGCTAAACACCCTGCTCTTTGAAAAAAAGGAAGCCAACATTATCCTGGAGAGCATGATTGAGTTCTTTGTAAACACAGCCAATGCATTTTTCCAGGCAGGGGCTCATTTACTTGTGTTGCCCATGGCTTTTTGCAACCCTCATATTGTGACAAGAAGCATGGTGGAAAAATTCTTGATCCCTGTTTTGAAAGAAGCCTTTCGACAGGTTGAGGGGCCAATTGTTTTGCATCATGTGGGATTGCCTCTTTCGCCTTTCCTTGAGCAGCTTAAAAACCTGCCCAATGTGGTGGGGTATGCACTGGATAGATCAGATTCTTTTTCAAAAGCCAGAGAAACCCTGGGCACGACACCGGTTTTATTGGGAAACATCGATGGGCCTACGCTGTACAGGTACTCTCCGGAGGATATCATGACTCGCTGCCAGCGAATTTACGAGAACCGGAAAAACGACAATTATTTCATACTGGCAACCTCCGGTGCAGATATACCGCTTCAAACACCAGAGGAAAACATTCATGCACTGGTCAAAACAGCGGCTGCTTATGGAACGGAGCGTTTCCATGAAGCATAAGGAATCAAAATTGCGGTTCATAGCCTGTTCAATTTTTCAGGCAGAGATACAACACTTAATTGAGCAGAATTTGATGGAAGGACCAGTGGAGTTTATTGATTCCATGTACCATATGAATCCTGAACAGTTGGAAAAACAGTTGTATGAAACGCTGAAATCTGATGTTAATGAAGGCGACGTGTGTACTGTGCTGGTATATGGAGAGTGTCATGCAGGCATGAGTAACATGCTAACGCCAAAGATTCAACGGACAAAGGCTATGAATTGCATTGAACTGGTGCTGGGGAGGGAAACGTACCGAAAACTAAGGAAAGAAGGTGCCTTTTTTCTTCTGCCAGAATGGACACATCGATGGGAAGAGGTTTTCACGGAGGAATTGGGGTTAAATGAACGTACTGCAAAAGATTTTTTTGGTGAAATGCATGAAACAATGATTTACCTGGACACAGGTATTAAACCTGTACCACAACATTTGTTAAATGAGATCAGTGATTTTACAGGTCTTCCTGTCCAGGTGTTGCCTGTATCCCTGGACAAATTGCTGGAAACCATACAGGAAGTAATGAAAGGAGCACAGGTATGAACATAAACCACCAGACTTCCCAACAAAAGAAACAAGCCATTCAGTTTATGGTCATGGACATATTGGAAAATGTGCTTCAACAGGCAGAACATCCGGGTAAGCTGGCGGATTATTTAACCTGCCAGATGCGGGAGGTATTGGGGGGGAAAAAAGTGGTGTTGATGGAATGTATCAGCACCGGAGACAATACAAAATTTAACCTGATCAGTGCCTGTCCTGAAAGGATTTTAAAAGATGTGGATTGCCCTGAACTTTACCAGTTGGCTGAATTATCCGGAAGGGAAAAACAGGTGGCTTTATGGGGCCCGCATTGGGGTCCGGATCAGGTAAGTCAGTTATTAGCTGCAAAAAAATGGAATCACACCATATTACTGCCATTAACCTTCAATGAACAGCAGGTTGGAGTTCTATTTGTTTTTGAATTATATGAACTACATAATGTGGACATACTTCAAAGCACATTGCAAACCTTGATGCGTGTCATCGCATTGGTGCTGAAAAACTCATTTCAATATGACAACCTGGAAAAGATCATTGCTGCACGTACACGTCAGATTGGAGAAAGTGAACGACGTTTCCGTACCTTGGCAGAGGCATCACCGACTGGCATTTTTCGAACAGACGCCTTAGGAAATATGCTTTATGTCAATGATGCATGGTCTCGCATTACGGGCTGTGGAAGAGAGACTGTCTTCGGAAAAAACTGGTTGACAATGCTAAAGCCAGTAGATTCACAATATGTTCAATCTCTCTGGGATGCTTTCATGGCTGATCAAACCTATTTCAGAGCACCATTTCAAATAACCCAGCCAAAAGGACTGTCTGCTTGGGTCATCGGTCATGTATTGCCTGAATACAATGACGAAGGGACCATGACTGGCTGCGTGGGAACAGTAACAGACATTACCAATCAAAAAGAGCATGAAATGGCATTACACGAGGCGAAGGAAAAAGCAGAAATGGCTAACTTGGAAAAAGCCCAGTTTTTGGCCAATATGTCACATGAAACCAGAACCCCCTTGAATGGGTTGATGGGCATGATCCAGCTTTTAGAATTGACGGAATTGACAATGGAACAGGAAGAATATGTCAGACTGTCAAAGAAGTCTTGCGATTCATTACTGGCGATTATTGGTGATATACTCCAATATTCTACCATAGAGGCACAAAAAGTGAAGTTGAATAATTCCGTCCTTTCAATTCAGGAGCTGGCCGGTGAACTTTACGGTCTTTTCAAACCGGCGGCCATGGAAAAAGGTCTGCAATTAAACTATCATGTAGCCCCCGACATACCTTCTCAGTTGGTGGGAGATGCTTTCCGGCTGCGTCAGGTGATGACAAACCTGCTGGGCAACGCCATCAAGTTTACACAACAGGGTGGCATCAGTTTAAAAGTGGAAACTGGGGGGGTAACCGATGATGACATTGAACTTAGAATATCTGTCAAAGATACAGGCATCGGCATTCCAGATGGTGATATTCCACGGCTTTTTGACCGGTTTTATCAGGTAGACAGCTCACACACAAGGGCTTATGGTGGGACAGGTTTAGGCTTGGCCATATCAAAAGGTCTTGTGGAAATGATGGGTGGATCTATCAAGGTGGAGAGCAGGCAGGGAGCAGGATCCTGTTTCAGTTTTACCTGCCCCATGAAAGTTGCGTACGACTAAGTTTCCTTTGAGGTTTTAAGCCCCATCACACTGCCGCCTATCCCCAGCAACAGACTTAAAAGCAGGATGACAAGGGTGGTGTTCCACATAAGCAAACCCTGGGGAGGCAGTGGAAGATATGGGATGGGTCCTGACATTTGGGTATAGCCCATGTTGATGGCTGCGCCAGTCATAACGCTTGCCAGCAAACCTCCACCCACTGTCATAACCAGCCCCACCAGCAGGAAGGGGAGGGCGATGAAGGATTCCGGGGCTCCCAGTAAACGAAGGGTGTTAATCTGTTCACGGTTGTGGTAAACTCCCTGACGAATAATATGAGAGATGACCACCAACGTGGCTGTTCCTGCTGCTACAATGAATAGAGTTCCTAAAAACTGCTGGATACGTGTAATGTTACGAATTTGATCCAACACCTGTTGGTTGTCCCGGATGGAGCGCACATCCGGGATTTCTTGTAAGGCTGAAACAATAGCCTGTGACTGGTTAAGATCTACTTTAACTTCAATAAATGCCTCAAAGGGATTTTCATCAAAATAGGCCAATACCTGGGCTTCTTCACCAAGGATTTCCTCCATACGCTGAAGTGCTTCAGCTTCATTGACAACCCGTGTGCTTACCACACCCGTGATGTCAGAAATGCTTGCTGCCACCCAGTCGCGGGAAGGCTCGTCCACAGTTTCATAAAAAAACACATTGATTTCGGCTTCTTGTTCCATGACATCGATGACCTGAAGGCTAACGATCCAGGTAGTGATGACCAATGCCAGCAGAAAGAAAGCAAGTGTAATGCTGACAAAAGACAAGAGGTTGGACAGGCGGTTGGTTTTTAGAGTGGTGAACGTTTCTTTGATGAAATAACCCAGGTTTGCAATAATGATTTTCATGAGTGGAGCCCTCCATTAATGTGAATCAAACCGTTTTCAATGTGTATCAACTGAGTGATGGCTGTTTCATCAATCAGGTGGGTGGCGTGAGTGGTAATGATGACAGCGGTTTCTTCATCCCTGAGAGAATTGAGGATATTTAATATGTTTTCAGCGTTCTCTACATCCAGGTTGCCGGTGGGTTCATCAGCCAGAATCAAAGAAGGTTTCCGGGTGATGGCGCGGGCAATGGCCACACGCTGTCGTTCTCCCCAGGAAAGGTTTTCGGCTACGGATAAAATTTTATGTCCCAAACGAACCCTGTCCAAAGCTTCCGTGGCTTTTGTCTTCCATTGACTTCGGGGAATGTTCAGGAAACGCATACCTAACATGACGTTTTCCAGGGCTGTCCTTCCGTTAATCAGTTTTAACTCCTGGAACACCGGGCCTATGCTCTGGCGCAGGCCACGGATACCTTTCTGGTTTTCTGTTTTCATGAGATGACCCAGCACTATGAGCTGACCTGAAGTGGGTTTCTCTGCTCCCATGATTAGCTTGATGAGACTTGTTTTTCCTGATCCGCTGGGACCGGTGATGTAGACAAGCTCACCTTTATTGATTTGAAAATTAATGCCTTTCAGGGCTTCTGTGCCGTCAGGATATATCAAATTCAGGTTTTTAGCTGTAATCATGGGGCAGCTTCCTTTCGATGTTTGTAAGTTATCCTTTAATTAAAAAAAGGGGATTGGGTGTACAACTCCAGAGCGCCATCGGTGACCCGCACCATACGCAGTGTATAACCTTCCAGGACAGGCACCAAGTCCATTTCCAGCACACCCTCCAGGAATAGTTCTCGCAGGGAAGAGTCGGTTAACTGGATGTCATAAAAAGTGCCTTCTTCTGGAATAAACTGCAAAATGGTGCCCTCTTTGATGTCAAAGGTACCGTATAGTTCAAAGCGACTGTCAGGTATTTCAACAAGAATGCTGCCAGGTCTGAAGCGCAAGTAAACCCCTTCAATGCCCGCAGCGTCCCGGAAAGCCTGGTTTAAGGCTTCTTCACGCAATGTACCTTTGACACCGGTGAGGCTGAAGGACAATGTAATGGCATTTTGAGGTAAACCTCCACTTTCTGCTAATCTGCCAAATTCATCAGCAAACTGAGAAAAGACTCGATTTACGTCACGCCAAGCCTGGTTCAGGCTGGTCAATTGTCCCTCGAATTGTGCCCGTTCCTCTTCCAGGGCTTCCAAACGGTTTTCCAGCTGGTCACGCAACGCCAGGTTATCGGCCAACACCTGTGCCAGGGCTTCCCGTTGTTCTTCAACTGTCTCCAAGAGCATTTGCAGCGCCATACGTTCGGCTTCCAATTTTTCCAGTTTTGTATTCAACTCATCCAGCAGGTTTCCGGTATTTCGAGTCAATTCCCGCAATAAGTTGATCCGCTGTATAAGGTCTGAAAAATCTCTGGAAGAGAGGATGATTTCCAGGGTAGATCCTGGCCCCCTGCGCTGATAACTTTTCAACACTTCACCCAACACATCTCGCTGATTTTCAAAAAGCAGTTCCTGGGCTTCGATTTCGTCTACCACTATCAATACCCGGTCCTCGGCTGCGGCCAGGTCAATCTCAAGTTGATCCTGTTGCCGCTGTAAGTCATCGATGTCCTGGGACAAAGCAAAAAGGTCTTCTAAAACCTGTTTTTCCTCTTCAGTTAGGGCTTCCAGCTGTTGTCTTACTTCTTCCTGGGGTGATTCAACAGCACTTGAGACGATGGGTGCAACCAGGTTGAAGGCCAGTAATCCTGAGAACAGCAACAGAATGAAAAAGGCCAGTCTAGATAGATGGTTGAGCATATGCTTCATAAAATTACCCCCAAAGTTCTCCTTTTAGTGAAATCACACCAGTACCACCAATACGAATCAGGACCTTATTATTTTCCAGGGTCAACCGGCTTTTGATCACGGATGGCTTTCCCATGGATTCGCCCTGAATAAACGTGTTTTCTTCTTTTGGGCGAATTAATCCATATTGGTAAAGATAATAGGTGAGTGCTCCGTTGGCAGTGCCGGTGGCAGATTCCTCGTCAATGCCGTATAAGGGAGCAAAATTACGGCAGTGGGCAGTGACATTGTCTTCCGGGCTCACATAGAAGAGGTGAAAACCCACGGCTTCGTAGGCTGAGGACAACCTGGTGACAGGCACTGTCCGCTGATTTGCTTCCACAAGCACATCATAACAGTTTACTGGCAGCAGTATATCGCTGAGGCCAGTTGTGATGATTTTTGGGGTCAACCCTTTGGGTTGGTGGGACAAATCAAGACCATAAGCCTGATAAAGGGCAACGCTTTCTTCTTCACTGAAGTTTCTTAATTCTCTGGGCTCTGTCATGTCCATCCAGATGACTTCCTGACTAACGGTGATGTGCAGTTTCCCCGCAAGGGTTACAGCTGTGTGGCTGCCTTCGGTGATGAGTTTTTCCTGGTGCAGCACTGTAAAGGAAGCGATGGTGGCATGACCACATAGATCAACTTCTTCCACAGGAGTAAAATACCTGATCTGAAAAGTGTCATGAGTAAGAGTTTTAACAAAAGCAGTTTCTGAATGTTTTAGTTCAGCAGCAACCTGGCGCATAAATACGGCTGGTGGAAAATCTTCGCCGGGAGCAAGCAGTGCCACGCCTGCCTGGTTTCCTGAGAACAATGTGTCTGTGAAAGCGTCGACAATATAAAGTTTCATGGATTTCCCTCCTGAATCGTAACCAAGGTTAAAGGAACGCATTAACACCTTGATTATAACGTGAAATCAATTTAATTAAAAGGGTTTCACGTTTCGTATGTGTTTCACATTTCGTAGTCATCGGATAAAGTCAGTATGTCCTTCCTGTTTGCAGATACGCATAATTGTGTCCTTGCCAGTGATCAGCGCTACAGGAAGTCCTCCTGGGGGTTGGAGCCATTGACCACTCAATAATACATTGTTCAAACCTTTGATACGACCGGAATGATCAAGCATTTTTCCTTTCACCGTGGGCAGAAATCCCATGAAGGCTCCCCGATGGGCGTTGCAATATCGCTCGTAGGTTTTGGGTGTGGTTACGTCCAGTAACATTAACTTTCCACTCATTGATGGAAATCTTTTTTCAATGGCATTGATCACCCTTTGACCAATGCGTTCTTTCTCTTCACCATAGGCCTCTCGATTCTCAGACAATTGATGCCAGGCGTCATAATCCTCAGCAAACTGGTTGATGCTGCAGGTAATCAGGGTATGGCCCTCTGGAGCAAATGAGGGGTCATGATGATAATGAGTCATGGTCACTTGGCGGATGTCCTGATCATGTATTTTAAAAGGTGTTACTGGAAAACGGACTGTGTGCGGAAGTTCACCTGTATTGCCCTTAAAGCCTATGGCAATACGTATTTCCGAGCTTAAGGGATAATCATCTGGGTTAGCATAACGATCTTCGAAAGCGGCATCATTATACTCGTTTTTTAACAATTTCGCATACAATACTTTCGGATCGCAAGCTGCAACCACATAGTCTGCTTGGTAGACGGCGCCATTCTGGCAGCGAACGCCTTGAACGTGATCATCAGCTTTTAGAAGTTCTTCAGCTTCACAGGATGTGATTAAGGTTCCTCCAAGGGCTTTATAACGATCAGCCATACGCTGGGAAAATGCTTTGGAACCTCCATAGGGCAGCGATGCCTGGCCATTGGTAAAAGCTCCCAGAGAGAAGAAAATTGAGGAAACACTGTACCCTTTGGGTAAAAATGAGGCAAGGGCTTCTCGTAGGGCAGGATGATTAAAGCGGTTGGCATAATCTTTGATACATACCTTACCATATTTTTGCATGACTGCACCCACATCTTTCATCTTCCATAGCAATTTCACCTTTTCCGGGAAAGTCATTAGATCCATGGGTCTATCCACCGGGACTTCAAATGAATGAAGTTTTTTCAGAATGGAACAGAATGCCAGTATTTCTTTTGCATCCTCTGGTGACAGAGCCAGCCAGGCTGTCTTGAGTTTTTCCAGATCTCGGTGGAAAGGCACAGTTCCAGTTTCGTGTTCAACAGTCATAAAAGTGTCGGGGTGGTATATGTCGACTCCCGCCAAAGCACCGGTTTCTTTCCAGAGAGCATTAAGAGCGGTTCCTTCTTTGGTACCCATCAGCCAGTGGATACACCCATCCACGTGATAACCTTTTCGGTCCCAGCCTGCACATTCACCTCCAGGTGTATGGTGTTTTTCCAGGATAACGCTTTTAAAACCATTCTTCTGGGCAAATATTCCGGCGCTGATCCCTGCAATACCTCCGCCAATGATGACAATTTTCTTCATATGACAGTACCCTCCCTTTTCATTTTCTGCATCAAATAGAGTTCTTCGCCGGTTTCCATCAACAGGTCTTCTTGATCCTGGTCTGTCAGTTCGGGAGGCAGGCTGTTGTTGGCCACCATCAGTGCCAGACCCAATTGAAAAACATTCATCTTTATCAGTAGTCTTCTCCGCTCCTCTGAAGACCAGTTTTTCATAACTTCATCTTGTGCCATGCCGGTTAGTATGTTGACTTGCATTTTTTTCTGCACTGTTTTATCAACAGGCATCAAAACCATCTCTCTGAAGATCACCGGGTATCGTCTTGCAAAAGCCAGACTGGCTTTTCCAATTCGTTCAAAGTAATCTTCTCCTTGTTGTTTTGCTAATAGTTCTTCCGAGAGGGAAGCGATTTTTTTCATTAGCGCTTGCATTAACACGTCCATGGTTTTGAAATTGACGTAGAGGGGGGCAACGGAACACCCCAGTTCTTTGGCCACACTTCTGGCAGTGATACTGGAAAACCCATTTTTTTCTGCGATGGCAAGTGCGGCTTCAACAATGTTGTCTTTTGTGACTTTTGCTTTCGGCGGCATAAAATTCCTCCTATATTGTTACTATTGTTACATAACTTAAGTAATATAATATTAAAATTATGCTCTTTTGTCAAGGAAATCAGTGAAGCAGTTGTAGAAATAATGATTTACCGTAAATTATTTGGACAAATGAGTCTTATTCAGGATAAAATATAAGAAGTAATAATTGTTTTTAATGGAATTTTAATCTTGTTCAAATGGCCTTCACATATTGGGATGATAGGATGACCATAATAAGAAAAGGAGGCTATGAACATGGTCACATTGGAACAGGTAGAAAAACTGAGAGAAAAGACGGGTATTTCCTACGAAGAAGCAAAACGAGTGTTGGAGCAAACACAGGGTGACTTGCTGGAAGCTGTTATACTGCTGGAGAGAGAAAATAAAATAAAAGCGCCCAGGGACGGAGGCACTTATCATTCCGGGGAAAACGCAAGACAGGAGAACAGTGAAAAAACGCAGGATCAAACTAGAAAAAAGAAAGCAAAAGCGGAACAAAAAGAAGACAGTTTGTCTTTCGGGGAACTGGTGGGCAGCTTCTTTAACTGGCTGGGAAAAGCATTTCACAAGGGAAACACCAACAATTTTGAAGTGGTGAAGGATGGTAAAAATCTCATACGAATTCCCTTGACGGTACTGGTATTGTTACTGATCTTTGCATTTTGGATTGTTATTCCCCTGTTAATCATCGGATTAATTATTGGCTTTCGTTATCGTTTTGCAGGGCCTGATCTTGAAAAAACACATGTGAACAAAGCCATGGACACCGTTTCAGATGTTACCATGAAAGCGGTGGACTCAGTGGTGGATGCAGCAGAAAGTTTTTCCAGAGACATAAAAAAAGGCAAGGGTGAAGAATCAAATGAGGAAGAATCAGATTCTGATTATTGAAGATGAGGAAAAAATTGCCAGGTTTGTTGAGCTGGAACTGGGTTATGAGGGTTATGAGGTTGAGAAGGCACTGGATGGCAGGGACGGGCTTGCGTTGGTCAAAGCCCGCCCCTTTGATTTGATTTTATTGGACATTATGTTGCCTGGACTCAATGGTATTGAAGTGCTGAGACGCATCCGCCAGTTTTCAACTGTACCTGTCATTTTGTTAACTGCCAGGGATGCTGTGGTGGATAAAGTGACCGGTCTGGACGGAGGAGCAGATGATTACATCACCAAACCCTTTGCCATTGAAGAACTTTTGGCAAGGATCAGGGTTTGCCTCAGGAGCAGAAACGGCAGTTTGGAAAGCCAGAAAGATGCCCATGTGTTTATAGCAGGGGAACTACGACTGGACCCTGAAAAAAGAACGTGCTGGATGGGAAGCGAATCACTGGACCTCACCAAAAAGGAATTTGATTTATTACAATGCCTGCTGGAGAATAAAAACATTGTCATGAAACGAGAAACACTGCTGAATAAAATATGGGGTTATGATTTTGGCGGTGAAACCAATGCGGTTGATGTATACATACGTTATTTGCGGATAAAAATTGAAGAACCTTACCACCAAAAAATCATCCATACCATACGTGGTGTAGGGTATGTGATCCGGGATGAATAAAATGAGAAAGCCATCTACCAAACCTGACAAAACCCTATCGGGAAAAGTGCGTTCATCACTGGTATTGAAACTGAATGTGAAAATGACAGGTATGATGATGTCTGCTTTTTTAATCATTAACCTGTTTATCAGCATTCTTTTTTTGGGTGTGGTCATTTGGAAAGCTGATGAAGGTGTGCAACGTTATATCAATACGCTGGGTATTCCCCAAATATATGAAGAAACCCAAAATGCAGAGGGGTTCGGTTACCGGATTCAGCGGGTGGATGCTATAGGCAGAGGAGTTGAGTTCCCTGCACCCCTTCAGAGGATCATGGCCATTGAGGCAGAAGATACCCGTCGATGGATCACAACCCCGGGCCTATTACCCTGGTCGGGTTTGGGCCATCGAATAAGAAACACGTATTACTATGCGGCCTTTACCCAAAACGGGAGCAGTTATCAAATCAGTTATAGATTGGAATCAGATATTAAAATGTTTGCCACTTTGTTGCTGCTATTAGTGGCATTTGAAATCCTATACCTGTTAAGCAGCCTGGGCAGCAACACAAAAGTCCTGCGTAAAACCTTAAAGCCATTGACTGACCTGGCAGAAACTGCACAGATTCTTCAGAAAGACATGGTGGAAGCGGGAAGATACGACCGAGGTGCAGAGCTAAAAACACTGGCAGGGGCTCTTGGTGACATCGATGTGGACAGGCTGGATCGACAAATTGCAGTTGGCAGCACTCAACATGAATTGAAGGATTTGGCTACAGCCATAAACGATATGCTGAACCGGATCAACCAGTCTTACCAGACCCAAGTTCGTTTTGTGTCAGATGCTTCCCATGAATTGCGTACCCCAATCTCAGTGATCCAGGGTTATGTGAACCTCCTGGACAGATGGGGGAAACAGGATGAAAAAGTGATGCAGGAATCCATTGATGCCATAAAAAGTGAGACGGACAACATGAAAAACCTGGTTGAACAACTGCTGTTCCTTGCAAGAGGTGATAATGAAACCATGCAGCTGCATCGTCAGCCATTTGATGTGTGCCTTGTGGTGGAAGAAATTATCCGGGAGACAAAACTCATAGACCCACATCATGTGTTCCAATTGAGACTGCCGGCAACTGCTGAAATCATCGGAGATAAACAATTGATTAAACAGGCAATTCGCATCTTGGTGGACAACAGCATAAAGTATACTCCTTTGGGAGAAACCATATCACTACAGGTAGCTGGGGATTCCAAAGAAATTCAGATCCGGGTTCAGGATAATGGTATTGGTATTCCACCTGGGGATGTAGCATACATCTTCGATCGTTTCTATCGTTCCGACGATTCAAGGGCCAGGAAAACAGGTGGTGCCGGTCTGGGACTGGCCATTGCAAAATGGATTGTAGAACGTCACAATGGTCATTTTCAGGTGGTTAGCCGGGTAGACATCGGCACCAGAATTACAGTTGTCTTACCAGTTGATGAACATCAATCATCTTAATAAACATATAAAATATTTTATCCTTCCGGCAGACATTAAGCGGGAGGATTTTTCATGAAATATACTTATTAAATGTTAAATAAATAACAATAATAAAGAAATTAGCATATAATTATAAAGAATGTGGGTCCCTGTCTTTGGATGGATTTTCATATTATTTTGTGGAAAGTGTTGACATAACAAACAGACAGGCGTACAATTAAACTGATTAGTTAGAAAGGTTTGAATATTTCCATATGTTTTAAAGTTAAATTATTAACAATAAAGGAGCCGTATCAACAAGATAAGGAGGTGTCAAAGTGAGTCAAAGTACGTTGTGTGAAGTTGAAAACATGCAAGAGGAGGAACAATACCGGTTGTTGGATCAGGTAATTGAAGATTATGAGGGTATGGAAACAAACCTGGTGCAGGTGTTGCACTACGCCCAGTCAATCTTTGGGTACCTGTCCATGGCAACACAACGGTATATTGCAGAAAAGATGGAATTACCTCTCTCGAAGGTGAGCGGAGTTGTCAGTTTTTATTCCTTCTTTTCCACCATGCCCAAGGGACGACATACTATCAGCATCTGCCTGGGAACAGCCTGCTATGTCAGAGGAGGTAAGAAGATTATCGATAAGTTGAATGAATTGCTAAGCATTGATGTGGGGGAAACCACTGAAGATTTACGGTTTTCCATGGAGATCAAGCGATGTATCGGAGCCTGTGGACTGGCACCGGCAATGAGTATTGATGAGACAGTTTTCAAACGGGTTAATCCCAATCGGATCAAAAACATACTTGAGCAATATGAATAGGAGGTGAAAATGATGCTAAGAGACGATTTGCTTCACATGCGTGATGAATACCTGGAAAAAGTGAATAAGTATGAATGGGTGGTTGCCATCTGTTCTGGGGCCGGATGCATATCATCAAAATGTGGTGAAGTGAAGGAGGCTTTTGAACAGGCACTTGAAAAGCATGGTATCTCGGATCGGGTGCTGGTCAAGGTGACAGGTTGTATGGGGATCTGTGATGCAGGGCCAATGATAATGGTATCGCCGGAACAGGTACTCTATTGCCACCTTGAACCGCCTATGATGGATGCCTTGGTGGAAGGACACTTTCTGCAAAGGAAAATCATGGAGGAAATGACTTTCTACTACGCCAGGGAAGACAAGTACATTCCATACCTTAAAGACCTTCCATTCTTTAAGGGACAGGAAAAAGTTGTGCTTAAGAATTGCGGCGAGTTGGATTACCGGTCTCTGGAAGAATATATTGCACGGGACGGTTTTTTTGCACTTGAAAAAGCACTTCACACCATGTCACCGGAGGAAGTCATTGAAGAAATAACAGAATCAGGGTTAAGGGGCAGGGGTGGCGGAGGTTTTCCCACTGGGCTTAAATGGAAATTTGCAGCCCGAAACAAGAGCGATCAGAAGTTCATGATTTGTAATGCTGACGAAGGAGACCCAGGGGCATTTATGGACAGGAGTCTGCTGGAAGGGGATCCTTTTAATATCATTGAAGGGATGCTCATTGGTGGATATGCCATTGGTGCTTCTAGAGGCTATGTGTATGTGAGGGCGGAATATCCCGTTGCCATAGAGCGATTGGAAGAAGCCATTGGAAAAGCAAAGGAAGTTGGTCTCTTGGGGAATCGTATTCTTGGATCATCATTTGCCTTCGACCTTGAAGTGCGTATTGGTGCAGGCGCCTTTGTGTGTGGGGAGGAAACAGCCCTGATTGCTTCCGTGGAAGGCAAGAGGGGAGAACCGAAGCAAAAACCACCCTATCCTTCAGATGCAGGGTTATCGGGGAAACCAACAGTCATTAATAACGTGGAAACCTTGGGCAATGTGTCAACCATTATCTTGAAAGGTGCAGAGGCTTTTGGTAAGCGGGGAACGGAAAAAAGCAGAGGAACCAAGGTGTTTGCTTTGGCAGGTGCCATCAATAACACCGGACTGGTGGAAGTGCCCCTGGGATTGACTTTGGGAGAAATTCTTTTCGACATAGGAGGCGGCATACCCAAGGGCAAAAAGTTCAAAGTGGCACAAACCGGAGGACCTTCCGGCGGTTGTATTACTGGAGAAAACCTTAATGTTCCCGTGGATTATGAATCCCTTTCGGAGCTGGGTGCCATCATGGGATCCGGGGGCCTCATCTGCATGGATGAAGATACTTGCATGGTGGATATGGCCCGTTACTTTATGGAATTTGTGCAGGATGAATCCTGTGGTAAATGCCTGGCATGTCGGGTGGGAACCAGACGGATGCTTGATATTTTGGACAGAATCACACAGGGGCAAGGCCAGGAAGGAGATGTGGAGTTACTGATAGAGTTGTCAGAAACCATAAAAGACACCGCATTATGTGGCCTGGGACAAACAGCTCCCAACCCGGTCTTAAGTACCATACGGTATTTCAGGGATGAATATGACCAGCACATAAGAGATCATTACTGTCAGGCAGGTGTGTGTGCAGAGCTCTTTATTTCACCCTGTGAAAACGCTTGTCCTGCCCACGTGAATGTGCCTGGGTATGTATCCCTGATTGCCAGTGGACGTCCGCTGGACGCGTACCGACTGGTGAGACAGGAGAATCCACTGCCGTCAGTTTGTGGTCGAATTTGCACACATCCCTGTGAGGGAAAATGCAGGCGAACTCAACTGGATGAACCCATCGCCATCAGCGATTTGAAGAGATACGCTGCTGATGAAGCAATGAAACTGGAGAATGGGGTTCCCGATCCGGTGCTGCCTAAGAAAGACAAGTCCGTTGCCATCATCGGAGCAGGTCCTTCTGGATTGACCTGTGGCTACTACCTGGCCAAGCTTGGTTATGACATTACCATTTACGAAAAACATGAACTGCCAGGCGGCGTATTGGCTTATGGGATTCCGGAATATCGGTTGCCCCGGGATGTACTGAAAAAGGAAATTGATGCCATTAAACGGGTGGGAGTCAAGATTAAGACCAATGTTGAAATTGGTAAAGACATGTCCTTTACTCAATTAAAGGATCTGCATGATGCCATCTATATCAGTACCGGAGCCCATGGTTCGAGACTTGCCGGTATTCCTGGCGAAGACTTGGAAGGTGTGTATAAAGGACTTGAATTTTTACGCCACGCCGGCGAATTAGACCAGGACGCTATGAAAGGCATTGTTGCCGTCATCGGTGGTGGAAGCACTGCCATGGATGCCGCCAGGGTTTGCCTGCGCAAAGGGGCGGATGAGGTGCATATATTCTACCGACGCACCCAGGAAGACATGCCAGCTCATAAACGAGAAGTACAGGAAGCCTTGGAAGAAAAAATTCATGTTCATGACCTATGGCATCCGATATCCATCATAGGCCAGAACAAGGCAGAAAGTATAAAGCTTCAGAAAATGATCACAAAAGGCTTTGACCGTGAGGGTCGTAACCAGGTGGTGCCCAGTGAAGGTGAAATCATGGAATTCGAAGCAGACCATATCATCGTGGCGGTGAGCCAGCACACGGAAATCGAATTTGCCAAACCACATAAGTTTGACCTGACCAGAATGGATACGTTTATAGTGGACGATAAAACCCAAATGACCAATGTGGAAAATGTTTTTGCAGGCGGAGACGTTGTGCGAGGTTCAAATGTGGCTATATTGGCCATTGCTGATGGCAAAAAGGCGGCCAGGTCCATCGATGTAAACCTGGGAGGTACAGGTGAACTGTATAAGGGAGAACCCATTGAATTTCCAATGGAGATTGATGACTCTGAGTTGGAAGAACATCCCCGTTTCCCCATGGATTTTCTACCGCCGGAAGAAAGGGTCAACAATTTTGATGAAGTTGCTTTCCGTTATCATCGATTGAATGCCATGGCGGAAGCCATGCGTTGTCTGCGGTGTGACTATCGTTTATAGGAGGTGAAATCAATTGGTAAACATCACAATGAACCGTAAAAGAATCACAGTTCCCCAGGGAACAACCATACTGGAAGCAGCAAAGAAAAATCACATCAAGATTCCTCATCTTTGTTACCTTGAAGATGTGCATGAATCTGGATCATGCCGTGTGTGTGTGGTGGAAGTTGAAGGTATGAAAAACCTGCAGGCTTCCTGTATCACCCAGGCAGCAGAAGGTATGGTCATTGACACCAACAGCCAGCGGGTCAGATCAGCGCGTAAAATTCTGTATGAATTGCTTCTTTCAGACCATCCAAAAGACTGTCTGGTGTGCGGTCGCAACAATCACTGCGAATTGCAGGAACTTGGCGAATTGGTTCAATTGGAGGAAAGCAGGTTTGACGGTGTTCACTCAAAGTCTCACAGGGATTTGAGTTCTTATGCCATTGAAAAGGATGATGAAAAATGCATTTTATGCCGTCGATGTGTGACTGTGTGCAATGAAATTCAGGGCGTGGGCATATTTAATGTTCAAAACAGAGGGTTTGGTTCCAGTATTGGAGGTGGAATGGAGTTGCCCCTTGGAGACACCACCTGCACCAATTGTGGGCAGTGTGTTACCGTTTGTCCCGTGGGCGCATTGAAAGAAAAGGATGCCACACAGAATGTCTGGGAAGCACTGAAAAACCCTGATGTGGAAGTGGTTGTCCAAACGGCTCCGGCAGTGCGTGTAGCACTGGGTGAAGAATTTGGAATGCCGGCTGGATCCAACGTGACGGGTAAGATGGCCAGGGCACTGGATGATTTAGGATTCAATCATGTTTTTGATACCAACTTTGCTGCGGACCTGACCATCATAGAAGAAGGAACAGAATTACTGCTTAGGTTGGTAAATCATTTGCATCACCAGGGAGCCATTACCGCTGAACAGGTGGAAAAAACAGGCTTACCATTATTGGAAGAAGCGCCGGCCCTTCCCATGATCACCAGTTGCAGTCCAGGTTGGATAAAATTTGCAGAACATACCTACCCGGAACAACTAAAACATTTGTCCACCTGTAAATCGCCCCACATGATGCTGGGCGCTTTGGTTAAAGATTATTACGCGAAACAAATCAACAAAGATCCCAAGGATATTTTTGTGGTTTCCATTATGCCTTGTACCGCTAAAAAATACGAAATTGAAAGACCGGAGATGATGAATGGTGGTACCAGAAATGTGGATGCCGTATTAACCACGCGGGAAATGGCTAAAATGATCAAAGACGCCGGCATCGATTTTATTACCCTGGAAGATAGGGAATTTGACAATCCATTGGGGATTTCAACAGGAGCTGCAGATATTTTTGGGGTGACAGGTGGCGTGATGGAGGCAGCACTGCGCACGGTGTATGAGTTGGTAACGGGCCGGGAAATCCCCTTTGACAAACTTAGAGTGGAACCCATGAAAGGTTTGGATCGGATTAAAACCGCCACCCTAACCATAAAAGATCCCATTGAAACCTATCAGTTTTTGGATGGCGTTGAAGTTAGTGTGGCCACCACAAGTGGGTTGTTGGGAGCAGTAACCTTGTTGGATGAAATTGAGGATAACGCCAGTCCACATGTGTTTATTGAGGTGATGGGTTGCCCGGGTGGCTGTATCAGTGGAGGCGGACAGCCGCGAATGACCACCCAGCACATCCGGGAAATGCGCATGCAGGGACTATACCGGGAAGATGAGGCGAAAGTCCTTCGGAAATCTCATGAGAACCCTTTCATTACAGAAATCTACGAAAAATACCTGGAGAAACCTTTGGGGCATCTTTCTCATGAATTATTGCACACGACTTACGTGCCCCGACAAAAGAGATAGCAGCAGTTGTATGAACTAGGAGGTGACAGGTTGATGTTGGTTGAAGGGGAAAGAAGAACTGAAAAAATAACAAAATCTGCTGTGTTGCTGTCACTGGCTCTCATTTTCCAGATAGGATTCACACCCTTTGCACAGCCTGTGGTGGGCCCTTTGGTAAACATGGTGTTGCTACTGGCAGTGATCACAGTAGGTCCTGCCACTGCCTGTTTCATCGGGTGTCTGACTCCCATGGCGGCTTACGCACTGGGGATCATGCCCATTTTACCCATCGTGCCTGTGATCATGCTGGGAAACACACTCTATGTGTTAACATTTTTCATATTAAAAAATATAAATTTGGTGGTCGGTATTGCAGGAGCCGCGATGGTAAAAACAATCCTGATGACTGTGACGGTTCGGTTGTTGGCAATATACCTTTTTCCTGCGTTACCTCCACAGGTCATCGCCGCACTTTCCATTCCGCAATTGTACTCAGCACTATTGGGAGGTGGTATGGCTTTTTTGATTAGCAGTTATCTTCCAAAGAAAATGGTGCATGACCAGAGATAACAGGCGTAGTTACTTAATGGACGGAGGTGTGGTGTTTGATAACATGAAACCATACCTCTGTTTATTTATTTGTTAGCACACTTTCTTGAATCAAAGAGGTGAAAAGGGGCATAATCATAAAAGAACCATTTTTGATACAACATTCACTATTAAAAAGGAAGTGGCCAGATGAAGTGGTTTGACATGGAGTGGAACCAGGTGATGGATGAAATGAAAGTGGATTCCGACACCGGATTATCCCAGGCTGAAGCGGCTAAAAAACTGCTGAACACCGGACCAAATAAAATCAGTGAAAAACCACCTGCCAGTCTGCTGAGTTTGTTTATATCTCAGTTGAAAAACGCGTTAATCTATGTGTTGTTGGCAGCTGTCGTTGTTACCCTGGTTATTGGAGAGTACATCGATGCGGTGATTATCCTGTTGGTGGTGGTGTTAAACGCCACCATTGGGGTGGTGCAAGCCCACAAAGCGGAACAGGCAATCGCAGCCCTCAAGCAAATGACTGTGGGGAAGGCATTGGTACGCCGTAATGGTCAGGTGGAAGAGATCAACACTGAAAAATTGGTGCCGGGGGATATTGTATTACTGGAAGCCGGTCGTTTGGTGCCCGCAGATCTACGTTTAATTGAAAGCATCAACCTTCAAATTGATGAATCAGCATTGACGGGAGAGTCGGTACCCACAGAGAAACAAACCCTGCCTATTGACAAAGGTTCGAACCCTGGAGTAGGCGATTTAACCAACATGGCTTTCATGTCTACAACGATAACCTATGGACGGGGTGAAGGGATTGTTGTGGGAACAGGCATGAAAACAGAGATTGGAAAAATTGCGGACATGCTTCACGAGTCGAAAGAAACCCTGACACCTTTGCAGAAACGGCTGGAAGAATTGGGAAGAACTTTGGGACTACTGGCGCTGGGTATTTCTGGTCTTATATTGATAGTGTCCTTATTACAGGGAAGAGACTTTTTCGATATGTTTCTCACAGCCATCAGCTTGGCAGTGGCGGCAATACCGGAAGGTTTACCAGCCATCGTTGCCATCGTACTGGCTTTGGGTGTTACCAGAATGTCAAAAATCAATGCCATCGTGAGAAAACTGCCAGCGGTTGAAACCTTGGGGTCAGTCAGTATTGTGTGCACTGACAAAACAGGGACGCTGACTCAAAACCGCATGACAGTCACCCATCATTACATTGATGGACAACTAAAGAAAATGCCGCATGCTGATGACTCTGATGGTAGTGAGTCTGAAGATGATGCATTACAGGCATCTGATGCAGAACGAATGATGATGAAAACCCTGGTACTGTGTGCGGACGCTACCCTGGAAGATGGAAAAGAGACGGGTGATCCCACAGAAATTGCAGGCCTGGCCTGGGCAAAAAGATATGGTGTCTATTGGAAGAATCTGGTCAGTCAACATGAGCGGGTGGGAGAAAAACCCTTTGATTCTGAACGGAAATTAATGTCCACGCTGAACAAAGAGCAGGATGACTACATGGTTCACACAAAAGGAGCTGTTGATAACCTGTTACACATTACCACCCATGTAATGATGGGCAACGAAGTGATTCCCCTGACACAAGAATTAAAAGATAACTATAACCAGATGGTGGAACAACTTTCTGCTGACGCATTACGGGTGTTAGGAGCAGCGTATAAAGTAACGAAAGAAAAAATAGAACCTGAAGAGATGGAGAAAGACTTGGTTTTACTAGGATTGGTTGGAATGATCGACCCTCCCCGCCCGGAGGTGAGAGACGCCATTGAAGAAGCAAAAGCCGCAGGCATTACACCGGTTATGATCACAGGAGACCACCAGCAGACGGCGGTTGCCATTGGTAAAGAACTGGGAATAAACACGTCCATAGAACAGAGTATTACCGGTGCAGAAATAGATGTCATGGCCCAGGATGAGCTTCAGAATAATATTAATCAGTACCGTGTTTTTGCAAGGGTTTCACCAGCGCATAAGGTAAAGATTGTCCAGGCTTTTCAATCACAGGGGTATGTGGTGTCAATGACAGGGGACGGGGTGAATGATGCTCCTTCCTTGAAGATGGCCGACATTGGAGTCGCCATGGGTATCACAGGGACTGATGTCTCGAAAGGTGCCAGTGACATGGTACTGATAGACGATAATTTTTCAACCATCATCCGTGCAGTACGGGAAGGCCGAATCATTTATAATAACATCAGAAAATCGGTGTTGTTCTTGTTGTCCTGTAACTTGGGAGAAGTGGTGGCAATTTTTGCAGCCATTTTACTAGCCTGGCCAGTGCCTTTGTTGCCCACACAAATCTTATGGATCAACCTGATCACAGATACGCTGCCTGCCATTGCCCTTGGAATTGATCCGGAAGAGCCTGGATTGATGCAGAAAAAGCCCAGACCACCAGAGGAAAGTATCTTTGCACATGGTGCTATAAAGCGTGTTGTTCTTGGTGGTGTGCTGATCGGTGCTTTGACCCTGGCTGCTTTTTATTATGGTTTGTACGAACATGGCTATCACATGGATGCCCGAAATATTCCGGAAAATGTAATGACCTATGCCAGAACAATGGCCTTTGTGGTGCTAGCTGGTACCCAGCTCTTTTATTCCCTGGCAATGCGCAGCTCCAACAGATCTATTTTTGCCATTGGTATCTTTAGTAATCCTTATTTAATTGGCGCCATGGCAGCAGGGTTTGCGTTACAGTTGATGGTTATTTCAGTACCATTTCTGTCACGGGCTTTTAAGGTACAGATGCTGTCCTTGTCCGACTGGCTTCTGGTCTTTGGTTTGTCGGTGATCCCACTAATTTTCAGTGAACTGTTTAAATTATTCCGGCGTGATCTATAAAACAGTGTCATTAAAAAACAAAAATCCTGAACTCTTTTGAGCTCAGGATTTTTCATGGAAAGAATGGTGTAAATTGTTAATAAGATTTAATCTATTTTAAGTATTATCTATGGTAGACTAAGGGAGTGATCAGCTGAAAAAGCTTAAAAAAGCCAAGGCTGTAACAACTTTGTCCTTGGTTCGCACTGGAAGCATTGTTACGTTCCTCCAGGCATCACGTACAAGGTCTTGTTGTGAAGACCGGTCACCTGTTGTGCACCAGGTGGAAAAATGTTCGCAGTTATTGTGTTTTGGATGATAAACATCAAAACCTTGTTCCAGGCGTGACATTGCACGTTCCACAATCTGATCAGGATTGAAAAAGGTGACAGTGTTTTGATCAGTCTCAACGACTCCATCACGGGTAAAGTCTTCAAGACTTGTTACAATTACCTTAGCTTCTTTCATGGCAAGAATGCTTTCGCAGCGAAAATGAGCCACCAATCCATCACCAATGTCGATGCCGTAGTGTTTGTAAGATAAGCATCGAATGATGATTATATCCACCCAGCTGGTTTTGGGTGTTTTACGGCATTCGATGGAACCCAGTCCAAGGGGAATTCTATTGACATAAATAATATCGCCACGCATTGAACCACTTCCTCAAAAGAATATGTGATTATTATATATGCTTAAGGACGGATGCGCCAGCTTTTTGTTTCAGATTTGTGTTTCAGATTATGGTCTGCAACATAGTATTAAATAAATAATGAATGCTAACATAGAGTGCTGAATGGAGGGAATTCAATTGAAAAAAGCGGAAGATCAAAACGCATTGAAAAACAGGTTTCAAGCCTCCTTATTGGGCGGGGCGATCGGTGATGCATTGGGCTATACGGTGGAGTTTATGGCTATCACAGAAATATATGCCAAGTTTGGAGCCAACGGTATCACTGATGTGCAACCCGATGGCAGAACGGGTATGGTGTTGATCTCTGATGACACACAAATGACGCTTTTTACAGCAGATGGACTTCTGTGGGCTTTATCAAAGGTTGAAGAGCCGGTAAACATGAAAGAGGTTTTGTTTACCGCTGATGGCCTGTACCCCTCGTATTTGAGATGGTACAATACACAGCAGGGAATTATGCCAACTGAAAGGCATCAGAAACTAATGGACAAACAACCACACGAACATACGTTTAGTCTTCTTGATCAACCCGGCTTATTTGCCCGGAGGGCCCCGGGAAACACGTGTATATCCACCCTGGCCAGTGGTCTTATGGGCACCATGGAAAACCCTTTGAACCAGAGTAAGGGTTGCGGTGGGGTGATGAGGGTAGCCCCCATAGGATTACTGCTTCATGAAAGACCGGATCATGCTTTTCGTGTGGCAGCTGAAGCTGCTGCTGTGACACATGGACATGCCAGTGGGTATCTGGCAGCTGGTGCATTTGCTGCCATCGTGGCAGAGTTGGTCAATGAAAAGGAAATCTGCGAAGGCGTTGAGACTGCCTTAGGACTTTTGAAGAGTTATCGCTACCACGAGGAAACCAGTAAAGCCATTGAAAGGGCTGTCAATTTTGCTAAAAATTCAGAAAGACACGAAACGGCCATCATTGAACTGGGTGAGGGTTGGGTGGCAGAAGAAGCACTGGCCATTGGGATCTATTGTGCAATGAAGCGGAAAGACTTCAAGGCTGCACTGATCATGGCAGTGAACCATAGTGGAGACAGCGATTCTACGGGCGCCATTACGGGTACTCTATTGGGGGCCTATGGAGGTATGGACGTGATTCCTGATGAATGGAAAACAGCAATCGAATTGAATGAGGTTATAATGACCATGGGCTTAAAGTTAGTGCAGAGTTTGAATAAATTCGATTAACAAATAGGCTTACTCATCTAGCCCTTTGTCTTCATTAAAATATGTTTACACTCTCAGGCTTGATCAATTGGATCAGGTCTTTTTTTGTTATTGATTGAGCGTTAAGAAATTGGAGGAAGTGGGGATTGATTACGAAGCGTTGCTGCCAGTTGATCAGCCTCGGGGTGTTCCAGTGAGTTGAGCCAACTTTCATACGCTGCCCAGTCAGGTAGATCCTGCAGGTAACGGTTGAATAGAATGGTTTCCAAATTCCGTCTTATGCGGTGGAGGTGGGGGTTGTAAAAGTTCTCCTGGTTACGCCGCATCATGGACACCGTTAATGTGAGTGATCGCAGGGTTTTTTCCGTATCAAAAATCCTATACAATGTATCAGCAGATGGAGGAGCTTTTGTCTGAAGGTCTGGTTGCTCTGCCATGCCTTGGGCAATCAGGTATTTGGTGTAACCAATCATACATTCGTTACCAACACAACTCTGGCATGTATTGTTGTCCAGGCACATTTGGTTGACGGCTTCATTAATCTGAAGGTAATAAACATGAAGTTCACGGGCTCTCCTGATAAAAGCACTATCCTTACCCAGTTTCCGCTGTTGAAGCAATTTATAAACCAGCCAGCTCATGGGTGACAACACCAGGAATGTATATGTGAGTAAGTGAATTGGTGTCAACCAGGTTTGGGGCAGCGTTTGCCATAATTTGGTGATGCCGAAAACAAGAAAAACACCTGCCGCCATGAGTTTGATAGCAAATTCGGGTATTCTGTCTCCCAGTTTTTTGCCTACAAATATACCCATACCACCTGTCACGATCATGCCCGAGAGGGTGCCTGCAAGAATAAGGATTGGGTATAAAGCATCTACTGACAGGGTGATGGCAGTTAACTGTGTTTTATCACCTAACTCACCAATGAAAAAGGCGATGGCAACAGTAATGACGGGACCGTAGGGCTTGTCATCTTCATTTTCCCTATCATCTTCACCTGTCGGCTTCAATGTCCACAGGGCAAAACCGATAAACGCAAACCCTGCTGTCATTTGGATGATGTCAAGAGGTATCAAGGTTGACAGTAAACTGCCCATGGCAACAGCCAAACCGTGATTCAGTAAGACACCAAAAAAGATGCCCAACAGCACCTTTTTGACGGGGTATTGTATTGCAAATGCCATGGCAAGTATTTGTGTTTTGTCACCCATTTCAGCGAGGAAAATGAGAAGAAAAGATGTAATGTATTCCTGAAGGATGGTGACCACCTCCCAATAACTGGATCATCATATTTTTACTTTTAGTTAGCGTGTGGCATTTGTGCATCCTTACTTCCGTATATCGGGTTGGGATAATCATAAAAATCAGCTAAAAGTCTTTGTAAGGCAGGGCTTCGATTAAAAGCACTGTAGTTATAGAAAATACTTCCAGCCACACCTGAATAACCTTTGTTTAGGGTTAGCTGTCGGTTGATTTCATTCACACCATACCATGGGTGGATTGGATCGGTATTCCCGGTGCGATAAGCTGCGTGACCAATGTAAAGGTCAACAGAAGAAAATAATGTGGCACGATGCCACCAGTCTAGTAATACATGATAATCGGCGATATCAAAACCAATGTGCCAGTAAAGTTGTGGTGCGATATAGTCAATGGACCCTTCTCTAATCCATGTCAGTGGGTCTGCATAGTGTGAAAAGTAGGTTTGATTTCCACGGGTGGCACTGCCAAGGGGATGTGATGTGTCATTGGCCCATATGCCGAAAGGACTAATACCAAACCTGACCTGTCGGGGACCTTCCTGTATTGATCGATGCAAATCACGTATCAACGTATTTACATTTTCCCTTCGCCAGTTTTTGATGGAATAAAATCCCTGGCCGTAAGTGCTAAAGGTGACAGCGTCATCAAAATCACTACCGGGGTAAAAATAATCATCAAAATGTATACCATCAATGGCATAGTTTTCGACAATTTCCATGACACTGTCAATCAACAACTTCCTTACCTGAGGAATACCCGGATCGAAATACAAATTGCCGTCTTTATGAGCCACCACCCATTCCGGGTTTGTTCGGGCAGGATGAGTGGCGGTAAGTGAAGCAAAGTCATGAGGGGGTTCATGAATCGTTTTATTAGTGATACGGTAAGGGTTCAACCATGCGTGTAGTTCGATACCCCTAAGGTGGGCTTCTTCAATCCAAAAATCCAGGGGATCAAAGGCATCTGCCGGCGGAGTGCCCTGGGTGCCAGTAAGGTATTTTGACCATGGAAAATAAGCGGAAGGATAAAAAGCATCCGATGTGGGCCGCACCTGCAGAAAGACAGCATTTAGCCCGGTGTTTTTTGCTGTATCCAGTATGGCGATGGCTTCAGCTTTCAGCAGGGCTGGATCAGTGGTACCCTTTTTGGGATAATCGATGTTTAAAACGCTGGCCACCCAGATGCCTTTCATTGGTTCGGGTGGTTGTATTATTTCTGAATCAGGCAAGTCCTGGGTTTCAGCAAATGAAACAGAAAGCACAGCGCCAAGGCATATCATCATAATCAATAGTCTACTAGTCAGTTGAAGCATGAATTCACGCATTATCGAAACACCTCCTTGCTTATCATACCATAGGATGTTATGAATCTGTATAAGCAATATAACGAATCAAAAAAATACTGGCAAATCACATTTGTTCTTCAATTGGATCAAGGGTATAATAAAATAGAAGAAATTCAATGTAATGCATCAATACAACAGAACAATTAAATAAAAGATAAAAAGGGGGATAAAAAGTGGAACATCAGTGGATCACAAAACGATTTAACGATTTATCCAACATGATCGGAAACACACCTTTGCTGGAGTTAAAGCTTACATACAAAGGTGAAGAGAGAACGGTGTATGCCAAAGCTGAGTATTACAATCTAACCGGCAGCATTAAAGACCGAATGGCGTTTCATGTGTTGCAAAAGGCTTATAAATCAGGAAAGCTGAAAAAAGGAGATAGAATTGTTGAAGCAACAAGCGGGAATACAGGCATAGCTTTTTCGGCTATTGGCAGATCGTTAGGTCACCCTGTAACCATTTTTATGCCAAATTGGATGAGTCAGGAACGAATAAACCTGATTCGCAGTTACGGCGCAGACATTGAACTTGTCAGTAAGGAACAGGGAGGATTTTTAGGCAGTATTCAAATGACGGAAGATTTGGCGGAACACAATGAAGGTGTATTCTTGCCACGACAGTTTTCCAATGAAGATAACAGTGAGGCCCATTATATGACCACTGGCCCCGAAATATGGTGGCAGCTTCAGGTTCGTGAAATTAAACCTGATGCCTTCGTGGCAGGTGTGGGAACTGGAGGCACTGTGATGGGAACGGGTCGCTTTCTGAAGGAGATGAACCCTGAGATTAAAATTTATCCTCTGGAACCTGCCAATTCTCCAACCATGTCCACAGGACACAAGGTGGGTAGTCACCGGATTCAGGGAATATCCGATGAGTTTATTCCTTCCATCGTAGATCTGGGAGCGTTGGATGAAGTGATCGACATTGATGATGGAGATGCCATTCTTATGACGCAACGACTGGCATCGGAGTTGGGTGTTGGCGTGGGTATATCATCCGGTGCCAATCTTTTGGGGGCATTAAAAGTGCAGGATATAATTGGTTCAGATAAAGTTGTGGTGACAATTTTCTCTGATGATAACAAAAAGTACCTGAGTACGGATTTGATGAAAGAAGAACCCATTAAAGACGGTTTTCTGTCGCCTCATGTGACCATTAAAAGCATGCGAACACTTAAAAGGGTTTGTTATACCTGTTGTGACCCCAATGGGTGTACAGACGTGGTAATGATGCCGGAATTGCCACCTTGTCCCTTGCGGCATTGCCGTCAGTAGTATAAATGAAATGAAATTAACCGTACATTTTTCAAACAGAATCCTGTTTATCCAGAACCCTTCACAAACCATGTGAGGGGTTCTTTCTGAATGTGGGCGCTTGTCTAATCGGTTAATATAACTATCATTAGGGTATGATTTATTAAGCGATGTTGTGCGACAGACTGGGGTTTAATACCAAGTGGAAAGAGGCGTTGATCGTGGATGGATCAATCATAACAGTGCTGTTTATTTTAGCAACGGCAGTGATTCTTCTGATCACTGACATGGTTCGCATTGATCTTGTGGCCATTATGGTCATGCTTGTTTTAGGATGGACTGGTATTTTAAGTGCCAACGAAGCATTCGCCGGGTTTGCCAGTAATGCAGTGATTGCCATGATGGGGGTTATGATCATCAGCCAGGGACTTGCCAACACTGGCATTATACTTCGCCTGTCACAATTTATTATGAAAAAAATCAGTGATAATCAAAAGATGATTGTGTTAACAGTCTCCTTGATGGCAGGCGTGCTGTCTGGTATTTTAATCACCGTTGGGGTAGCAGCTCTTTTCTTACCTGTGATGCTTCAAATTTCAAGACAGCGTAGAATACCTGCTTCAGACTTGTTAATCCCCATGGGCTTTTCAGCCATGCTGGGCGCCAACCTGACCATGGTGGGTTCAGCCCCATTGATTGTGCTGAACGATCTCCTCCTCTCAGGTGGTATGGCACCCTATGGTCTTTTGGGAGTCGCGCCAGTGGGAGTAGTTCTTCTGGTGGTTGGTTCGTTATATTTCTGGTTTCTGGGCAAAAAAATTCTTCCGGATACATCGGGAAAAGCTGCTTCTTCCTACCAGGAGCAGTTGATGGAAACACTGCATCTACACAGGCGAATACACCATTATAGAATTCCAGCCCATTGCCCTATGGATGGAAAAACCATTGATGAAGTTGACATCTGGAAACGCTTCCATCTACACGTATTGGCCCTTGCAAATGATAAAAAGGTTCAATACATACCTTGGCGTGGTACAACTTTTCAACCTGGGCAGACCATGGCATTATTGGGAGATTCATCAGAAGCCAGGCAATTTGCGGAAGAATGTGGACTGGAAAAAGCAGAAACCCGGGACACCTTTGCTACACTACAGGATTTGGGCAGCGCAGGTTTTGCAGAAGTCATTGTAACACCACGGTCTGAAATGGCCGACAATACACTTCGTGAATTCTCACTGAGGAAAAAATATGCCGTGGAACCTTTGATTCTCTTCAGCCAGGGAGAAGAAGTAAGGGATGATTTTTCAGATCACAAGATTAAGCAGGGGGACACGCTGGTTGTTTATGGATTGTGGCAAGATGTGAACCAGATGAAAGACAGCGGCGACTTTATAGTCGTAACCCCTTTCTCCACATCGAAACATACTCCCCAAAAAACGCCTCAGGCAGTAATCTGTCTGGTGGCGGCAGTCGTCTTGACCCTAATGGGATACCCTGTTTCACTGGCTTTCTTTACAAGTGCAATCGTCATGGTCCTGGTGGGGGTTATTAACATCCAGGAAGCCTATAAAGCCATTGAATGGAAAGTGATTTTTTTGTTAGCAGGTTTGATCCCTTTGGGAACGGCCATGGATAAAAGTGGAACAGCGGAATGGATTGCCCAGAGTATTATGGGACTCATTGAAGGAAAGCACCACTTGTTCTTTATCGTGACAGTTGCCGCATTGGCTTCATTTTTTTCATTGTTTATGTCTAACGTGGGAGCAGTGGTAGTGTTGACACCGCTGGTGATCAGCATGTCTTCCATGGCAGAACTGGATCCAAGGCCAATGGTGTTGTTGGCAGCAGTTTGTGCTTCAAACGCTTTCATTCTACCCACACATCAGGTGAATGCTTTATTGCTTTCGCCGGGCGGATACAAAAACCGTGATTTTATGAAGGCAGGAAGTGGTATGACTCTGATCTATCTTGTGGTAACAGTTTCATATTTTTACCTGTTTATGAACTAATGACTCACTTTGTTGAACCCCAGACGCTCGAAGAAATAAGTCCTCATGGATAAGATTTTTCACAGGGAACCGAAAAAATTCACTGAAATAAGACGGTTAGACAAGGAGGTTAAGTCATGCGTTTTCTGACTGCCCTACGTTGGTCTCCCTATTTGGTGGGAGTGGGTATAGGCATACTAAGCTGGGCAAGTTTTTATTTTTCTGATAAACCCATTGCAAGTTCCACTACCTTTGCCAAGGCCAGCGGAAAGATTGAACGCTTGTTCCGTGGCCCGCAGGTGGCGAATAAGCCTTATTATAAGAAAATAGGGTTAGAGATTGATTGGCAGTGGATGTTGGTGACGGGGATTATTCTCGGGTCGTTTTTATCAGCCCAGTTGTCAGGGGATTTTCATCTACAGTGGGTGCCTAAAACGTGGGACTATGCTTTTGGTTCAAATCCCATGTTGCGACTAGTGGGGGCTATCCTGGGTGGTGTTTTTCTTGGATATGGCGCCCGGTGGGCAGATGGTTGTACCAGTGGACATGGCATCAGCGGAGCCTTGCAGCTAACTATTTCCAGTTGGGTTTCAGCCATATGCTTCTTCCTGGGAGGTATTCTTACTGCTCACTTACTTTTCAATTTCATTGGAATATAGCAGGTGATGGTTAATGGTTATAAGGGGTGAAATAAGAATGAATGAAGAAAAAAAACTATTTGGCATAAAAGTGCAACTGCTCCGTGGATTGTTAATGGGAGTTATATTCGGGTTTCTGCTTCAAAAGGGGGGTGCCACTAACTATGATGTCATTGTGGGACAGTTGCTCTTAAGAGATCATACTGTGTTAAAAATAATGTTGTCTGCCGTTGCCACTGGTATGGTGGGCGTGTATTACATGAAAAACAAAGGATGGATAAAACTGCACCCTAAAAAAGGATCCGTCGGTCAAAACGTGATTGGAGGACTTATTTTCGGTGCAGGATTTGCCATTCTGGGCTATTGCCCAGGAACCATCGCAGGAGCCGTCGGCAATGGATATCTGGACGCTGTGGTGGGAGGCGTTGCGGGAATCATGATCGGCGCAGGTATCTTTGCGGCACATTACCCATATCTCAATAAAACAATTTTGAAAAAAGGCAATTACGGTGATGTTTCGCTGCCTGAACTGCTTGGGGTGAATGATTGGGTCGCGGTGGTCCCCGTTGCATCATTGATTATTCTTCTTTTGTACTGGATGGAAACGTTGGCGCTGTAGCCTTTTACGCTACTGATCAGGGATCCGATTGATGGACAAATGTTTTATTTTTCATAATAGTGTATTATAATAAGCACATCTACTTTGTTAGGAGGAGATTTTATGAAAAGAAACTCATTTACTGCCGCTGGCGCTGTGGCTGTTGGTCCCTATTCTCATGCAGTTGATGCTGATGGATTTATTTTTTTATCAGGCCAGACACCGCTTGACCCTTCAACCGAAAAGTTGGTGGAAGGAGGCATTCAGGAACAGACGAAACAATGTTTTGTTAATCTTTTCAAAGTACTGGAAGCTTGCGGATTAACACCTGATGATGTCCAGAAGGTGAACGTTTATTTAACTGACATGGGCACTTTTTCACAGATGAACGAAGTATACGCTCAGCAATTTTCGCAACCCTACCCGGCACGCACCACCATTGGAGTGGCAGCCCTTCCGTTGGGAGCTCAGATTGAGATTGAACTCATTGCCAAAAGATAATCTTTGAGGGTTACGTAAATCATCATATAAAGTGATCATAATAGTAAGAATAATGTGGGAGTGAAAGCAGATGGCGCATCGGTTTATTGCTAAAAAATATTGGGAAGATCAATCCACACCCATGGGTGCTGTGGATCAACTGGCAAAAAAATATGAGGGCGTGATTAATCTAAGCCTGGGGGATCCTGACCAGACCACCGATGAGGGAATCATTCGCTTTGCTTTCCAGGAAGCCCTGGAAGGTCATACCCATTACACGGATTTTCGCGGAGACCCTGAATTGAGGGCTGAAATTGGAAAATACTATTTGGAAGAATATGACGCAAGTGTGGATGACTCAGAAATTATGGTGACGGCCAGTGCCTGTTTGGCCATGTACCTGGTGCTTGAATCAGTCCTTGATCCAGGGGATGAGGTTATTTTGCCAGCCCCTTATTTTACACCTTACTACCAGCAGGTGAAGTTGGCAGGGGGTGTGCCGGTGGAACTGGACACATTTGAAGCAGATGATTTTCAAATGAATCTTAAACAGTTGGAAAAAGCCATCAACAGTTGTACTAAAGCCATCATTGTTAACTCTCCCAGCAACCCCACCGGGGCAGTGTACAGTGATAAAACACTGATGGCAATTGGCGAAATAGCAGAAAGGCACAATTTATTGATCATTGCCGATGAGATCTATGGAGCTTACGTGTTCAACGGTACATTTCAGTCAATGATCAAAAAAAAACACCTTCGTGAACGACTGGTAATCATAAACAGTTTTTCAAAGGATTTCACCATGACAGGCTGGCGTGTGGGAAATATCATTGCATCTCCTGAAATCATAAGAATTTGTCAACAGGTGAATGAAAATGTGGTATTTACAGCTCCCTCCATATCCCAGCGAGCAGCCATTTATGCCTTGAGAAACAGAAGGACCATTCAACCTCCAGCTGTCAGCTTATACAAGGAACGCGTGTTATACGCCGCCCGCCGCATCAATAAAATACCATGGATGAGTGTGTTGCCACCACAGGGAACTTTTTATCTTTTTATCAACATAAAACAAACAGGTTGTTCATCTCAAAAGGCAAGTGAAGTGATTTTAGACCAGGCACAAGTGCTCACAATTCCAGGAAGTGCTTTTGGACACTGTGGCGAAGGTTACTTGCGCATCGCCTGTACCGTGGATACTGGTGTTTTGGCAGAGGCTTTTGACAGGATGATGAAAATTGAGTGGTCTGGATGCAAACCGAAAATTCATGGTGAAGGAAATGAGGAATGACATGATGAAGTATATCAGTTCCAGAAGCAAGCAGGAACCAAATATGGCAGGTAAAAATGCAGCCCAGGCCATCATTAAAGGAATCGCTGAGGACAAGGGACTTTTTGTTCCGGAAAAAATGCCTCAATCATTGGGTGATATGGGTTTATTGACCGGGAAAAATTATAAAGAAATTGCCTATCTGGTGCTTTCAAGATTTCTTCCGGACTACACAGAAAAAGAACTGCAGGAATGCATTGACTGTGCCTATGATGAGCAATTTGAATCAGATAAAATTGTACCCCTTGTGAAGGGAGGCGGTGCTTATTTTCTGGAACTGTATCACGGTCCGACGGCTGCTTTTAAAGACATGGCCTTGTCCATTCTGCCTCATTTGCTGACAACAGCGTTGAAAAAAGAAAAAATTGAAAACAAAATTGCCATTTTAACAGCCACTTCCGGCGACACGGGGAAGGCAGCCCTGGAGGGATTCGCTGATGTAGATGGTACTGAAATCATCGTTTTTTATCCTCATGTGGGTGTCAGTCAGGTGCAGGAACGGCAAATGACTGTGCAAACAGGGAACAACGTTCATGTTTTTGGTATAAAGGGAAACTTTGATGATGCCCAGGCAGCCGTTAAAAAAATGTTTAACGACCCTTGCCTGGCCACTGAGCTGGAAGAGAAAGGTTGGCAGTTATCATCTGCCAACTCCATTAACATTGGCAGGCTTGTGCCACAGGTGGTGTATTATGTATGGGCTTATATCAAATTACTTGAACAGGGAATTATTCAGCCGGGAGAAAAGATCAACGTGGTGGTGCCTACTGGTAATTTTGGTAATATTTTAGCCTCCTATTATGCCAGGGAGATTGGAATACCAATCGGTAAATTTATTTGTGCCTCCAACAAAAACAATGTGTTGACAGATTTTATCAACACAGGGGTGTATGATGCGAAGCGTGAGTTTTATGTCACCAGCTCACCCTCCATGGACATACTGGTATCCAGTAACCTGGAACGGTTACTTTACCATCTCTCAGGGAACAATGGTCAACTGGTGGCTTCATTGATGAAAGATTTGGATGAAAAGAAAAAATTTGAAGCAAGCGATAACATTCGGGTGGGTTTAACAGAGTTTTATGGGGGTTTTGCCACAGAAGAAGAAACCACGGTTGCCATTGCTGAGCTCTATCAGGGAGATCATTATTTAATGGACCCCCACACAGCGGTGGGATATAAAGTCTATTCAGATTATGTGGAAAAAACTGGTGACACAACGCCCACGGTAATTGCGGCAACAGCAAGTGCCTACAAATTCTCTGAAACAGTGGTGAACGCTTTGGGCTTACCTTCCCAGATTGATGGCTTTAAAGCGATCATCCAATTGAAAGAGGCTACTGGGGTAAGCGTTCCAAGAGGTTTGCGGGGTTTAGATAAAAAACCTGTTCTTCACAATCGTGTAGTGGAAAAATCTCAGATCCCTGAGGCTGTAAAACAATCTTTATCCGATGACTACCACCGATAAGACGCCTGTTGATTGTAATCATCTTGCAGTGAGGGGGAACTTTCCAGACCTGATAAATACACAGCTATCGATATTATCCCCTGAGAATGTTATTTTATGTTCCTTAGGGGTATTTTCACGGTAGTGAGCCTTTCAAAAAGCCTTTTGTTTTTTAGAAAAAAAATCAGGTAAAGGGGGAAATGATGTGAAACGTATGGAAACCACCTGTGGTTATTGTGGTTGTGGGTGTGGCATCTATGTAAACATGGCGGATGATGGTACCATGTTGGGAATTACACCTAGTTATAACCATGTGGTGAGCAAAGGAAAATTATGTTCCAAGGGGTGGCACGGGTTTGCTTTTGTGAGGGATTCAAGGCGCCTGTCCAACCCCCTCATAAAACAGGAAGATGGTACTTTTAGGGAAACATCTTGGGAAGAAGCCCTTGAATTTGCAGCCAATGGTTTGAAATCAGCCATGACCGGTGGTGACAACACTGATGCTATTGGTGTGATTTCGTCTGCCCGGTGCACAAACGAGGAGAATTTTCTCATGGCAAAACTGGCCAGAGCCGGACTGAAAACCAGTAGTGTTGACCACTGCGCACGTCTCTGACACAGCCCCACGGTGGAAGGTCTTTCTACCTCCTTTGGCGCCGGCGGTGCCACCAACACGATGAATGATATTAGCGATGCAGAATTGATCATGGTTATTGGATCCAACACCACAGAGCAGCATCCTTTGGCAAGTACCAGGATTTTTGAAGCCCTGGAAAAAGGTGCGGAACTGTATGTCATTGACCCACGAATGATTCGACTCACTGATTTTGCTCATGGCCATGCCATCATTGAACCGGGTACCAACCTGCCCATGATCAATGCCATGATTCATGTAATTATTGAAGAAAACCTGATGGACGAAGCATTTATCAAAAACCGCACTGAAAATTTTGAAGAAATGAGAGCTTCTGTGGTTGACTGCACACCGGAGTGGGCAGAAGCGATCACCCACGTACCTGCAGATACCATCCGTCTATTTGCCCGGAAATACGCTACCACTGACAAAGCCATGATCATCTTTACCATGGGGGTGACACAGCAAACCACAGGGGTTAAAAGTATTCGTGCACTGGGAAACCTGGCCATGCTTACCGGCCATGTGGGCCGGCCGTCAACGGGTATCAACCCGCTGCGAGGTCAAAACAATGTACAGGGAGCCGGTGACATGGCAACTCTTCCTGATTTTCTTCCCGGTTACCAACGACCTGAATGGCCGGAAACAAAAGAACGATTTACCAAAGCATGGGGAGATGTTTCCTGCCTGCGGGGCAACACCATTATTGATATGTTTAACCTGATGGAAGAAGGTAAGATGAAGGCCGCTATTATAGTGGGTGAGAACCCGGTGCTTTCCGATCCGGACCAACTTCATACCATGCATTGCCTGGAAAAATTACCTTTTCTTGTGGTGCAGGATATCTTTATGACCGAAACATCGCAATACGCCGATGTCATATTGCCTGCTGCCAGTTTTTTGGAGCGGGACGGCACGTATACGAACACAGACAGACGTGTACAATTGATTCGAAAAGTCATTGAACCAGTGGGCAACTCCCGTCCGGATTGGTGGATTATCAATGAACTCATGAAACGGATCGGCATGGATGTAGATTACAAATCTCCCAGTGAGATCATGGATGAGATCAATGAAACAACTCCCATATACGGAGGTATCACCCATGATCGGATACAGGAAGTGGGGATCCAGTGGCCTTGCCCAACAAAAGACCACCCGGGCACTCCTATCTTACATGTGGGTGAGTTTATAAGAGGCAAAGGTCTTTTTACCGTAAATGATTTTGAACGAATTGGCGACCAGCGCAGCGAAGAATTTCCCTTCTTCCTGACGACGGGTCGGGTCACCCACCAGTACCATACCGGGACCATGACACGGAAGGTGTGGACACTGGACAGGGAATATCCCCATGGATTTGTGGAAATTAACACAAAGGATGCAGAAGACTTGGGCATCAAGATGCACCAGGAGGTACGCATCACCTCGGCCAGGGGAAGCATCACAGCACCGGCCATGGTCACAGACCGAATCAAGGAAAAAACAGTGTTTGTGCCGTTTCATTTTGCTGAGTCACCAGCCAATCGTTTGACAGGCCAGAACCTGGACCCTATTATTAAAATCCCCGCTCTGAAAGTATCGGCGGTTAGAATTGAGGTGGCACAATGAGTGAATTGAAACTGTATACATTGGAAAAAAAGCATTTGGATGAAGTGCTTTCATTATGGAACCAGAAAGTGCCAGTGTATGTACCACATGGTAAGGGCAAGGACATTAACCTGATTCCCCTGGAAGACGCTGAACGAACGGAAGACTACATCAATCTGACCCTGCCGGTGAAAGAAATGGTCTTTGAACAGAAGGAGAAGCTGTTTAGTTGGGAACGAAAAAATGATGGTGATATCACCGTTGAAACCTTAGCACATCATCATGCCGATGATCGGATATTTTATGGTGTGAGGGCTTGTGACACCTATGGTATAGCCTATACAGACAGGTTTTACATGAAAGAATTTATGGACCCCAATTACCAGTCCCGAAGAGCCAAAGCCACCATTGTGGCAGTGAACTGCCTACGGGCAGGGGAACACTGTTTCTGTACATCCATCGGTACGGGGGTCTTTTCAACAAAAGGATTTGATCTGGCGTTAACCCCCATGGATGACTTTTACCTGGTGGAAGCCGCCACCGACAAGGGTCACGGTTTAATAGAAGGAGCCATTGACTTTTTTGTTCCTGCAGATCAAGCTTTGCTGGAGAAGCAGGAGGAACTCAGACAACAGGTGGCAGAAAGCTTTCCATTGAAAATGGATTTGAGCAATTTATGGGATGACATGGCCCGCACCTTCGATGCAGACTTCTGGGTTGACGAAGCCAATGCCTGTATTGGGTGTACTGGTTGCACCAACGTGTGCCCTACCTGCACCTGCTTTAATGTGGTGGAAGAAAACCAGGATGAAAACCACGGCACCCGTGTTCGCTACTGGGATTCTTGTCAAAGCGACCATTTTACAAGGAATGCAGAGCATCATAACCCCAGGGATGCCCTCTCTCGTGTCCGTTATCGCATTTACGACAAGTTGAAATACATCGAAGAGCGGTTTGGGTACAAAGGATGTTCCGGTTGTGGCCGCTGTGCCGATGTATGCCCTACCTATATCAGTATCATCGACATCATCCATGCCATGCAAAAAACCGTAAAAGAAAATCCTGGAGAGCCAGCGCTTCACCAGACAGCTAAAATCCGTCACGAGATCGTTGACCGGGAAATTAATACACGGCGTGGCCTCTATGCACCTGATGTGGCCACAATCACCAGGATAAAACAGGAAACCCCAGAGATAAAAAGAATGTTTATGAAATATGATGACCAGACACTTCACGACAATTACCAGCACAAAGGACAATTTTTCCAGGTGACGGTGTTTGGTGAAGGTGAAGTCCCGCTTTCCATTCCCTTTGGGCCAAGCCAGAAGGATGAAATCGTGCTTGACTTTAAAAATGTGGGATCAGTCACAGAATTTCTATACAAGATGAAAGAGGGGGATAAAGTAGGTCTTCGTGGCCCGTATGGCAAGGCCTATCCTTACGAGTCCCTGAAAGGGCGCAACCTTATTTTTGTAGGTTCAGGTGTTGCCATGGCCCCATTACGTACTGTATTGGAGCCAGTATTGGAAAACCTGCATGATTTTGGGCGAGTGGCCATTATGGCAAGCGCATTGAACTATGACAAACTTATCTACAAAGATGAAATGAAGGAATGGAGTCAACTGGAGAGCGTTGAGGTCCATTATTCTCTGAAAGACCCCACTGACCAGGTGGAGGCTCACCTGGGTTATGTCAATGATTTGCTGCCAGGGCTTAACATGGAGTGGAAAAACACCACTGCTTTAGTTTGTGCTTCTCCTGCCAGGATCAAAAAGGTTGCCAGGGATTTGATGAACCTGGGTATGAAGCCATCTGATATTTTCGTAACCCTGGAAACACATATGCGCTGCGGTGCAGGAAAATGCGGACACTGTAAAGTAGGCAGTCACTATATGTGTGTTGACGGACCGGTGTTTACCTATGAAGAAATGTTGTCTTTACCGCCTGAATACTAAACCGAAGCAATGACCTTGAAAAAGCCTCGGTGTCAGCCGAGGCTTTTCTGATCACTTTTGTTGTCCACCATAGCTCGCCTCTCAGTATCACTTCCAGTAGCTACGCGGCTTTTTCAAACAAGCAGCATGTAATCGTTCTTCGATTATGATAATATCGTTAATGAGTTGAATTTGTCTGGCACATTAAGATGAGCACAGAAAAAACAAGCGAGGACATGCAGATGGGGAGAGATTAAACATGAAGACTATTTTGGCCATGGAATACAAAGAAGATGCCCTCCATATGATTGACCAGCGAAAGCTGCCACATACCTATGAGATATTTATTGCCAAGACCTGCCAAGAAGTTGACTTTGCCATACGTGATATGGTGGTAAGGGGGGCTCCGGCCATCGGAGCCGCCGCCGGTTACGGGGCTGCATTGGCAGCTAAAAGCTATCAACATGAAGAAAAAAGTGAATTTTTGGTAAAAATGAACGAAAGCCTGGATAAGCTGAACACATCCCGTCCTACAGCGGTTAATCTAATGTGGGCCGTTAAAAGAATGCGAAAGCTCATTGAGACACACCACAAATTGTCGGTAAAAAGCCTGGCTGAGCTTGTTCTGAAAGAGGCCCACACCATTGTTAGGGAAGACCAGGCCATCAACCTGGCCATGGGCAGTCATGGTAACACAATTATACCCCAGAGAGCAACCATACTGACCCATTGCAACACTGGTGCTCTGGCCACGGTTGGGATCGGCACGGCATTGGGTGTTGTGCGTACCGCACATTCATCTGGGAAAGACATTTTTGTGTATGCTGATGAAACCCGACCCCGGCTTCAGGGTGGTCGCCTCACAGCATGGGAATTGATGCAGGAAAACATTCCTTCAACATTGATTGCAGACAGTGTAGCGGCTACCTTGATCCGGGACGGAAAGATTGATGTAGTTCTTGTGGGGGCAGACAGAATTGCCACCAATGGGGATACAGCCAATAAAATCGGTACTTTTATGTTGTCCGTTGTGGCTAAAACCTATGGTGTACCCTTTTATGTGGTTGCACCAACCACCACCATAGACTTTGACATTGATCATGGGACACACATCGTCATTGAGGAACGAAACAGTGAAGAAGTAACACACATTGAGGGGGTCCACATTGCCCCTGAAGGTATGAAGGTGTATAACCCTGCCTTTGACATAACACCCCATGAAAACATCACAGGTATTGTTACAGAAAAAGGCATTGTCAGGGCACCTTATGCGGAAAACATTATGAAACTAAAGGTGTAAGGACCAAACGAAACAATAGACTTTCAGATCATACATTTTAGGAGAGTCTGTGGTACAATTACATAAGGTGGTGAGTGTTTGCTGCCTTAGAGGAGGAAAGATCATGAAAGTGATTATTGATCGGATTGAAGAAGACAGGGCGATTGTTGAATTGGAAAACGGAGAAATGCAGGATTTATCAACAAAGCTCCTTCCTGCAATGGCGGCTGAGGGGGATGTATTGTGCATCGAAATTGACGAAGACGAAACTGAACGCAGGAAAAACAGGTTGAATGAACTGCTGAACGGCCTTGAAGAAGAGTAACCCGTGTCCAGTGAGGAGATTTTCATGGAGTCAGTGCTATTGACAACAAAAAACAAAGCTTATGCCCGCTCTCTGGAAATTGCAAAAAAAGCGGCTAGAAGTCATGTCAATTTATTGTTAGTGGGAGAATCGGGGGTTGGCAAAGAAGTTTTTGCCCGTTTTATTCATAACAACAGTCCCCGGGCAAAAGGACCATTTATTCCTGTTAACTGTTATTCTTTCTCTGACGGACTCATGGAATCGGAACTTTTTGGTCATGAAAAGGGGTCTTTCACGGGAGCTGTTGAAAGCAGAAGGGGCCGCTTTGAAGCCGCTGACGGAGGCACATTGTTTTTGGACGAAGTGGGAGAAATTTCCCGAGATACACAGGTGAAGCTATTGCGGGTACTTGAATCCAAAAGCATCGAACGAATTGGAAGCAACCAGTCGATTCACCTTGATTTTCGTTTAGTCAGCGCCACAAACACTGATCTGGAAGAATGTGTGGCTCTGGGAGGTTTGCGTGAAGATTTTTTTTATCGCATCAGCACCATCGTCATACGAATACCTGCTTTACGTGAACGTAAAGAAGACTATGAAGCACTCATACATTTTTTTATATCTCAGACCGAAAAAAACCATGGAATCAATATACGCGGAATGGACGACCAGGTGTTTCATTTTTTAATGAACTATAATTATCCTGGTAATGTGAGAGAGCTCAGAAGTATTATCGAGCGTTTGGTGGTCCTTTCAGATGAGGGAATGATGACCGAAGAAAGTCTTCCCATCTGTACCAATTATCAATTAAGACAGGAGAAAGAAAAACCGTTTGAGGTAAAACCATTAAGGGAAAAACGCAATGGTTTTGAAGAAACCTATATACGGCAGGTAATCAATTATTATGGTGGGGACATGACAGAGGCAGCAAAAGGACTTCAAATCAGTCGCCGGCAACTTTTCAATAAACTTTCTGGCTTTAATAAGCAGGATTTAGAAGAAAAAAATTAATGAAAAGAATAGCAATAAAGTCTCAGAAAAGGAAATTTATTTCACATAAATGAAATAAATTTCCTTTTCTGTTTTTTAGCCTTCTTGTTCATAGTGAAGAATGATTGTAAAATAGGGAAGGAGTCAAGTTTTTGCAGCAGACGGAGCAATTTCATTAATTACTGGTATAGAAAGAATAATTGGCATAACTTTTGCTTTAAAGAAAAGAAAAAAGAATGATTAAAGGGTGATATGATGATTCTCATAACCAATAATGAGGATGTGGTGGAACAATGGAAGAACTGCAGGGATATCGTTATAATGAAACGCGAATCGGATAACATGCTTGATGTACTGTATTGTTCGAGGGATTTATTACACAAAGGACACTGTTTGCTGACACATCCATTCACTGGAAGTTTAAAGCCCAACGAAAGCCCATACAAATCAATTCTGGTTTCAGAAACGGTGAAACAGTTGCACGTTGACCATGTGGCAACCATTGAACAATGTATTGCATCAGCACAAAAATCCTTGGAAAACAGACCAATACCGATTTATTCGGAAAAATTGCTACGAGATTTTCGACTGATTGACAAAGACCTTATCAGCAATGGCATTATGAGAGCACAGGAATCACACCAAAAATAAGAAAAGATCAATGGAGGTGGAGACATGAAACTGGAAATCGGTAATATATTCATTAAAGACGTGCAATTGGGACAGGAAACCATGATCAATGAGGGGTTACTCACCATAAACCCTGAACTACTGGCAGCCAAAATACTGGAAGATGAGCGCATCAAAAGTGCCAGGGTGGAATTGGCAAAACCTGGTGAATCCGTTAGAATTACACCTGTTAAGGACGTTATGGAGCCCCGGGTAAAGGTTTTCGGCAAGGGAACAGTTTTTCCTGGCGTTGCCGCCAATAAGGTAGAACAGGTGGGAGAAGGCCGCACCCATGTACTGAAGGGTACGGCTGTTATGACAGTGGGAAAAATCGTTGGTTTTCAGGAAGGTATTGTGGACATGTCCGGCATAGGGGCAGAATATACGCCTTTTTCAAAAACACTTAACATCTGTCTTGTGTTGGAACCTATGGAGGGTGTGGAGACCCATGCCTATGAAACCGCAGCAAGAGAAGCCGGTCTGAAAGTGACCCAAATCATTGGCGAAGTGGGACGAAACATGACTCCTGATGAAGTGATTTCCTATGAGCATCACCCCATTCCCCATTTGGCAGCAGCGTATCCTCATTTGCCAAAAATCGGTTATGTATGTATGCTCCAGTCCCAGGGACTTCTCCATGACACCTATGTGTATGGTGTGGACGCCAAAAAAATCATACCTACGTTGATGTCACCCACAGAATTCATGGATGGCGCCGTGGTCAGTGGCAACTGTGTGGCGTCCTGCGATAAGATTCCCACCTACCTGCATCAGAATGACCCGCTCATTGAAGATTTATACAGCAAGCATGGAAAAGAGCTTAATTTCATGGGCGTGATCATCACCAATGAAAATGTGTTTATGGCAGACAAGGAACGGAGTTCTGACGGTGTTGCCAAGCTGGCGAAAATGATGGGCTTGGATGGAGTGATTATCTCCGAGGAAGGTTACGGAAACCCTGACACAGATTTGATGATGAACTGCAGGAAGGTGGAAGCCCAGGGAATTAAAACGGTGCTGGTAACTGATGAGTTCCCTGGCAAAGACGGAAAATCAGAGTCTTTGACAGATGCAGTGAAAGAAGCGGATGCTGTTGTTTCCTGCGGACAGGGAAATTTGGTCATCACCATGCCACCCATGGAACGGCTTATAGGGACTTTGGAAGACATCGAAACCATGATTGGCGGGTATGAAGGTAGTCTGAAAAAAGATGGAAGTATTGAAGCAGAAATACAAATCATCATTTCAGCCACTTCCGCCATTGGCGGCAATAAACTGGCTGCCAGAATGTATTAAAAGGGGAGGAGGCAGATCTGATGAAGAAACTAAAAGTGGTTCACTACATTAATAATTTTTTTGCAGGTATTGGCGGGGAGGAAAAAGCAGGTATTTCACCCGAAGAAAGAGATGGAGCGGTGGGCCCAGGAATGGCACTGGCTCAAGCCTTGGGTGAAGAGGCTGAAATTATTGCCACTGTTGTTTGTGGAGATTCATACTTCGGAGAAAACCTGGCATCAGCTGAGAAGGATATTGTAGCCATAATCCGAAAACATCAGCCAGACTTGGTGTTTACAGGTCCTGCTTTTAATGCCGGGCGGTATGGTGTTGCCTGTGGAGCGGTGGCAAAAGCAGTGGAAGAGCAACTGGGAATCCCCGCAGTCACTGGTATGCATGAAGAAAACCCCGGAGTGGACATGTATCGAAAAGACCTTTATATCATTAAGACAGGTCATTCAGCTGCAGGCATGAAAAAGACCGTTACATCCATGGCTTCCCTTGGATTGAAAAGGGCCCAGAATCAGTTGGTCGGACCTCCAGAAGAGGAAGGTTACCATGTTCGCGGTATGCGTATAAACTACTGGGCAGAAAAACGAGCCTCCCTAAGAGCTGTTGAGATGATTTTGAAGAAGGTAAAAGGAGAAGCATATCAAACAGAATACCCCATGCCTGATTTTGGGCGAGTAGAACCTATGCCCCCTGTGTTGGATTTTTCAAAAGCAAAAGTGGCGATCGTTACATCAGGGGGAATAGTGCCCACAGGCAACCCTGACAGAATCGAATCTTCCAGTGCTACAAAGTATGGGATCTATGATATCAGTGGATTGGATTCTATGCCGGCAGATGATTACACATCCATTCACGGTGGATATGATAGAACTTATGCCCTGGAAGATATCAACCGCGTTGTGCCATTGGATGTTATGAGAGACCTTGAACGGGAAGGCATCATTGGAAAACTGGCAGATTATTTTATTTCCACCACCGGTACAGGCACTTCTGTTGGCAGTGCCAGGGCATTTGCTGTCGATTTCTCCAATAAATTGTTAGAGGATGGCGTAAATGCTGTCATTCTTACCTCCACCTGAGGTACCTGTACACGTTGCGGTGCAACGATGGTAAAAGAGATTGAACGGGCAGGGATTCCGGTGGTACACATTGCCACGGTGGTGCCCATCGCTTTAACAGTAGGAGCTAACAGGATTGTACCGGCCATTGGCATACCGTATCCCCTGGGAGATCCTTCCCTGGGAGATGAAGGAGAAAAAAATATTCGTAGAGATTTGGTGGAACGGGCACTGAAAGCACTGGGCACTCCCATCAAGGGCCAAACTGTCTTCGATGATGCATATGAATTTTAACCAAAAACGATGACTTCGGGTCATCGTTTTTGGTTTGGTGGCAGTCATCAGACAAAGAGAATGTGAGGATCATTTGCTTTTAAGGATGCTCCTGCGTTAAGCCAGGATGTGCCGGGTATAAAATAGTTGGAAGAAGTACTGCGTCAGCTTTTGAGGATAAGCAGTGACTGATAAGAGGTGACATGTCATGAGAGAGACTAGAAAAGCGCCATTGAGCTTGTACAAAAAAATTCTGATGCCCAGGTCACAGATCCTGCTGCTTTCTTTTTTAGGGCAACTGGCTGTGATTGTGGGTGTTATTCTTAGATTCGATGAATACTTTGCATTTTTTTATGGGGCCAGCCTGTTGTTGAGCCTGGTGGCTTTTTTATGGGTGATGAATAGCCGGATTAACCCTGCCTATAAAATAGCCTGGATCATCCCCATCATGCTTTTTCCAGTCTTTGGAGGTTTATTTTACCTGTTCTTAGGTAGAAGCAAAGTAACAGGAAAATCCGCCAGAAAGATGAAACGCTATGAAAACAAAATCAACCATGCCATAGCGAAAGAACGGCAATCCAGCAGGGAAGAATGCCTGCCTGCTTTAGAAAAAACAAATGGAGAAGCTGCAATTCAGGCAAAATACATAGCTGATTTTGCAGGCTACCCGTTGTATCCAGATGAGTTTAGTGAATACTTGCCCATTGGTGAACAAAAATTTGAAAGGCTTCAGTCGGAACTTAAAAAAGCGGAACATTTTATTTTTATGGAATACTTTATTATTGAAGAGGGAGTTATGTGGAACCGAATTTTGCAGATACTGATAGATAAGGTGGCCCAGGGTGTTGACGTGCGATTAATCTATGACGATGCCGGTTGTTTATTTACCCTGCCCCAAGGGTACCATCGAACCCTTGAAGCCATGGGTATAAAATGTTGTGTCTTTAATCCACTGACACCTATCTTTTCTTTGCGCCAAAACAACCGGGATCACCGTAAAATAACAGTCATTGATGGCTACATTGGGTTCACGGGAGGTATCAACTTGGCAGATGAGTACATCAATGAAATTGTAAAATTTGGTCATTGGAAAGATGCGGCCATTATTCTGAAAGGTGCCGCTGTGTGGAATTTGACAGCAATGTTTTTGTCCGTATGGGGATACTTGAGGGATGTTGAAGAAGACTTCCAGCATTTTAGACCTGCTAAAAAAATCATTGGAAGGGCAAGTCAAATACAGGGTGCCAGGTGGAGTGAAAATGAAATGGTGTATGGACCCAGTGTGACAACGGGTTTTGTGCAACCTTTTGCCGATAGTCCGCTGGATAACGAGCCTGTTAGTGAAACAGTGTATCTGAATATGATTTACAAAGCTAAGAAATCAGTGTACATCACCACACCCTACCTGATCATTGCGAATGAGATGGTCACGGCACTTTGTGCGGCAGCCAAAGGTGGCGTGGATGTGCGCATTATTACTCCCCATAAATGGGATAAACGTATTGTCCATGCTGTGACACGGACCTACTACAAAATCCTGGTGGAGAGTGGGGTTAAAATATATGAGTATACACCAGGTTTTATGCACGCCAAAAGCTTTGTGGTTGACGATTTATTTGGAGTGGTGGGGACCATTAATATGGATTACCGCAGCTTATATTTGAATTTTGAATGTGGCGTCTGGATGTTTTACACACCCAGTGTGCTGGAGGTAAAACAGGATTTTATAGATACCCTTGAAGTTTGTCAACAGATTACAGAAGAAGATTTCAAAGGAATACGGTGGTATAATGCCTTGATCAGCTCGATTTTGAGAATATTTGCACCCATTTTATAAAGAAACACTACCCTTTTTTAAAAAGGGGTAGTGTTTCTTACATGCGAACAAAATAAACAAAACTCATCTCTAAGGCAATGGCTGGTTTATGACCACATGACCGGCCAAGGTTTCGACAATATTGCCCTCAACTAAAATTTGAACCTGGTTAATGCCGGGAAGCTGCACCAATGTTTTAACAATGGTATTTACCAGCACGCTTTCCCCTTGGGCCCCTACGTTAGCTTCAGTCAGCTCACTGGAAAAATTCACATAGACAAGGTCATTTTCCTGAGTGACATTTAACAATTTCGCATTACTGGGGATAATCCTTTTAAGGGAAGAGGATTCCGGACCAGCCAGCAGCACTGCCATCACATTTTCAGCAGTAACGTCTTCGGTGCGAAAAACTCTTTCTTCACCTTCGGTTAAAAAGTCTGTTTCAGTTGTCTTTAGAAAATACAGAGTAATGGACTGAACACCCCGCTGTCGTTGGTTTATTTCTCCATCAATGGAAGTGAGATCATCCACTGCCAGGCGAACAACATCATAGGGGTAGGTAAGTGCCATAGTCACAATTTCTTCGGGACCGGGAGTTGTTAAAACAGCTTTGACAAATGCCTGGTTATCACTTATGCGGTTAATCTGGGTAATCTCCACAGAATAACCACCTGTAGGTTGTTGGCCGGCAGAGGCAAGCACATAGCTGGTATCATCATAAGTCATTATATGGAACCCTTTAGTTTCCTGATTTGAATTGGCCCAGTCCGCAATGGATTGTGGTAAATTTTCTTTATTTACCTGTTCAAATGGCAGAGCAGTTTCATCAGGATCAAAATCACTTGTTTCCACATAGACCATACGGTTTACTCCATCCCATTTAACCTGTGCACCAAGGTTTTCTGACAAAAAACCTACTGGTACCAATGTGCGGTTGTTGATAATTATTGGTGGTACATCCATCTGGACTGGCTGTCCGTTGACTTGAGCGATTCTGTCGTTAATTGCCAACGTGATGGTGCCTGCTTCGTGACCAATGTCAACGGTTCGGGTTTGGGAATTCCAGTCTACTTCGGCACCCAGTTCACGCATCAAATGAGAGACAGGTACCAGCAGGCGTCCATTTTGCACAGTAGGAGATGTGTCTGTGACCAGGGGGATACCATTGATTTCGATGCCTATGTCTGTGTCAGCATAAACAATGGGTGACATGAGCAACATAATAACAAGCATTAATACTAGTTTTTTCAAAATTCTCACTCCTTTTAGAATTAATTTCAGAAAGAATATTTGCGGAAACTGCCTTAACTGGCTTCGTACCAGTTACCAATTAAGACGTTGTGAGGAAGCGTAGGTTTCAATGAACCCTCCTTGCCTCATTATATGTGTTCATGGAAAATATTTCCACCGTTTATGTTATTTCCTTTTTTGGTATTTCCTGTTTAAGTTAGTTCCATTTCTTTGTCACTGCTTTTTTGTCACTGCTTTTGTTGAAAAAATGAAAAACAATGGTATCATAAAGCGTATAATAAAAAGGAGGTGGTGTGATAGTGAAAAAGTATGCATATTTTGCCTTCAACGGGAATGCCATGTGTTTCATGCACGTATTGTTAAATGCCCTTGACATGAAAGAGAAGGGTTATGAATCACTGATCATTTTTGAGGGAGAAGCAGTAAAACTGATTCAGGAAATGGAAGAAAACAACAATTCATTGTTTGCCAAAGCAAAAGAACAGGGACTTCTTTATGCGGTGTGCAAAGCCTGTTCAGCTAAAATGGGAGTGCTGGAATACAATGAAACGTGTGGCATACCCTTCGCTGGGGAAATGAGTGGACATCCTGCAATGGAAGCTTATATAAAGAAAGGTTTTGAAATTGTAACACTCTAATGAGGAAAGATTTAAATTTAAGAAAAATCATATGATTCACCCTGCTAATAATGAGTAGGGTGATTTTTTATTGATTTTGTTATTGACATATGTTCATAAAGTTGTATAATGTAATTGTAAAGGACATATGTCAATAAAGCGTGAAAAATATGTTAAGGAGGTTTTAATAATGCCAGGAAGAGATGGAACAGGACCTGTGGGGAATGGACCCATGACAGGATGGGGTAAAGGTTATTGCATGACGACAAGACCAGCGGGCCTTGGACGAGGTATTAGAAGAGGGTTGGGACGAGGTGCGGGCAGAGGACTGGGTTTTGGTCCAGGCGTCGGAATGGGGGCATGGTACGGTTGTGGAAGAGGAATCGGTAGGTTTTGGTGGAACGCAGACGTAGACGCTGATCCAGTTGAATTGGCGAGACAAGCAAAAGAGGAAGACAAAGAATATCTTGAGGAAGAAAGGTCGTTACTTCAAAAACGACTTGACATGATTAACGCACAGTTAGACAATGAAACAAAAGAAGAATAAGAGGTGAGTTGATTATGCCAAGACCCAGAAAGTGGCGCAGAGTTTGTGAAGTACCCGATACAAATCTTTATGGCCCACTACATGGCGCCAAGAGGGAACGCCAGATCATCCTCATGAGCGTGGAGGAATATGAAGCTGTGCGTCTGATTGACATGGAAGGAATGACCCAGGAGGAATGCGCCGAGCAGATGGGCGTTGCTCGGACAACGGTACAGCGGATTTATACTGACGCAAGAAAGAAACTGGCGATATCACTTGTGCAGGGAGATCTTCTAAAAATTGAAGGTGGAGACTATAAAATTTGTGAAGGAGAAAGTCAGCACACTGGTTGTAACGGGTGCAGACGCAACCGATTTAGGGGTGCTCACGAAGAAGGGCCTGTGGTGTAATCAACTCCTACTATACGGGAGGAATTATGATGAAAATAGCCATTCCGGCAGATGATCGGTCTATGGATACGGTTGTCTGTCCTTCTTTTGGAAGATCTCCTTACTACCTGATTTATGATAGTAAGGTTAACGAACCGATTTTTATTGAAAATAAAGCTGCTGGAAGTCAGGGAGGTGCAGGGATTCAGGCCGCTCAGATTTTGGTTGATCAGAAAGTGCAGGCAGTGCTGACGCCAAGGTGCGGTAAAAATGCAGCAGATGTATTGAAGGCTGCAGGCATCAAACTCTATAAGTCGCGGAAGGTTTCCCTGAAAGAAAACCTTGAGGCGTGTATTGCGGGCCAATTGGAATTATTGGAAGACATTCATCCTGGATATCATAAACATGGAGGAAGGTAGCATGAAAGTAGCCGTACTCAGTGGCAAGGGTGGCTCCGGTAAAACCCTGGCTTCGGTTAACCTGGCTGCTGCAGCCGGTAAAGCCACTTATGTTGATTGTGATGTTGAAGAACCTAACGGCCATCTGTTCTTTAAACCGGTGGTACAGGATGTGCAAAATGTGACGGTGAAAATACCGCAAATTCAACACAGTCTGTGTGACGGTTGCAGAAAATGTGTGGAATTTTGCAAATTTAATGCCTTGGCATATATTGGAGAAAAAGTCATGGTTTTTGATGAGGTCTGCCATGCCTGCGGCGGTTGTACTTTGGTTTGTCCACAGAATGCCATCATCGAAATAGAAAGAAACATAGGACAGATTCAGGATGGCGTGGCGGGAGATGTACGGGTGTTAACTGGGATCCTTAACCCGGGAGAAGCAGCGGGTGTACCTGTAATTAGAAAGCTTTTAAAAATTTACGACGACTCGCCGGTTACCTTCATTGATTGCCCGCCAGGAAGTGCTTGCAGCGTCATGGAGAGCATACAGGATGCAGATTACTGTCTGCTGGTAGCAGAGCCTACCATTTTCGGACTGCATAATGTGAAGATGGTGCATCAATTGGTCACACTGTTCGGAAAACCTCATGGAATGATTCTCAATAAATGCCTGGAAGGTGAAAATCCTTCAGAAATATACGCAAACAATGAGCAAATACCCGTTTTGGGTAAAATCCCTTTCGATCCTCGTTTGGGAGACATAAACGCAAGGGGAAAAATTGCCGTATATGAAGATCATGAAATGAATCAATTATTCACGGATATTTTGAGCCGTGTGCAGGAGGTGGTAATGGATGAAGCAGCTTTTAATCCTCAGCGGTAAAGGCGGCACAGGCAAAACCACCGTTGCCACTGCATTGATTCATCTCTTTGACGCGAAAGTCTATGCAGACTGTGACGTGGACGCACCAAACCTGCACCTGATGATGCATCATAAAATCCTCAGCGATCAACGGGAATTTATGGGACTGGATAAGGCGGAAATAGCACCAATACTGTGTAATGCCTGTGGTGCTTGCCAGACGCATTGTCGATTTGATGCCATTTATCAAAACCATATAACCAAAAAGTATGAGGTGAATCCTTTTGCCTGCGAAGGATGTGGTGTATGCCACTATATTTGTCCTGTTGATGCCGTTACCTTGGTGGATTCTCAGGTGGGAACACTGTTTCTTTATAATGGAAAATCGGTGTTTTCAACAGCCCAGCTGAAAATGGGCAGCGGAAATTCAGGGCTATTGGTCACTGAAGTCAAGAAGCGAATGAAGAATGCAGCCAAACCGGATGAAACCGTTGCCATTATCGACGGATCACCAGGCATTGGCTGTCCGGTCATCGCATCCATATCAGGTGTTGACCTGGTCTTAATCGTTACGGAGCCATCTCTCTCAGGGATCAGTGATTTAAAGAGAATCATTACAACGGCGGCAGGCCTGGAAGCTAAACTGGCTGTTTGTGTAAACCAGTGGGATGTCAGCCTTGAAAACACAGCAGACATCGAAACTTATTGTCGTGACCGGGGAATTCCCTTCGTCGGTAAAATTCCCTACGACCCTGCAGTGGTTGGGGCTGTTAACCGTGGGAAAAGTATTGTGGAAGTGGAATGCATGGCTGGAGACGCAGTCATGGACATTCATCAGAACATCAATCAATTACTGTTTGGATAAACAACATTGAACATAATGGAGGCATCATAAATATGAGTGAAGCATGCAATATGAGCTGCAGTACTTGTGCAGAGGAATGCAATGACCGAAAGGAACCTATGGATTTGCACTTGAAGCCTCATGAAAACAGCAACATTGGTAAGGTGATCGGTGTTGTCAGTGGTAAGGGCGGGGTTGGCAAATCCCTGATAACTTCCATGTTGGCCGTTGCCATGGAGCGAAAAGGATACAGGGTAGGAATTCTGGATGCGGATGTGACGGGACCATCAATACCGAAAGCATTTGGGATCCTGGGGAAAGCTGTTGGAAGTGAAAAAGGGATCTTGCCCATCCCCAGTGAAAAGGGGATCAACATTATGTCCATTAACCTACTCCTCCAGCATGATACCGATCCCGTGGTGTGGCGCGGTCCCATCATTGCCGGTACAGTGAAACAGTTTTGGACAGATGTGGTATGGGGTGATTTGGACTACCTGTTTATCGATATGCCTCCTGGAACGGGTGATGTGCCTTTGACGGTGTTCCAGTCAATTCCTGTGGACGGTATCGTCATTGTGACTTCTCCCCAGGACCTGGTAAGCATGATCGTTTCAAAAGCTGTAAAAATGGCAGAAATGATGAAAATTCCTGTGCTTGGACTGGTTGAAAACATGGCCTGGTTCCAGTGTCCTGACTGTCATTCCAAACACTATCTCTTTGGGAAAAGCCATGTATCTGACATTGCAGACAAACATGGGCTGACATTACTGGCCAGTGTACCCATCGATCCGGCCATTTCCCAGGCCTGTGATGAAGGTGTTATTGAATCGGTGCGAGGCCAGTGGATGGATCTTTTAGCAAGACATTTGGAAGGAAAGGATGAGAATACAATGAAAATAGCCGTTGCTGCTGATGGTCATCAAGTGTCTGGTCATTTTGGCCATTGTGAGGCATTCCAATTATATGAAACCGTGGAAGGGAAAATAAGCCAGACAGAAACTCTTCCCAACCCCGGACATAAGCCAGGGTTTTTGCCCAACTACCTGCATGAAAAAGGCATCAATGTGATCATCTCCGGTGGTATGGGTGGAGGTGCCGTTGATCTTTTTAACGAAAATGATATTGAAGTGGTTACTGGAGCAGTAGGTGATGCAAAGGAAGTGGTGGAACGCTATTTACAGGGAGCTTTGCCATCCACCGGTTCAGTGTGTCATGAGCATGCTCATCATGACAGTTGCGGTCAGTGACCTTCTGAATTAACATCTTTCGTTGTAACACCAAGTTACCAGATATAAAAATATTGCCCGGTTCTCTCAGATGTTTACGTCATCGGGAGACACTGGGCAATGATTATGTGGGGAGTTTTTCCAAGAGAAATTCCTTGAACCTGATTTCCATGGGTGACAATGAGCGGTATTTATGATGAACCAGGTAAAAATGGCGTTCCATTTCCAGATCCGGCAGCGGTATGGCATACAAAAGGCCATCATTTATCTCCTTTTCCACAGCTCTGCGTGACAGGATGGAGACCCCCATCCCTTTTACAACAAAAGTTTTAATGACTTCAGTGTTTTCAATGTATCCAATAATGTTCAGTTCTTTAAGATGGTGTTTGCTTTTTTTCAGGGCGGCTTCGAACTCTTTACGGGTACCGGATCCATGTTCGCGGAACAGGTATGGAAGGCTTACCAAGTCATTCCAGTCAGTATGCTTAAGAAGGTGCAAATAAGATTTGGTTGCAGGTGTAATCAGTACCAGTTCGTCTTCAACAAGTGGAAAAAATGACAGGTGATTGTGGGAACTGCGGCTGCCTACGATACCAATGTTATACTCTTCCGTTAAGATGCCTTCAATGATTTTTTCTGATGGAAGATGTGACATGGTGAGAACAACTTCCGGGTATTCCTGATGAAAAGCCACCAACAAATCTGGAAGAATATAACGTTCAGGAATGGTGCTGGCAGCAACTTCTACCTGTCCCACGAAGGTACCCCGGTATTCATCCAGTTTATACTGGGCATTTTCCTTTAAGGAAAGCAAATCAACAGCATAAGAATACAGCAGTTCTCCGGCGGGAGTCAGGGAAATTTGTTTACTGCTGCGATTAAGCAAAGTGGTTTTTAATTCTTTTTCCAAATTGATGATATGGCTGCTCAGGGTTGGTTGGGTTAAAAATAGATGATCTGCGGCTTTGGAATAACTTTTGTATTTGGAAATGGCCACAAAGGTTTCAAGTTGTTTGAAGTCCATCTGTTTACCTCCTGTATGTATGCGCTTAGCCTATTATATCACATAAATTTCGATTTTTTAGAGGAGTTAAGGGTATGATTGGCGAATAGTTTTATTGGCAGCTGAAACACTGGACCGTAGAATACCCTTTGTACTTTCAGATTGGGAGAGGAAGATGACCATGAAAATTGATTTATTTAAAGTGGAAGACTGGATGAACCGCTATGAAACCAAAGCCATTCACAACCTGGCCGAAACTTGCGTGCATTCACTTACATTGCGAGAATTATTGAGCTATGATACATCGACGCCCAATGCACTTGAAAAACTTATGGATCAACGTTTGACCTATGGTGATATTACGGGCAATCCGGTATTAAAAGAGGAATTATCTATGATGTACAACAAGGTTAGTGCGGATCAAATCCTTACAACTCATGGTGCCATCGGCGCCAACCAACTGGTATTATTAACCTTGGTTGAACCTGGCGATCATGTGATTGTGGCGGTCCCCACCTACCAGCAGTTATATTCCATCCCAGAGGCCATCGGCGCCACGGTGGACCGGCTGGAACTCAAGCCGGAAGAAGACTACCAGCCAAATGTGGAAATGTTAAAAGTCCTGGTGAAACCGGAAACAAAACTCATCGTACTGAACAATCCTAATAATCCTACAGGAGCATTAATACCTGAAGCGTTATTGTTGGAAATCATTCAGGTAGCCAAAGAAAACAATGCTTGGCTTTTTTGTGATGAAGTGTACCGGGGAATGCACCCAAGAGAATCGAAAATGGTGCCATCGGTGGTTGATTTGTATGATAAGGCTGTAGCTACAGGCAGTCTGTCTAAAATTTTTTCCCTGGCCGGCTTGAGGTTGGGTTGGGTGGTTGGTCCAGCAGATTTTATCCAGAATTGCTTTCACCAGCGGGATTACAACACCATCAGCTGCAGTATGGTGGATGAGGTACTGGGATTGATAGCTGTCAAAAATCGGCATAAAGTGTGGGAGCGAAATTTGGGGATGGTGAACGCCAATCTGGAGATCATAGACAATTGGGTCAATCATGAACCCAGGGTATCTTATGTTAAACCCAAAGCGGGCACCACAGCTTTTCTTAAAATCGACAGCAACATGAACATGGAGGAATTCTGCATCAAATTGATGGAAGAAACAGGCACCATGCTGGTGCCCGGCAGCTGCTTTGAACGGGAAGGCTATGTACGCATGGGGTATGTGTGTGATGAGACGACACTGAAAAAAGGGTTGAATGAAATTTCCACTTTCCTCAAAAAGTATCCTGAGATAGAATAGAGTAGCTGATAAGTGCAAAAGCACAATCAATAGAGAAAAATCAGGAAGGGGCATCATGATGGATCGAGTGGTAGGAACTGTTGTAAGAGGCATTAGAACACCCATTGTGCATGAGGGAGATTCCATTGAAAAGATTGTGGTTGAGAGCATACTGAAGGCTTCAAAAGTGGAAGGTTTTTCACTCCGGGACAGGGATATTGTGGGAGTAACAGAATCAGTTGTGGCCAGAGCCCAGGGAAATTATGCCAGTGTGGACACCATTGCCAGGGACCTGAAGCATAAATTTGGAGGTGATACCCTGGGTGTCGTTTTTCCAATCCTAAGCCGGAATAGGTTTGCCATTTTACTTCGAGGTATTGCCAAGAGTACTAAGCATATTTTTCTGATGCTTAGCTATCCATCCGACGAAGTGGGCAATCATCTTGTGGAACTGGATCAGTTGGACGAAAAAAACATCAACCCATGGGCGGATCATCTGACAGAAGAAGTCTTTCGCCAGGCATTTGGAGAAACCATTCATCCCTTTACCGGGATCGATTATATTTCCTATTATCGTTCCTTGATCGAGGAAAGTGGAGCTTCTTGCACCATTCTCTTTTCGAACCAGCCTAAAACAATGGTTCTATACACTAAAAATGTACTGGCCTGTGATATTCATACAAGGGAACGCACCAAAAGGCAATTGTTGGCAGCCGGGGCTGAGAAAGTGTACTCCCTGGATGACATTCTTTCTGCATCTGTTGATGGCAGTGGTTACAATCCAGAGTATGGTTTATTGGGCTCCAACAAAGCCACAGAAGAAACGGTGAAACTCTTCCCTAGAGACTGTCAACCTGTTGTTGATGGTATTCAGGAAATCTTGAAACAACGCACTGGAAAAGCCATTGAAGTAATGATCTATGGTGATGGTGCCTTTAAAGACCCGGTGGGAAAAATCTGGGAACTGGCAGATCCAGTGGTATCTCCGGCCTACACCTCCGGGCTGGAAGGCACACCCAATGAGGTGAAAATCAAATACCTGGCTGACAACCAGTTTGCCGGATTAACAGGTGATGCCCTGCAAAAAGCCATTACTGAGCACATTCAGGGCAAAAAGGAAAACCTGACCGGTGCAATGGAAGCCCAGGGAACAACCCCAAGACGTTTAACAGACCTTATTGGGTCTTTGTGTGATCTAACCTCTGGAAGTGGAGACAAGGGCACGCCAGTGGTGTATATACAGGGCTATTTTGATCATTATGCCACTAAGGTATAGCAGGTCATGAGGGGAAGAGGGATTGGATGAAATCATTACGCGAAGATGCGTTGGACATATTTAATGTGGCAGTTCAGGCTGTGTTGCCGGAAACCGCTGTTAGAGGTGCTTTGGAAAAATGGCTGGATGGAAATGAGTTTGGGCTGGAAAATGGCAAGTTGGTCGTGATTGCCCTGGGTAAAGCCGCTTGGCGCATGGCTTCAGCCTCACATGAAATACTTGGGAAGTATATCACTACCGGCTTGGTGGTTACCAAGGACAATCATTCACAAGGACCAATCCCTTCTTTTGAAATCATGGAAGCCAGCCATCCCGTTCCTGACCGGCGGTCTGTGATTGCAGGGGAAAAGGCTGTGGAGCTGGTGAAAAACCTGACGGAGAAAGACCATGTGATCATGTTGATTTCCGGAGGAGGGTCAGCACTTTTTGAAAAAACAATGGAGGGCGTGACACTGGATGAAATCATGCTGGTCACTGAACAACTTATACAGCGTGGTGCCTCCATCGATGAAATCAACACCATCCGCAAGCGACTTTCGGCTGTGAAAGGCGGAAAGTTTGCCCAGTTATGCCAACCGGCAAAGATGTTCTCTATCATCTTATCAGATGTACTGGGAGACCGATTGGACGTCATTGCCTCAGGACCTGGCGTGCCTGACCACTCCACATCTGTTGAAGCCAAAGAGATAGCAAAGAACTATGACCTTACCCTGAGTGAGATGGTAGAAAAAGCATTGGAATTGGAAACACCTAAGTCAATTCCACATCACGAAACAATGATCGCAGGAAATGTGAGCTTAATGTGTCACAGTGCTGCTGAAGAAGCATGGAAAAGAGGGTACAAACCCTTGGTGTTGACCACGATACTGGACTGTGAAGCCAGAGAGGCTGGAAAAATGTTGGCAGCCATGGCAAGGGAAATGCAACAAGACAGGGGCAAAGAAAACAAACTGACACCTCCCTGTGCTGTTGTTTTCGGCGGCGAGACCATTGTCCATGTCACGGGAGAGGGAAAAGGTGGCCGTAACCAGGAACTGGCTCTGTCAGCGGCTTTTGGCATTGAGGGCTTGGAAAGTGTTGTCATCCTGTCTGCTGGTTCTGATGGCACTGATGGCCCCACAGACGCCGCGGGAGGGCTGGTGGATGGACAGAGTCTTAGGCGGATGCGAGATCAGGGAATACTGCCGGAAAAAAGCCTGACAGACAACGATTCTTATCATGCCCTTAAAGCCAGTGGAGATTTGGTGATGACAGGCCCCACAGGTACCAATGTCAATGATTTGATGATGGTTTTATGCCGATAGCAATTACTGGTAAGACTAAAGAAATCTTTTCATTTTTGATCCAATGAGGTAAAATGGGGTTAGGCTCTTTGCGGGTGTAGCTCAGTGGCAGAGCCCCAGCTTCCCAAGCTGGTTACGAGGGTTCGATTCCCTTCACCCGCTCCAATGGTCATCCAGTTTCTTGAAGTGTGCCGCTATAAATGCGGCTTTTTATTTTATCTGAGAGGAGAATGTGTTATGAAAGTGTTTATTATAACAGGTGCATCCCGGGGTTTGGGGTGTGCGGTTGCCAGTACGTTGATCAACCGAGGTGGAAAAATACAGCTTATTTGTATTGCACGGAATGAAAATGCTGAACTGACAGAGAAAGCAAAGAACAGGGGAGTTGATTATAACTTTCTGGAAGCTGATTTATCAAAATTGGATGAGCTGGATAGTTTAATGAACAGGACATTCGCTTTAATCAAGAAAGATGAAGTGGAAGACATTTACCTGGTCAACAATGCAGGAACCGTACAACCCATCGCTCCCCTTGCGAAGTGCTCTTATGAAGACATTAAACAAAACATTGACATTAACCTGACGGCACCCATGACCCTGTCATCAGCCTTTATCAAACACACCAGGGACTTGAATGTGGAAAAACGGGTGGTCACCGTGTCCTCTGGGGCCTCCAAACGAGCCATTTACGGATGGAGTGCTTATTGCAGTGCCAAAGCAGGAGTTAATATGTTCACAGCCTGTGCAGCAGAAGAGGAAAAAGACCAGGCCCATGGGGTTGGTTTTATCGCTTTTTCACCAGGGGTTATGGACACCGACATGCAGGTGACCATTCGCAGTGCAAGTAAGGAGAATTTTAAACCTGTTGATGATTTCAGAGAACTTAAAGAAGAGGGTAAATTGCGTCCGGCCGCTGTGGTAGCGGATCAATTGCTGCAGGTGTTGTTGACAACTGAGTTTCCCAATGGAAAATTTGTAGACATTAAGGATTTGGTTGAAGAATAGATTTGATCACTATTAAGACATAAAAAACGGCCTGAGATTTATAATCAGGCCATTTTTTACGGCTAAATGTGCCTGCTTATCACTTGATTCCATAATAGATGATGAAGAGAACCTCGTTGCTAAATAACACATTCTTAGATACCCAAAAAGCACTTTCAAAAGATAAAAAATAATGCTCACTGCGAAATTAAATTGACATATGTTAACAACATATGTTTAAAACAAACATGCAGGGATATATAACCAAGGAATAAACAGGATTCTTAGCTTCTGGTGGCGTTTTAACTCCATCAGAAGGTTAGAATGCCTTATCCATAAGTAGATGGCCCAAATGTACCATTTGGTGGCAGATACTTAGTTTGTTCACCAGGGACGTAGCACCGCTTATCTCCCTCTTGCAGTAGAGGGAATCTTAGCGGTGGTAGTCATCGGATAAAATTTTCCTTCTTTGTTTAGAATTTAACTATTAAATGTCTGATAACTTGCCTAATCATAATATGATAGGAAGCAATGAATTTCAGATTATATTTGGACGCTTGATCTGAAAGGAGCAAATAGCGTAACCGGCCTGGTTCAGGCCGGTTTTTGCGTTGGTGGGTCGGCGGACTACTGATTTGCCAGGGGGGGTGGGCGAGTTCATACCAAACAGGATCTTTACCTGTCGTGCGGTGTTTCACGTACTCTGGACAAGGAGGGAAAAAATGAACGTCAAAAGACTAATCGCCATGTTGCTGATAATCATGCTGGTGATGACATCAGGTATTACTTCCTTTGCGTTATGTGAAAAAGAGGATGGTGGAGGTTGTAAAACTGGCTGGAAAACCCGAGACTTGGTGATCCAACAGAAAGACCCAAAGACAAAAACAATCAACGAAATCGTGCCAGGCATTGTATACTTGAAAGATACACGCTCAAAATTCAAGATGGAAATGATCATGGAAGAGGGATGGTACATTGCAGAAACCCGTATTTTTGTGGGATCTGAACCACCGCCTCTAGATGAAGAAGGAAATCCGGAATTAGATGCTTTTACAGTCAGGGAAAAGTTCACACAGCCAGTGGGTACATACGAACTGGCCATAGATCTGAAGGACGTTATGGAAAACCGGAATACTGACCCATGCGAAGATGAACTGTTAGTAAGTCCGGAAATGGTTGATGAAGAACTAATGAATACTTTTGACGTATTTTCTGATGAGGAGTTTGAGGAAGTACCGGCAGTAATTGATCCGGATGCAACCATGGAAGAATTATCTGAAGAAATACCCATGGAAACGGAAGAAAATGTGATTGAAACTTCCTTTGTGCATCCCACGAAACCAGACTTTGTACATCCCACAAAATCAAGCGAAGGAATGAATACGGCGATAAATGTGGAAACAGAAAAGGAAGATGAACCTGAAGCGTTGGAAGACGCTCTAGGGGACCAGCCGGAAGAACAGGACATAAATTTGGAGCAGGAATATAAAAGCCTTGAATCAGAAGGGGATGAAACACAGGACCTGACCATGGATTTGTTAGAATCAATGGAGGCTGAAATCGTTGAAATGGAAAGTGGTAAACGTTTTGCTGGCCGTGACGAGCTTAATGTCGTCATATTTGTAAGATTGAGAAGCACCGGCGATAAGGGGCAGACCCTAAACGAGGTTGCCTGGGCCTATGGTGATGAAATGGGTCTTGACACCTTTTCTTTTATTGAAGGGGAAACCGGTGTGTATATGATTTATGCTTTGGATACTGAGAATGACATGTTTCGCAAGAACGTGTCCAAAAACCCTGATTTTGAAACCACCAAAGCCAAAATCGAGTTGTTGCCCTTCTATGTGACGGCACGAAAGGCCAACAAGGAACCCGTCACCCTCCTTTACGATACCATCGATGCCATGGACGAGTATGGCAATGTAACCGAAACTGTAACCGAAGAAAGAACCCAGGTTAAACCCCTGGTGGCGGTGTATGCTGAGGAAATGCCCGGGGATGAGACTTTGTACCCGGACATTTATACCGGAGAGTTGACCAACAGGGCATCAGATATTTTTGCTGCCGTCTCCCTGGATGAAGGGAATTCCTGGAAACGGACCAACCTCTCCAGGGCTGCTGACCGATCTTCCTTTACTTTGGGTGATGCCAGTTTGTACCCGGGCTTTGAATTTCCTGGTGAGGTTAAAAAACCCAACGTGAAGGTGAATGGCAACAACATCCTGGTGGCTTGGACCAGTAAGTACGCTAGAAGTGGCAGCCCTACCTACTCCCTGCCTGAAGATCACACTTACTATGAGGATGACATCTGGGGCGTTGGCGGAGCACAGCGCTCAAAGGACTATACCAACGTGGAAGCTGGCTTTCCAGGTATTGAAATTCCTTACAGCGTGGTGTGGACTTGCCGTGGCTTTATCAAAGCAGACGGTACCATCGTATGGATGAAGCCTGAACGACTCACCTCTGGACGTCGTGACGCCGAGCAGGTGGCTGTGGCTGCTTCTGCCAAGGGATTTGCCGTGGTGTGGCAGGAAGACCCGGACGGTCTGCGGCCTGGTGATGGAGCAGGACCGGGCCATGGTTGGAGTGGCGCCACCACTAACCACAAGACTGACATTTGGTACAGTTATATTCTAAAGGAAGATTTCCAGACAATTGATGATAGTTTTGTGCCAAAAGGAGAACCTGAGGATGAGGAGAAAGGCGATGGAAGACCCAAAGCACTTGTTCCCATGAAGCTCCCTGTCAGAATCACAGACAATGACACGTTAAACAGCAACAACATGAAACGCATTGACGAAGATAAGCTGGAAGCACTTAATGGAGATTATGCCTCAATAATTAATGAAAAGTATCCTGATGCTGATCCTGAGAAGTTGTTCATCTATCACAAAAGCGATTTGTTGCCTTTGGAAGAACTGCCAGCAGAAAACGAAATCGGCACCCTGTCATGCGACGATGATGAATGTGGCGGTGGCGGTGGAGAAGGCATTGGCAGTGGTGACGGAGACGGCTCTCACCGATATGGTTTGGAGCTGGAAAATCTGCTGTGGCGCTATGATGTGCCTGAGAGTGATCCCTACATCCTTTTCTATGAAAATGTGAACAACCAGGGCGTCACCAAATACGTTGCCATTACTGCCGACGGTGTTCTTCTTGATGGCAATACTGGTGCATCCCGCTGCAACATCATGATCCAGGGCGACTGGGCCATTATTGGCTATGAAGAATCCAAGGGCACAGGCACCGGCCCTCCGGAGGATGAGGATGCCTGTTGCGAAGATGACATCAGCATATTGGGCACTGGAGAAGGCACCGGGGATGGAACAGGCAGCAGTCGCTACTACCCGGACAGAGGCAAGAACTTTGTCTATCACAGCTGGAAATTCACTAATCCTGACACGGTGGCTGCCGGCGATGTTGTAAATCCACAAGAGTTAGAACCTGTGAATCCTTTACTGGGCCCCGAAGGTGGATTACAGTTGTCCTGGCTGCGTGAAGGGTACGTTGATGAGAACGGTGAGACTGTTTATGAAAATTTCATGTTGGATTGGAAGGGTGAACTTATGCCCAACTATGAAAACGCTCGTCGCCCCAGGTTCATCATCCAGCCTAAGTCAAATGCAATAAAATATAAAGACCCCGATGAAAAAAGCACAGTAATGGTAAGTGTCTTTAAGCAGGGAACTGAAGGCAGAGGTCGTCCGGCAGATGTGATGATGGTTCGCTGGGAAACGAGTGAAAATGACATAGGTAATCCATACCGGTTTAATAACCTAGCGATGAGGTATGATTCTCTGTACGATGAAGTAGGAGGGCAAGTTGTAGATTGGCAGAATTTGAGTAGCGTGACTCCCGAAGAATTTGTTGTCGAAACAACAACAAAAGGTGAAGAATATACCCGCATCTACAACTGGGAACAGACGGTGGATAATTTGGATGACTTTACCTGGGAAGAGCCTGGCATCAATGCCAGGGCACACCGTGGCTTTATCCGGGGAGATTTCCTGGCCATTGCCTATGTGTTCACCCCCAACTGGCGCCAGGCCCGCAACGGCCACGACATCTATAACACCTACATTCGTCGGTCCTTTGACGGTGGCCAGACCTGGACAACAGATCCAGATGGAAGTGGCATCACCCAGCAGGAAATTATGAAAGATTTAGAAGGCACCAGGTACGTTGACGAAACCTTTATACCTGCAGGTGATTACCAGCCGGCACGCAACGTATCACTGAACAAGAACAACAAAGTTATCACCATTGAACCCCGTCTGGTAGGCGTACCTGGATCCACGTTAACCGGAGGCGTAACCTTATTCCCCCAAGACATTCAAGATACCAGCGCTTTCTGGATGACTTATGGCACTGAAACCACAGTGCGAAAAGATGCTGACGGAAACTTGACAGGCGGCGACCCGGCGGACATTTTCTACAGTTTTAGCACCGACAGGGGCGAAACTTTTGGCAACATAGAAATGGATTATTTAAAGGATGACAAAGAAACCATGTTAGACGGTTTCGAATCCTGGGATTGGATGGCCAAGGACAGGGGCGGCATCCTACGTGAACAGGCAGAATCGCAGATCAGAATGACCCCGGACGGTTCAGTCTTCTACGCCATTTGGAATGAAGCCAGTGAAGAAGGCAGTGACGCCATCTTCAGACGCATCCTACGCAAGAACCAGGTGGGAGATATTTACAGCATAGAGATTAAAGCAGAAGAGGCTGAATACACTGTCAATGTTTCCGCCGACCCAGCCGAGGCAGGAACTGTGGCAGGCGGTGGAATGTTCAGGTATGGCAGCCAGACAACCGTCACTGCTGAAGTATACGGTGACCAGCCCTATACCTTTGTCAACTGGACGGAGAGTGACGAGGAAGTTTCTCAAGAGGCTTATTACACCTTTACGGTGAAAGACAACCGTGACCTTGTGGCCAACTTTATCATGGCAGGGGCTCACACACTAAGCCTTGAGGCACAACCACCAGAAGGAGGCACTGTCAGTGGAGGCGGCCAGTACAACAAGGATGAGGTAGTTAGTGTGACGGCAACCTCTAATGAGGGTTGGGTCTTCAATGGATGGACTGATGGAAACGGAGATACAATCAGTAAGGAACCCATCTTTAGTTACACTATGCCGGCGGAAGACATCACCCTGACAGCCAACTTTGAAGCGTTGGTTCCTGGCACATACACCCTGTCAATGGCCGCTAGTCCTGCAGATGCCGGAACAGCAACAGACACAACGAACAGTGGACCATACCCAGCAGAAACAATTGTCAACATCGAGGCTATAGCGGTAGAAGGCTATGAGTTTGATTCTTGGTCAGCGACAGCAGGCGCCTTTAGTGACCCCAACGCTGCCAGCACCACCTTCACCATGACTGCCGAAAATGTAACGGTTACCGCCAACTTTAAGTCAACTGTAATACAGCCAGTCACTTATGAATTGACAGTCATGGCCAACCCTTCAGAAGGTGGAACAGCGACAGATGAAACTGGCACGGGGCCCTATGAAGCAGGAGAAGTGGTGGACATTGTGGCGACAGCAGGAGACGGTTATGAATTTGACGGATGGACAACAACTGCAGGCATCTTGAGCGACCCCAGCGCGGCCAGTACCACCTTAACAATGCCGGCACAAGCAGTAACAGTTACCGCCAACTTCAAAGCTATTGAAGACCCAAACCCCGAATTCTTCACACTAACCGTCACAGCCAACCCTGAAGGGGGGAACACGGTAACCGGTGGCGGCACCTATGAAGCAGGTACAGAAGTGGAAGTAACCGCGACAGCGAAGAAACCCTTTGTCTTCGATCACTGGTCAATTGACGGAAAATGGGTGTCCAGTGAGCCAAACTACCGCATCACAGTAAACGGAGACATGACCATTGTGGCAAACTTTGTGTCCAACCCGAAGCAGTAAGCTTTGACAACGTGCAAACGACAGCAATGGATCATAGAAATTAGCAACAGGCTTAATTGCTTGTCGGGGTTGCCTGACAGTGTCAGGCAACCCCCCATAACTCTGCAGATGCAGATGCCAGAGAAAGCAGAAAGAAAATAAGTGATGGAACACTGTGGCTGTAGAAAGGGATGTAAACCATGAAAAAGCAGGTGTTCATGTTGATATTGATTGTGTCATTGATCATGGCAAGTATTAGTGGTGTATCCGCCCAGAACCAGGGGGAAGACCCGTCAAAGCCTGCCATTGGGGCGTCGGCAGAGGCCGGAGATGGTGTCCCCAACCGACTGGAAGTTAATGAGGGGGAAGGCCCTTTTGGGCCTCCCGAATTCAGCGAAGGACTCAACAGGCTGGGAATTAGGCACACAGTGATGGAAAGGAACAGAATTCTCATCAACGATCGTCCCCTGGACTGTGAACTGCCGCCGGTGATCATCGACGGCAGGGTACTGGTGCCTGCCAGGGCCACCTGTATTGCCCTTGACGCTGATGTGGTGTGGGATCAGGATAACCGGACCATCACCATTACCCGGGATGACCTGGAGGTGGTCATTGTCATTGATGAAGAGATCATCACGGTAAACGGAGAACCCTTCGACATTGATATTCCGGCGCAGATTTTCAGCAACCGCACCTTTATTCCAGTTAAGTTTATTGCAGAAGCCCTGGGAGATGAAGTGGAGTGGGATCCCCAGGCAAGGGAAGTGCACATACACAGGGGGCAGAGTAACAAAACCAATTACTAAAGATTCCATGACACAGCACAACACATAACACAACGCCTTTGGCAGGCGTTAACCCTCCAAAGGCGTTGTGAAACTTGTGATCTATTTTATTAATAGTTCGAATACATCGGGCCGGGAATAATGGCCGCAGACATCAAAGTCCAATCGGCTTCTGGTGATGGCCCCCAGGTCCAGGTCAGCGTAGAGAATTTTTTCTTCGCCGAAGATTGGTCCAGCCACGTAGTTTCCGAAGGGGTCGATGATAGCGCTGCCTCCGGGGCACATGATGTCAGGCTGGGATTCCAGTTCGTGGTAACCATTCAGGTCGGTGGGCACCATGCTCTTTTCAACGTACTGGTTGCAGGACAGTACGTAACAGCGGCCTTCAAGAGCAACATGACGCATGGTACACTGCCAGGCTTCCCGGGAATCAGCCGTGGGAGCCACATAAATTTTGACGCCTTTTTGGTACATGGCGGTGCGTGCCAGGGGCATGTAATTTTCCCAACAGATGAGGCCTCCCAGGGTACCATAGGGCGTGTCCACCACCGTCAGGGTGTTGCTGTCACCTTCCCCCCAAAGCAGCCGCTCAGAACCGGTGGGTTTCAGCTTGCGATGCTTACCCAGCAATTTTCCATCTGGGCCAAAGTACAAGTTGGTACAATAGAGTGAGGTGTTGCCAGGATCACGTTCGTTAACGCCGATGGTCACATAGGCCTGTGCTTCCCTGGCAGCTTCACCGATGATGTCAGTATCGGTGCTGGGTACCAACACTGAATTGTCATAGAAACGCTGCCAGTCATAGCGGCCTTCCATGGTGCGGCTTCCCACAACACACCCAAAGGATAACCCCCTGGGATAAGCTGGGATAAAAGCTTCAGGAAAGACGATGATTTTTGCTCCCTGGGAAGCGGCTTCTTGGATAAGCGAAACGGTTTTCTCGATGGTGGCATCTTTGTTCATGAGCACAGGTGATGCCTGAACGACTGCCACACTAACTGTTTGAGGTTGACGGTCCATGTACATCCCTCCATATTTGTTAATTGCTTTACAATGATCAATTCTATGGTATGCCTGGTGACAGTGTATGTCAAGGGATAACATATTGTCGTGATAAGACATTATCGATAGCAGCTGATTCTTGCCAACCAGTTACGAAATACCTGAGAAGTTATTTCAAATGATAAGCCTCTCATCCATGTTGATCATGTAACATGGATAGAGGCTTACTTTATCGGCTAATATTATTTTTCTGTGTTTTTTCAACAGCCTCCTGAATGAGGGCAGGCATGGTGAAAATGGATGGGACCCTTCCTTGGACAATGGTCTCACCATTTACCGTCAACACAGGCATCTGGTCAAAGTTTTGTCTGTTGATTTCCATTGGACTGCAGACTAAATGCACAGACGCCTTGAGACCAAGACGTTTCACTGCCTCATCAACGATGGGCTTCATTTTGCTGAAACCTCATCCGATGTCTTCATAGATGACGATTTCCACTGGTGTGGTCATTCATTCACCCCTCTTTCTTTCCATTGGCAACCAGTATAGCGGAGGCTCCCCTGTCCACAGCAATCATACCTGTACGAACCAGTTCCTTGATGCCAAAGTCCCGGAGCATTTCCTCCAAGGCAGCCAATTTTTTACTATCTCCAGTCACCTGGATGGTGACGGAGTTTTTCGTGATATCAACTACTTTTTCACGGAAGATGTTAACGATCTCAACAATTTCGTTGCGGGTTGAGGGGGTTGCGTGTACCTTGATTAAAGCAAGTTCCCGTGCGATGGACTCATCACTAATGTTGGAAACTTTGATGACATCAATGAGTTTATTCAGTTGTTTGGAAATCTGTTCCAGTATATATTCATCGCCGTCAGCAACGATGGTAATGCGAGAGACCTCCGGGTCTTCCGTGACACCTACTGCAAGGCTGTGAATGTTGAATCCTCTTCGGCTGAACAGCCCCACCACTTTGGATAAGACGCTGGGTTTGTTTTCCACCAGGATCGCCAGTATGTGTTTTTTCATGGTTTCACTCCTTTACGCTTTCTCAGCGGGGATAACGTTGGACACTGGATCAATGATGAACTCTGCAACCATGGTTCCATCATAAGACAAAAGCTTATCAATGGCTGCTTCAATTTCCTCAGACCTGGTTACCCGAATGGCATGGAATCCATAGGCTTCCGCCAGTTTTACAAAATCAGGGTTACCCTTCAGTGTCGTTTGCGTATAGCGTTTTTCGCAATTATGTTCCTGTAATTCACGAACCATGCCAAGGCAACTATTGTTCAATAGAATAATCTTGATGTCCAAGCCCTCCTGTGCAGCAGTGGCCAATTCTGTTAAATTCATCTGAAAACTGCCATCTCCTGTGATGAGAGCCACCTGTTTGTCCGGTTGTCCTATTTTAGCACCGATGGCTGCGGGTAAACCATATCCCATGGTGCCCAGGCCGCCTGATGTTAAAAAAGTGCGAGGCTTCTCAAACCCATAATACCGGCCGGTCCATACCTGATGCTGGCCTACGTCGGTGGCAACAATGGTGTCATTTGATGATTTTCGAGACAATGTTTTGATGATTTCCATAGGGTCCAGTCCATTGGCACCATCACCGGCACCGGTTCCCTTTGTGAATTTTTTCCAATTTTGGACTTGTTGTATCCATTCCGGATTTTCCCGGTGAAATTCCTGCGACAGCAGGCCCTGCAGGGTATTCTTTATATCTCCGACAATGGGGATATGAATGTCAATGTTCTTACCGATTTCTGCCGGGTCCACATCAATGTGAACAACAGTGCGGGCTGACTGGGCGAACTCCTCACGTTTTCCTGTAGACCTGTCTGCCATGCGTGAACCCATGACGATGAGAAAATCGGCTTCAGCGACGGCCTGCTTCGCCGGGTAAACACCATGGTCCCAGCCCAGCATACCCAGGGAGAGGGGGTGACTGGAAGGGAAGGCCCCAATTCCCATTAAGGTAGTGGCAACAGGCGCTTGCATCCGTTCTGCAAAGGCAATCAGTTCCTCTGTAGCATTGGCGATCACACCACCGCCCCCCACAATGATCATTGGTTTTTTGCTTTCCATCATGGCGCTAACAGCTTTTTTAATCTGTCGTGGATGTCCCTTGGTGGTAGGTTTATAACCACGCAAATCAATACTGTCAGGGTATTTGAAATCCATTGTGTCCAGTTGAATATCTTTGGGAATGTCAATCAGTACGGGTCCGGGTCTTCCGGTGGAGGCAATGTGGAAAGCTTCCTTAAAAATTCGTGGGAGGTCTTTAATGTCTTTCACCAGGTAATTGTTTTTCGTAAAGGGTTCTGTTGCACCGGTGATATCAACTTCCTGAAATACATCCTTACCAATGAGATCGGTTCCCACCTGTCCGGTGATGGCCACCATGGGAATGGAGTCCATGTAAGCGGTAGCAATGCCGGTGATCAGGTTGGTGGCGCCTGGTCCCGAGGTAGCCATACACACCCCTGTTTTTCCTGTGACGCGGCTGTATCCACTTGCAGCATGGGCAGCACCTTGTTCGTTGCGTACCAGTACCTGGCGAATATCTGACTGAATAAGAGCATCGTATAGAAATAAATTGGCGCCTCCAGGATAACCGAAGAGCACTTCGACACCTTCTGCCTGAAGGGATTTTACCATACATGCTGCGCCATTGATTTTCATTTTCTTCACTCCTTATCTGTCATTGATTTAATATATTTTTTGTATAAAAAAACTGCCTCATCCCAAAGGGACGAAACAGATTCTGTTCGCGGTACCACCCAAATTTCCCGTGTAATGAACACAGGACTCTCTAACCTCTGAAGCAATGCTTCAAAAGCGGAGTCTGTTAACGAAGACCAAGCGCAGCAATCTACTTAAATTGTCAGATATTCTGCCAATTAGTTGGGTGCTGACCCTCAGGAGAGAGTGAAATGAGACTTTCTGCCGATTTACACCAACCACCGGCTCTCTGTGAGAAAGCAATTCATTTGTGGGCTCCTTCATTGGGTATTCGATAAATAATGTTATCGCTTACAATACCATCATCATTTAACTTTGTCAACAATTATTTTACAAATAATATGTGAATTCGCATATTTTGCGCAACTCTCTTTCACATGGTTTGCTTGTCAAGTCATGGCAGGACAGAAACAAGGACAATATGGTAAAATATATTTTATTAAATGATTATAGTGGGAGTGGTTAGGTGAAAATCATTGTTGATGCAGATGGATGTCCTAAGGGCGTACTTAAAGCCTGTCTTCAGTTAGGTAAACGATATAACATAATAGTATGGACCGTAGCCAACGTGCATCATAACATTCAGTCAGATCACCATATTGTTGTTGACGGTGCTTCTCAACAGGCTGATCTGAAGGTGATGAACACGTCTAAACCGGGAGACCTGGTGGTGACACAGGACTGGGGCCTTGCTGCCCTGGTGCTGGGAAAGGGTTGTCGCTGTATTCATCCTTCTGGAAAAGAATACCAGAATGATACCATTGATTTCATGTTGGAAGAAAGGGAAATGAAAGCCAAACTCCGGCGAAGTGGAGGACGGACGAAAGGTCCTGCAAAAAGAACTGCTGAAGAAGACCAACAGTTTAGAAACACACTGCACCGGATATTGGAAGAAGCAGTATGAATCTTATTAGCATTGATCTTATTGATGATCATTGTTATGATTGTAGTATAAAGAATGGAGAGGAAGTGTCAGAAATGAGCGAGAAAACAAAAGAAATTGCCTATTTTGCTGGAGGTTGTTTTTGGTGCATGGTATCGCCTTTTGATGTACTGGCGGGTATAGAAGAAGTGAGGTCTGGATACATGGGCGGACACCTTGACGATCCCAGGTATGAAGATGTTAAGGGACAAAAATCGGGTCATTATGAGATTGTTAGAATCATTTATGATCCCGGTGTCATAACGTATGAGAAATTGTTGGAAGCCTTCTGGCGCCAGGTGGACCCTACGGATGATGAAGGACAGTTTCAGGACAGAGGACCTTCTTACCGCACAGCCATCTTCTACACGAATGAAGAACAAAAAATGGCAGCTGAACAATCGAAAAAAGAGCTTGATAAATCAGGTCGTTTTCCAGATCCGGTGATCACACCAATCATCCCTGCCAGCAAATATTATGATGCAGAGGAATATCACCAGGATTTCTATAAAAAAAGTCCGGATGAATATAAATTGGATCGAACAAAATCTGGTCGCGATGAATTCATTAAAAAATACTGGGGCGACGATTACTACGCTATTTATGAAGAGTAGCCAGGGTAATGTGAAAAGTGGGTGCGGGCATGACATTGATCAAAGGGACTCTGCTGGATTTTCCAATGGCGACGTTGGATGACCGTCATATAAAACTGCCTTATCGAAAAGCTGAGGCAGCTTTTTATTATTTGCTTGTGGAGAAAAGGACCACAAGAGACGAGCTTATCGGCCTTTTGTGGCCAGATTTCCCGGAATGTGCAGCCAGAAAAAATTTAAGGAACGCTTTATATCAGATTAGAAAAAGCTTAGGACCTAATGTCATTCTCACACCGGGGCAGACAGAAGTATTCTTTGCCCCAGAGGTCATCGTCAACACTGACCTGGATCAGTTTTTGTCGGATGATGGTCAGGGTTACGCCTCTTACATAAATGGGTTTCTATCGGGTTTTACAGTAAAAGATGCCCCTGATTTTGAAAATTGGATGCAGGTGTATAGACATCGATTAGAGGATCGTTTTACTAGGGTCTTAGGACAGAGGATCCATGAGGCTGAAGTAGCAAGTGATCATCATAAAACCATCGACATAGCAGAACGGCTTCTGGTAGAAAACCCCTACGATGAAAAATCATGTAGATCGATAATGAAAAGCTATTCATCCCTGGGAGATTACCATCAGTCCATTCAATTCTATGAATCATTTTGCCAGATGTTGAAAATTGAACTGGGAATACAACCGGAAATAGAAACACAGCAGCTTTTTAAAGAGATAATGGAAGAACGAAACGTGAAATATTCAGCTAATACAATCGATAATGTTGTCTCCAGGGAGTTACAGGGTTTTTACGGAAGAAAAAAAGAGTTGGTTTGGATGGAGGAAGTTTACACACAAAGTTTGAGACACTTGAGCCCTCAGATGGTTTTACTTTCCGGTGAGGCAGGGGTCGGTAAAACCATGTTACTCCAATACTTCCTTGCGAAACAAAAAATCACTGAAATCGGGCTGATTACTGCCAATTGTTACCAACAGGAAGAAAGCTATTTGTTGAGACCCTGGCAGCCGGTTTTTTCTTCATTGGTTGAAATTTTGGAAAGACAAAAGATTTTCATACCCAGTGGATGGATTTATCAAATGATGAAGCAGTTCCCCTCTTTTGAACTACTCTACCACAGGCTTAACCTTGAAAAAGATCAGAAAGCATGGGAAGCCTCACTTCATCAACCATTGGTGGAAGCAGCGGTGGGTATCATTAAACGAATCACATCCGTCAATAAAATTGTGCTGTCCTTTGAAGACATTCACTGGATGGACCAGGTCAGCCAGCAACTTTTAATTCGGATTTTGCAGGAACCTTCCCTGAATGTGTTGGTCATGGCAACGGCAAGGGATGGTTATGAGAATAAGATAAACGATCTGAAATCAATTGCTGGCAGAAAAGGCAGTCTAAAACACTTGGAAATTAACCGGTTTAATCAGGAAGAAACCTTGCAATGGATTAACGCCACCTTGCAAAATCTGACTCTTACCAGTGAAGAATTGGAATTGGTCTTTGAAGAAACGGGGGGCAATCCATTCTTTATTTCAGAATACATGAATGCACTTAATACCCATGGGGATATCAGAAAACTATCTGTTAAGGCGAAAGACATATTACAGAGTCGCCTGACGGAGTTGTCGAAAGAGGTTCAAAAATTGCTTGAACTCATATCTCTTTTCTTTCACCGAGTGTCATTGTCACTGATTATAGAGGTGAGCAGTGAGGATGAAGACCAGGTGATTGAGATGCTCCAGCAGCTATTTAATCAGGGAATTCTTCGAGAAGTATGGGATTCTGGCAAAATTAGCCTTCAGTTTGTTCACCACAAGTTTCGGGAATTTGTTTACGAAAACCAATCAGAAAGCAAAAAACGTCAGCTTCACCACCGGGTGGGTGTTCAGTTGGAGAAAGATTTAACGGGTAAAAATGCTGATTTGCTTCGGTACACTGATCTGATTCACCATTTTAAAGCAAGTGGGGAATATGCCAAAGCCTTAACATATTCAATGTTATACCTTAATGGCCATTTAGATTATTACCATGAGTTGTTCCCCAGCACCATACAGCCTGAACACCTGTTGCGTCAGTCTTTGTATATGGATCGTCAAGAAATTGACGAGTATTTTGATGATGTGGAAAACATTTTGGCATTGATGACACCTGATGAATTCAATCATAATGATGTCATCATGTGTAAAATATCCTACCTTTACCTGAAAGGCAGACTTTTGATTCGTGAAGGAGACTACGAACATGGTGTTCCAATTATCAAAGAAATGGTCGTTCTGGCTGGAACAGTTGAAAAATGGGATTATGGAGTTTATGGACACCAGCAATTAACGAACTATGGCATCCAAACACAGCAGCCTGAGATTATGAAAGAGCATATCAACGAAGCCATGAGAATCGCTGTCACTTATTCTCTGGCGGATTTGATACCGGTGCTGTTACGGTTGAAAGGACTCTACCAATTAATGGTGCATGACTTCAATGAAGCAGAAAGAACTTTGCTGCTGTCTGTTGAAGGAGTTGTAGCACTTCAGGATCCACATCGTCAATATGGCGTTCACATGGCGGCTTGCCAGTACTACCTGGGTGAAATTAGAAGAAACCAGGAGAAGCATGAAGAAGCATTATTGTATTATCAAAAGGCGGTGGATACTTTTAAGGAAAACCATCTGGAACACCATGCCGTTGCAGTTTTTTACACTGGCATGGGACAGGCTTACATGGAACTGAAAGATTTACAGAAAGCTGAAAGATGTTTGCAATGCGCCATGGCATATTACCGTAAGTATGATGTATACTGGCGACGATCCATTGCCAGCGTTTATTTAGGATTGATAAATGCCACGAAGGGTGATATCTTGCAAGCATCAAATTTCATGAAGCAAGCAGCCTCCCACGCAAACTTGATAAAGAACCCTTATGAAATAGGTGTGGTTGAACGAATATCAGAAGACATAAAAATAAAAATTGATGATAAGAAGTCACAATGAATGAACCGTCAAATAAATATTTGGCGGGTTTTTTTTATGGACGTTTTAATGACGTTTCATTGATAAACTGTAGATAACAAATAAAAACGTTGTATTAACGGTAATGCGCCAGTATAAGAATGGATCATAGGAGGGGTTTGATTGAAGACATTAATGATTGACGGTAACCATTTAACCATCGAAGAAGTGAGGGAGACAGCCAGAAAAGGTGCCATGGTTCGACTGACAGATGAATCAGCACAAAAAGTGATTGCCTCCCGAAAAGTGGTGGAGACCTTTGTGGATAAGGAAAAAGTGGTTTATGGGATTACCACAGGCTTTGGGAAATTCAGTGATGTATTGATCTCAAAGGAAGAAGCAAAAGAACTGCAAAGAAACCTGATCATGAGCCATGCCTGTGGTGTGGGGGAATCCTTGCCGGAGGAAGTCGTGCGGGCCATCATGTTGCTCAGGGCCAACGCCCTGTCAAAGGGCTTTTCCGGGGTTCGTCTGGAAACCATCGAAACCCTCTTACACATGTTAAACAAAGGTGTTCACCCAGTCATTCCAGAAAAGGGTTCATTGGGTGCCAGCGGAGATTTAGCACCCCTGGCGCACATGGTGCTGGTCATGATGGGTGAAGGAGAAGCCTATTATGAAGGACAGCGTCTGTCAGGTAAGGCAGCCATGGAAAAAGCTGGCATAACAACCATTGTATTAACCAGTAAGGAAGGACTTGGGTTAATCAACGGTACCCAGGTTATGACCGCCATCGGTGCTCTTTGTGTGGCAGACGCCATTGCCCTTATTAAAACTGCAGATGTTGCAGGGGCATTAACCCTCGAAGCACTGAAGGGGATTACAGATGCATTTGATCCCAGGGTACATCAATTAAGGCCTCACCAGGGCCAGATCAGAAGTGCTGCCAATATTCTTAAGTTGGTGGAAGGCAGTCATCGAACCACGCGACAGGGGGACATACGGGTACAGGATGCGTATACACTTCGATGTATACCACAAATACATGGTGCTTCATGGGATGCCATTATGTATGTTAAAGAAAAACTGGACATTGAAATCAATGCTGTCACCGATAATCCGCTGATCTTCGCAAATGGAGAAAACGTGGCCATATCCGGAGGGAACTTCCATGGGCAGCCGGTGGCACTGGCCTTTGACTTGTTGGGTATTGCTCTTGCAGAAATTGCCAATGTATCAGAACGTCGGATTGAGCGATTGGTTAATCCTCAATTAAGTGGTTTGCCCGCGTTTCTAACGAAAAATGGAGGGCTGCATTCAGGTTTGATGATTGCCCAGTATGCAGCCGCAGCCTTGGTATCAGAAAACAAGGTACTGTCTCATCCAGCCAGCGTTGATTCCATACCTTCATCGGCGAACCAGGAAGATCATGTGAGTATGGGAACCATTGGGGCACGTAAAGCCCGCAGTATATTGGATAATGCACAGCATGTTGTCGGGGTGGAACTAATGGCTGCCTGTCAGGCGATTGACCTTGCTTCAGAAGGTCAATTGGGTAAGGGGACATTTGCAGCTTATGAAACAGTGCGCCAGCATCTGACCATGCTTGAGGAAGACAGAATTTTACACAAAGACATTGAACTCTGTGCCCATATGATTCGGAATGAAGAAATTTTGATGGCTGTTGAAAAAGCTATTGGTGAACTTTAGAGCGAAATGTTGAATAGAAAATGAACAGTAGCATAAAGACTGATGAAAAGATAGGAGTGATGCACAATGCTAAAAGTAGAAGCTGAAATGAAAGAAATTAGGTTAACTGGTCCACTGCCTTCAAAGAAGCCATTTATTGAAAGTGTACGGCGAGCCCCTGACAGAGGGTTTAAACTGACGCAGGCACAGACAGAAACGGCATTAAAAAATGCATTACGGTATATCCCGGAGGAATACCATGAAGAAGTGGCACCTGAATTTTTGGATGAGCTAATGACCATGGGACGGATTTATGGTTACCGGTTTAGGCCTGAAGGAAGCATTAGCGCCAGGCCAGTTCTCGAATATGAAGGTAAGTGTATCGAAGGAAAGGCATTCCAGCTGATGATGGATAACAACCTGGATTTTGATGTGGCCTTGTACCCATATGAACTGGTGACCTATGGCGAAACAGGAAAAGTATGCCAGAATTGGATGCAATACCTTTTGATACAAAAATACTTGCGTCAGTTAACCCAGGACCAGACACTAGTGGTGTCTTCCGGTCATCCTGTGGGTCTCTTTCGCTCGAAGCCGGACAGCCCACGGGTCATCATCACCAACTCACTTATGGTGGGCCTTTTTGACAATCCCAGGGACCAGGACATTGCCGAACAGATGGGGGTGGCCAACTATGGCCAGATGACGGCCGGCGGCTGGATGTACATTGGGCCTCAGGGCATTGTTCACGGCACCTTTAATACATTGTTGAACGCTGCCAGGCAAAAAATGGGCATCGCCCATGACCAGGACTTGGCCGGTGTCCTTTTTGTGTCCTCTGGACTGGGTGGTATGAGTGGCGCACAGCCAAAAGCGGTGGAAATTGCCTGTGGTGTGGGTATCATTGCAGAAGTGGATCTTTCCCGCATTAAGACCAGGCATGACCAGGGATGGGTAACTGAGGTCAGTGATGACCTGGTAAAAGTATTCCAGATTGCAAAGAAAGCCCAGGCGGATAGAAAAGCAGTTTCCATCGCCTATCACGGTAACATTGTGGATTTGCTGGCCTATGCAGTGGAAAGTGACATTAAGATCGACTTGTTGTCTGACCAAACGTCCTGCCATGCGGTCTACGAGGGCGGTTATTGTCCCCAGGGGTTAACCTTTCAGGAGCGGACTGAAATGTTGAAAAAGGATCGCAAACAATTTGCAATGAGAGTGGATGAAACCCTGAAAACTCATTTTGAAATGATTAAAAAACTTTCAGAAAAAGGCACCTATTTTTTTGATTATGGTAATGCTTTCTTAAAATCTGTTTATGACGCTGGTGTCCAGGAAGTTTCCAAGAACGGTATCGATGATAAAGATGGCTTCATTTTTCCCTCCTATGTGGAAGACATCATGGGGCCTGAGCTCTTTGACTACGGGTATGGCCCCTTCCGATGGGTTTGCCTGAGTGGTGATCCTGAAGACCTGCGTAAAACCGACCAGACTGCCATGGCATGCATTGACCCGGATCGCCGCGGACAGGACAGGGATAACTATGTGTGGATACGGGATGCTGAGAAAAACAAAATGGTGGTGGGCAGTCAGGCGCGCATTCTATACCAGGATGCCTACGGCAGGTTGAAAATTGCTTTAAAGTTTAATGACATGGTGCGCAGGGGCGACGTGGGCCCTATCATGTTGGGCAGAGATCATCATGATGTCAGCGGAACAGATTCTCCCTTTCGAGAAACGTCAAACATTAAGGATGGCAGCAACATCATGGCAGACATGGCCACCCAGTGTTTTGCAGGTAACGCTGCCAGGGGCATGAGCCTTGTCGCCCTTCACAATGGAGGTGGAGTGGGTATTGGTAAATCCATTAACGGTGGTTTTGGCATGGTGCTGGATGGCAGCAAGCGTGTGGATGAGATACTGGAATCCGCCATGCTGTGGGATGTCATGGGCGGTGTAGCCCGCCGGGCCTGGGCGCGAAACGAAAATGCCATCAGCACCAGTGAAGAGTATAACCGTTTAAATGAAGGCAAAGACCATATTACACTTCCTTATGTGGCCAATGAAGACATCGTCAAGTCAATGGTGCAGGAAAAATGGAACCAGGTTCAAACGAAAGGCGGGTTGGCGTAAATGAAGCAGATTCTTCAGTGCATTCCCAATTACAGTGAAGGCCGGGATTTAGATAAGGTGGAAAAGATTGTCCAGGCATTCAGGGGAAAAGAAGGCGTTAAGTTGTTGGATTACAGTCGCGATGAAGACCATAACAGAATGGTTGTCACAGTGGTGGGAGAATTGGAGCCTTTGAAAGAAGCTGTCATTGAGTCGGTTAAAACAGCTATCGATCTCATTGATCTCACCACTCACCAGGGTCAGCATCCCCGCATGGGAGCCGTGGATGTGATCCCTTTTGTACCCATCAAAAATGTGACCATGGATGAGGCAACAGAAGTGGCTAAAGAAATTGGAGAGACATTGTGGGAAAATTTTCAACTCCCCATCTTTCTGTATGAGAAAGCCGCCACTGCTTCACACCGGGAAAACCTGGCAGCCCTTCGAAAAGGTCAGTTTGAAGGCATGTTCGAAAAAATCAAAGAACCAGAATGGACTCCGGATTACGGTCAACAGGTGCATCCCACTGCAGGGATCACTGCGGTGGGAGCGCGTATGCCACTGGTGGCGTTCAATGTAAACCTGGACACCAATGACATTGATTTTGCCAACCAGATTGCCCGGAATGTGAGGCATTTGAGCGGTGGACTCCGGTTCTGCAAGGGTATCGGCATTGAACTGAAAGACAGGGGCATTGTGCAGGTTTCCATGAACATGACAGACTATAGCAAAACAGCCTTATACAGGGTATTTGAACTGATTAGGATCGAAGCACGCCGCTATGGGGTTAACATTATTGGCAGTGAAATCATAGGGATGATTCCCATGGAAGCCCTCATCGACACTGCAGTTTATTACTTGGGAGTTGAAGATTTTTCCATGGAGCAGGTGCTGGAAAAAAGGATCATGGAATGACCCTGTGATTTACTGCAGTTATGAATCAGTAGATAATAAGTGGAAAGGAGCGTATCATGACTGAAGGAAATATCATTATAAAAAACGCAGCACAATTGGTGACATGCAGTGGAAATGAAGCCAAAAAAGGCCTTCAAATGAATGAATTGGATATTGTGGAAAATGGAACCATTGTGATTGAAGATGGTGTCATCACCCGAGTGGGAAAAACAGATGAAGTGCTTAAAACGGTTAATGAAGAGGGGTTTCAAGTGATTGATGCCCGAGGAAAAGCCGTATTACCTGGTTTTGTAGATTCTCACACTCATTTTGTCTTTGGTGGTAACAGGGCAGAAGAATATTCCTGGCGTCTTAAGGGCGTCGATTACATGGAGATAATGAAAAAGGGCGGGGGGATTTTATCCACCGTGAAAGCCACAAGGAATGAAACAGAAGAAGTTCTCTATGAAAAAGCATATGAACGGCTAACTTCCATGATGTCCTTTGGCGTCACCACTGTGGAAGGGAAAAGTGGTTATGGCCTGGATACAGAGACGGAATTAAAACAACTGAGGGTAATGAAAAAAACAAACGATCATCATCCCATGGACGTGGTCTCCACCTATATGGGAGCCCATGCTGTTCCTCCGGAATATGAAGGACAGGAAGACAGAATGATTGAGGACATCATCCAACATGTATTACCCCGGGTTCAACAGGAAGGTTTGGCAGAATTCTGCGATGTTTTTACAGAGAAAAATGTTTTTTCCATCGAACAGTCCAGAAAACTGCTAATGGCCGCTGCTGTCATGGGGTTTAAGCTTAAAATGCACGCAGATGAAATTGTGCCTCTTGGGGGCGCAGAACTGGCAGCTGAGATGGGAGCCGTTTCTGCAGACCATTTGCTGCAGGTTTCTGAGAAGGGCATGAAAGCATTGGCAGATGAAAATGTGGTGGCAACCTTGCTGCCAGGGACTGCCTTCAGCCTTAAAGCATCCTATGCCCCAGCCCGAGCTTTGCTGGATGCCGGTTGTGCTGTTGCCTTGGCTTCCGATTTTAATCCGGGAAGCTGTCACACAGAATCTCTACCTCTGATTATTGCATTGGCAACATTGTACATGGGATTAACCCCGGAAGAAACTGTCACCGCCTTGACCCTTAATGGTGCAGCAGCCATTGGCAGGGAAAAGGAGATTGGGAGCTTGGATGTGGGAAAAAAAGGTGACGTGGTCATCCTGAAAGTTCCTTCCTACCATTTTCTATCGTATCACATTGGCGTGAACACGGTTGAACAGGTTGTTAAGAATGGACAACTGGTGCTGAACAATCGCCATTTGTTGATGAAATAATCCTCAGGACAACATAAACACCCTGCTTTCGCAGGGTGTTTATGACTGTAGATCAATGTAAAGATTATGATGATACTTCTGCAGGCACGGTGCAACAATCGTCAATGACTTCTGTGAAATCATCCAGTTGCGCGTCAATGGAAGGTTATTCTGTTGATGTGGCAGGGGCAAAAGCATTGACATTTTCCACCACTTCAATGGAGCTTCGAATCATACCCATCCAGCAGGAATATGCGACGGTCCCGGTTTCAGTGGGCGTGAATTCAAAAATGTTTTCGCCTGCTATGATATTGTCCTGCAAATCATAGGCTGGGATGACGATGGCGTTGTTACAACCATTGATGTTGGATTGTTCTGCTTCGATGATGAACGTAACAGGTATGCCTACCTGTACCACGATTGGTTCGTAATAATATGGTTCCAATTGAATTTTGACAATTTGATGATTGTCTTCTATAACAGCCACATTGCTGTAATTTATCGGAGTGATGGAGGGGGCCACAGTACCGGTGAGGCTTAAGCCCCGGGATATCATGACAACGCCAAGTACCATGACTAAGAGACCGCTGGCTGCCAGCATTTTTCGATTGAATTTTTGACTGACCAGAGTGCTTAAGGCTCCAAGTGCAAAAAGCAGAGGGACGGTACCCAGGCTAAAGAAAAACATGGAGGAAGCACCTGCAACAAAACTTCCTGTTCCAAGGGCATACAACTGCATGGTCTGCAGTGGGCCGCAGGGCATGAAACCATTGATCAATCCCACCATGAAAGGACCTTTTCCCTGTCGTTTGTTAGAAAGTGTCTCAGTTAATCCTTTGGGCAGATGGGGTGTCAGCCGTCGCAGAAAGGGGAATAGACCCAAAAGATTAAGACCCATCAGAATCATGAAAATTCCTGCCACGATGATAATGATTCCCTGGGATTTAAAGGTCATACTGATGACAGAGCCGGCAGCACCAATGATGCCACCAATAATGGTGTAGGAGACAACCCTTCCTCCGTTATACAACAGACTTGGCCGTAAGCGTCCTGAGAGGGAAGGGGCTTCGCCGGCACCCAAACATTGGCTCATGGCAATGCCTCCGCACATGGTAACACAATGCAGTGACGTAAGAAGGCCTATGAGGAATAGTATGCCGTAGCTGGCCTGGCTGGTTAGCGCTGGCAGGGTTACTGCCTGGTCCAACCTTTGAATTACCTGGTATGCCATTAGCATAACAATCAACAAAACAATCCAGCGAAGCCAGGAAGTGGTTTTCTTTGCCTTAGGCTGATCAGGAAGCAGTTCAGGTTGGGCTACGGCTTCATATCCCGCCGTTGTTACGATTTCAATGATTTGATTTAAAGAGATACCTTGTTCGTGGTCGATGGTAACCGTGCCAGCAATATGGTCGGCGGTAGTCTTGATAACACCAGGTATTGATGTGATCTTTTTTTCCAATAGGCTTTCACATCCAGTGCAGGTCATTCCGGATACTTGGACAATGGTCCTGCTATTTGACTGATCATGGCTGTTGTTCATGGTAGAACCTCCTCATAACAAATAGAACATATTCAATGTTTGTATCCATTATACTTAATCAACAAAAAAAGGCAAGAAAATGTTTTAATAATGCAGGAATTGTAATGGAATTTACGTAGATGTCTGGGATTTAAAATGGCAAACGATTGGGTATGTAATAGTCAGTCAGGGCTATATGAATTTAGCAAATATTGACAGAGAAGGAGAAAATCATGGAACAAACAAGACTTGTTAAATATGCAGATTTAATCATTAAAGCAGGCATTAACCTGCAAGAGAATCAAACAGTGGTCATTTCTTCACCCATTGAAACAGCAGGGTTTGCCAGAGTTTTGTCTGAAGCGGCGTATGACAAAGGTGCAAGGGAAGTGGTAATTGACTGGAACGATGAACTGTCAAAGCGAATCAGATATATGAAAGCACCTTCAGAAATCTTTGACGAATATCCAGAATGGAAGAAGCAATTTTATCAGTTTTACGCAGATGGCGGGGCTGCTTACATTAGTATTGCTGCAGAGGACCCTGAGCTCATGAAAGAAGTAGATCCTGAACGAATCATGAGAGCCCAGAAAGTGGCCAACAAGGCAAATAAAAAATTTCGCGACCGATTAATGAGCAATGAAAACACTTGGAATGTGGTATCTGTTCCCACTGTAAGCTGGGCCAAAAAAGTGTTTCCTGATCTTACCCAGGAAAAGGCAGTTGAATCTTTATGGGAAGCCATTCTCACCTCAGTGAGAGTGGATACTTCTGACCCTGTTAGAGCGTGGCAGGAACACAAGAAAAACCTTGAACAGGCCATTGATTGGTTGAACAAGGAAAGGTTTCAGCAACTACATTTTGAAAACAGCCTGGGTACTGATTTATTCATTACTCTACCAAAAGGACATATTTGGACAGGTGGCGCCGAAGTTTCTCAGCAAGGTGTTGATTTCATTGCCAACATGCCCACAGAAGAAGTTTTTACATTACCCCATAAGCGTGGTGTGAACGGCAAAGTGGTAAGCTCTATGCCGTTACAATACAATGGTAATTTGATTGAAAACTTTAGCATGATATTTGAAGAAGGAAAAATTGTTGACTTCTCTGCGGAGAAAGGTTATGAGTCGTTAAAAGGGTTAATTCAAACAGATGCCGGGTCAGCTTATCTGGGTGAAGTAGCCCTGGTGCCACATGATTCACCTATTTCAAACACGGGTATTCTTTTTTACAATACCCTGTTCGACGAAAATGCCTCTTGCCACTTGGCTTTAGGAAAGGCCTATCCAGTGTGCCTGGAAAATGGTACGGCATTAGGAGAAACTGAGCTGGATAAGGCAGGGGTCAATGATTCCTTGATTCATGAAGATTTTATGATTGGTACTGGTGATTTGACAATAACGGGTATTAAAGAAAATGGACATCAAGTGCCAGTGTTTACAAAAGGCAATTACGCTATGAAGTGGTAACCATACTGTAAAATATTTTCACAGTTTGCCGGCGAAGAAATTTCGCCGGTTTTTTGTAGCTGATACAGTGCTTGAATGATTTCAAAAAGGGTACCTAGAAAATAACAATATGACATATTGGGGAGGGAACCTCATGAAAATTCGTTACATTAATGGAAATCGAATCTATTACGCTTTTATGGCTGGTGCAAGGGAAGTGACACAACAGCGAATTCATTTGAATAAAATCAACGTATTTCCAGTGGCAGACGGTGATACCGGAAGTAATCTTGTGTCAACATTGAATCATATTCTGCAATCAGTTACACCCAGCGTTTCCATCAATGAAACCCTTCAATCCATTGCCGACGCTTCCCTGGCGGGTGCCAGGGGAAATTCTGGTATTATCTTTGCACAGTTTATCAATGGCGTGGCTGCTGAGGTTAAACAACATCAGGTGATGACAGCACAAACCTTTGGTCAGACGCTGGTTAATTCGGTGCCCTATGCTTATGAATCAATGGCTAATCCGGTAGAAGGAACCATGTTGACAGTTATTAAAATTTGGGCTGAAGCCTTCCAGGAAGCTGGTAAAAAAAGCAATGATTTTGTAGAGATACTGAACCAGTCACTGGAACAAGCACGGGATGCACTGATGAAAACACCGGAGAAACTGGAAATACTAAAAAAATCCAAGGTAGTGGACTCTGGGGCTCAGGGATTTGTCCATTTTCTCGAAGGGATTACACATTTGATACAGTCTGGAAACGTACGACAATACCTTCAACAGCAATTTGTTCTCAAAGAAGATTATCAACTCACTGAAACCATAACCCCTGGGGATGTTAACTTCCGGTATTGTACAGAAGGCATGATCAAAGGATCGAGCATTCCACTGAATGAAATTAAGAATAAATTGATGGAGTTGGGTGACTCTGTCATAGTAGCAGGAAGTGAAAAACTATGTCGTTTTCATTTTCACACAAATGAACCAGATCAAGTATTCCTTGATCTGCGTAAGTATGGTCTTATCACTGAACAAAAGGTGGATGACATGGTACGTCAACAAGACGCTCTTTTCAAGAGGAAATCAGACATAGCACTGGTAACAGATTCCATCGCTGATTTGCCACCTGATTTTCTCGATGAAATGCAGGTTTTTCGTATACCCTTACAGGTGATGGTCGAAGGAGCCCCTTTTTTAGACCAGGTTACCTTGACGACACCATTTTTATTTCAGCTGTTGAACCAGGTGGAAGAATACCCCACCTCATCACAACCACCCATAAAAAGAGTGATTGACACACTTTCATTCTTGCTGCAACAATATGAAAAGATTTTAATGTTGTCGGTTTCAGGTCAAAACAGCGGAACATGGCAGACTTTTCGACAAGCCGCTAAAGAGATAGATCCTGAAGGTGAGCGGGTGGCGGTCATTGACACAAGAAAGAACTCTGGAGCAGAAGGGCTTTTGGTCATGAAAGCGGCAGAAGCCATCGAAGCCGGGAAGACTTTGGAGGAAGTCGTTGAAATGGTCAATGAGTGGATTCCACGGACCCATATCTATGTTTCGGTGGCTACCTTTGAATACATGGTGAGGGGTGGCAGGGTGAGCCCGATGAAGGGAAAGTTAGGTAAATGGCTCAACCTTAAACCTATTGTATCCTTGGATGAAAATGGCAAGGGAATTGCTTTTGGAAGCGCCTTTAGCCAGAAGGCCAACACAAAAAAAATACTGGGAATTGTTGAAAAACACCATCAGGAAGCAGCCATTGAAAAGTATTGTGTTGTTCATGCGGATGCTGCTGAAAAAGCAAGAGAATATGCAAGAGAATTGGAAAAAATCACAGGAAAATCACCAGAATATATTACCGAAATATCTCCAATTGTGGCGTTAAATGCCGGACGTGGTGCTGTAGCAGTAGCATTAATACAATCTTCACCAGAAAAACGACATTAAGATCAATTACTTGGAAAGAAGGTAAGATGATGGCAAAAGACTTATTACAACCGTTCATAATCATTTTAGTGTATTTTATACTTTTGTTTATTGTGGCGACTGTCATAAAAAATAATTCAATTGTGGATATGGGATGGGGATTGGGTTTTGTCCTGGTAACAGCCTATGCCTATGTCAGTGCTGGACATTTTACAACCAGGGGTACGGTGACCCTGATCCTAGTAGCTATATGGGGATTGCGTCTGGCCAAACATATTTTCCAGAGAAATTTTGGTAAACCGGAAGATTTTCGTTATGCCAATTGGCGGAAAGAATGGGGTAAGTGGGTGGTGCCCAGGGCATTTTTTCAGATTTTCATGTTGCAAGGTTTTTTCATGTACATTGTAGTGCTGCCTGCATTGTTAATTCAACGATCAAATCTTCCTGGATTTGGATTGTTTGAGGTTACCGGGTTGATACTCTGGTGCATTGGGTTTTATTTTGAGGCAGTGGGTGATTGGCAATTAAAAGAGTTTAAAGCTGATTCTGAAAATAAAGGGAAAATCATTACAACTGGATTGTGGAAATTCACACGTCATCCCAATTATTTTGGAGAAGCCCTCATGTGGTGGGGTATTTGGATTATCGCACTTTCTGTTCCCATGGGGTGGTTAGGAGTGGTCAGTCCCTTGGTGATTACCTATTTGCTTCGTTTTGTATCAGGCGTTCCCATGTTGGAGAAAAAATACAAAGAAAGAGAAGACTTCAAAGAATATGCTGCAAAAACCAATGCCTTTATCCCTTGGTTCCCTAAAGAATAGAAACGGATCATTAAACCAACTGAAACTTTTTGTGTCGATAAAAAAAGTACTGAATGTGAGCAAAAGGCTCAGTTCAGTACTTTTTTATTTTTACCCGGGCCACAATCATTATTCTTTAAGTTTAACGTATACACTGCTGGGGCCTACGTCGTCCAGACGTTTGAGTTCACAGTGGTCAGGAAATGCTTCAATCAACTGGGAAAGCTGTCGAAAGCCATAGGTTCTGGGGTCAAATCCAGGGTCTAACTGTAGCAGGGCTTTCCCCAAAGAACCAAGGTGGGTCCACCCATCTTCCTGCACCACCATTTCAAAGGCTTCCTTCAACAAGGCAATAAGAATGGTTTCTTTGGATTTTTCTTTCTTCTTACCAGGTGAAGGCTTTACTGGTGGTTTTGATTCCTTCGGCACAATGTTTTCAGTGTAAATGAATATGTCACAGGCATTTACAAATGCTTTCGATGTTTTTTGCTCACCAATGCCCATTACAAAAGTACCATTTTCCCTAATGCGGGTTGCCAGGCGAGTGAAATCACTATCGCTGGACACGATGCTAAATCCGTCTACCAGTTCACCATGAAGAATGTCCATTGCATCAATGATCAAGGCACTATCGGTGGCATTTTTACCGACGGTGTACCGAAATTGCTGGATTGGTTGGATGGCATAATTATTCAACGCATCTTTCCAACCCTTCATATTAGGTGTAGTCCAGTCACCATAAATACGTTTAATGGTGACTGATCCATACTTACCCGTTTCTGATAACATCTTTGTAATGAGTGATGGTTGAGCATTATCACCATCAATTAGCATGGCCATTTTATGTTCTTTAGAACTGTTCTCTTTTTTATTCACAGATGAAATCCCCTTCCTGAGGGTTAATGGATGGCATATAATGTCTTCGACAGAAAAGGTGAAATTCCTGCTGAATTTTAAAGATTTTTATTGGCCTAGTAAAGCTGACACCAATTTAACGGCAGTGCTGGCGTCTTCGCCATAAGCATCTGATCCAATTTCTTTCCACAGATCTGGTTTGCCATGAAAACCCTGTCCTCCGACTATCACACTGATATGATCGTAAGACGAGTGTTCTCTCATGTTATTGATCATAAAAGTAATGTTGTTAACATAAACTGGATGAGATGCAGACATAGCCACCACTTTTACTGGATACTGGTTAAGGATAAAACGAAGGCTGTTGAAAGGCAGCTGGTTTCCTAGAAACATCACATTATACCCAGCTTCTTCAAGGGCTGAACTAACCATTCTAACCCCCAGGGTGTGACGGTCATCATCAGCGGCAAAGGTCACCACAAGTGGTCCAGGAGTAATGGTTGATGGTTTTTTGCGCAGAAGGGAAATAAAACGTTCAGTTTCTGAGGTAATGAAGTGTTCCTGTGCCACATCAAGCTTTCCTGTTTGCCACAGCACGCCTGCTTTGTATAAAGCCGGTTTCAGAATTTTATCATACACAGTTTCAAGAGTATGTCCCATTTGAGAGGCCAACTCCAGTACACGCCACGCTTCTTTAAAGTCAGTTCGAATAAGTGCTTCAAGATACCGACCACTCCACCCTTCATCAACGCTGTGCGCTTTGTTGATATTTTTTGACTTTTGATTCGGTGGGATAAATGGGCTTGAATCATCCGTTCTTCCAAGTAAATAGTCCAAGCTGACATGAAAATAGTCAGCCAGATTAATAAGTGTAGTATCGTTGGGAAAACGGGAATTGTTTTCATAGTTGGCGATGGTGGTTTGGGATAATCCCAAATAAGAGGCTAATTCTTTCTGATTTTTTTTTCTTCCTCGTCGAAGACCTTTAATTCGCTCTCCAAAAGTAGCGTTCATATAACAACATCCTTTCAGGACACAAAAAATCCTTCTATATTATTCAAACATTAACCCATTGGGATGATGGTCAGTGACTCATTCAACAGAAGGCAGGCATTCATGAGCAATTAATTCGGTCACCTGGTCAATAGAGTTATCAGATGTGTCAATGACCAGAGTAGGCAGTGATGATCTTTTAGCCAGTTCTAATGCCAGTTGCTGGCGACGCATTAAGGTGTCAACGATTTCGGCAGGTGTGTTACCATATTGTTTCAAGTAGTTCAACCAGCATTCATGTTTTCGGGAAAAGAGACGTTTTTCCAGATTTTCTGCATTGACAGTCAGTAGACATATTACTGCTCCCAGTGTGCTGAGTCGATGATCGATATTGGCAACCTGAGACCAGTTCATATGTGCAAACCTAAAAACATGGGTTAAGTGAAATCGTTCAAAAAGGTAGAACAGGTCTTGTTCCTGAACACGATCACTGTACCATCCCCTATGGGAAGTCCGATTGCTTAGAATCTCCACAAAGGTAACCAGCTGGTTCATTAACTCCAGATGGTGTTGGGGTGTAAGCAACCCCTTTTGTTCTTCGAGTTCCAATATACGCTGTGTGTGGTGTTCGGATAGCAGCAGCCTGGATTTTGCGGGTACCAACTGCATGCTTCTGTGAGTGGCAAGGGCTTCAAAGACTGAGGTTTTTCCAGTACCTGATATACCTTCAAGTATTAATCCCTGATACAATGCACAACATTCCTTTCTATAAAATAACCCCTGATCCAGCAGTGCAGACTGCCTGCCACCAGGGGTTATTGCTAATACTAATGTTGATCAGATGCTGAAAGGCATTTGCTGCAAACACCTTGAAAGTGTATATTTTTTTCTTTTATAAGAAAAGTTTTCAAAAAATCACTTTTAAATTCGCTCATGTCTAACTCAAAATCATAGATGTGTCCGCATTTTTCACATTTGAAATGTCCATGGGTGCTTAAATCTACATCAAATCTGGCCTCATGTTCTTCAATGTTAACCATACGTACCAGTTGGGCATCCATAAAAGCTTTTAAAGTATTATAGACAGTTGTTTTGGAAAGAGTGGGAATTTGATCTGCCAGTGCCTGGTATATTTCATCGACGGTTGGATGTGTCATGTGATTCAGCAGGTATTCATAGATGCGAGTACGCTGGTATGAGGGTTTTACACCATGTTCCTGTAAAAAAAGATTTAATTCTTCCATTGATTTACCCTGGGTGTTTGGATTTTGCATAATATTCCACCTGCTTTCAACGTGTAATCATTATAATATGAATATAAGTTTAAATGATTATTGAAAATATGTCAACATGTGTTCAAAAAAACAATTCCTCAGCTGAACTCAGCTGAGGAGTGATAAATTATTCCATGGGTAAACCAGTAAGGTCGTACCAGAAAGCCGGTAAAACAAAAGCCGCACGATGGAAGCGGGTGTGATAGTACCTGCCTTTGAATTCGCCATGTGGCTCATTGACAGGGCTACCGTCTTTTGAAGCAATAACAAAGGCCATGTCACCACCATAAACGGGTACAACACCTCGATATACCTGTACCAAAGGAAATGATAACGTAATATGTTCCACAGCTTCTGTTAATTCAGGGGCCTGAAAAACGGGGACACCTGCCTGTCGAACCATAATTCCGTCATCGTTTAGGCAATCTTTAATATTCTTATAAAAAGGAGCTTCAAATAATACGCGGGCAGGACCAACAGGGTCTGGAGAATCAACGATAACCACATCAAACTTTTTAGTTTGTGCTTCTTCGCTGGCAACATAAGCTGCTCCGTCACCCACAATCAGCTCCAAACGTTGGTCAGTGAACCCTTCTTTGAAAAATAGCATTTCCTTGCTGACATCAATAACTCTCCCGTCGATGTCTACCATTGTAACCCTCTCAATACTCTCATGACGTAAGCATTGCTGAAGAATTCCCCCATCGCCTCCACCGATGATCAAGACGCTTTTCGCTGGTCTTGACAAGGCGAGAATTGGAACATGAGACATCATTTCATGGTAAATAAATTCATCTCTTTCTGTCGTTTGCACAACATTATCCAGAATCATCATTCTACCAAAATGTTCATGATCAACAATCTGAAGTTCCTGAAAATTAGTCTTCTCCTCATGAACTGGAGTTACATGATAACCATAAACAGTTTCAGGACTCATTTTTTCGTAAAACCATTTTTTTTCCACGCGTCAACCCTCCATACTTTCTTGTTCATATTTTTTCCCTTTATAAAAAGGCCAATCCAAAGTATATCATAATCCTAACCGTTTAACGATAGTATGAAACACCGGATTCAAATATTTTTTGGTTTTTATTCCCCTCAACATTATTAAATAGCCCGGGTACCCATCGTTCAGAATGTGCCATTTTGCCTAGCACTCGTCCATCCGGGCTTGTGAGGGCTTCAACAGCTCCCATGGAACCATTGGGGTTGTATGGCATTTCCATGATCGGATGACCATCCGGATCGACATACTGTGCCGCGATTTGTCCATTTTTCAACCAATGAGTCAAATCGCGTTGGGTGGCAACAAACCTGCCTTCGCCATGTGAGACGGCTACCGTGTGTATATCTCCTGGATTTATTTGAGAAAACCAGGGTGACTGGTTAGAAACAATTTTGGTTCTTATAAGGCCTGAAACATGGCGGCCAATGGCATTATAGGTTAATGTGGGAGCATCTGGATGTGGATCTCTAATTTCGCCATAAGGTACTAAGCCCAGTTTGATTAATGCCTGAAAACCGTTACATATACCTAAAATCAACCCGTCACGGTGGTGAAGCAATTCATTGACGGCCTCCTGAATCCGAGGGTTTCGTAATATGATGGTGATGAACTTACCTGAGCCATCAGGTTCATCACCGGCACTGAATCCGCCAGGCAGCATCAATATTTGTGATTGTTTGATGGCAGCAGTCAGTGCAATAACACTTTCTTCAATGGACGAAGGCGTTACATTTCTGAACACCAATAGGCTGGTTAAGGCACCTGCTCGGGCAAAAGCCCGTTCAGAGTCAACCTCACAGTTGGTGCCGGGAAATACGGGTATGATGACACGCGGCTGACTGATTTTTTTGGTGGAACTAAGTGTGGTTGAAGCATAATGTTTATTTGTTTCAACTTTTCCAGAATCAGTTGTTTTTGTGGGAAATATTTTTTCCAGGGGCCGCTGCCATCTTTTCTTAAGTTCTTTCAATTCCATAGACAGTCCCATTATTTCTACAGAGGGAGTACTTATGGTTTGACCAATGAGAAAACCGGGTACTTGGTTCAATAGAGAATCTGCAGTTTCTTTATCTTTCACCTCAAGCAGAAAACTGCCATAATAAGGAATAAACAAATCGTTAAAGCTGAATGATAGATCATCAAGGTTAACACCAATGTCATTGCCGAAACACATGACAGAAAGGGCGGAAGCGACACCTCCTATTCCAACAGTTTTTACTGCTTTGATAGTATCATCGATAATACCATGATGAATGATTCTGTTAATAGTCAACAAATCTTTCTGGTTCAATGTAAAATCTTCCTTTAGATGTGGCTTAAGCCAAACAATGGGGTTTCCGGCTGTCTTAAACTCGGGTGAACAAAGGTGGTGTTCCTGACCGACTGATACTGCGAAAGAAACCAATGTGGGTGGGACATCAAGTTCTTTGAAGGTACCGGACATGCTGTCTTTGCCACCGATTGCTGGGGTTTGGAAGATTTTTTGAACAGTGAAAGCACCAAGGAGGGCAGAAAGAGGCTTTCCCCAACGTGCTGGATCATTTCCTGGTTTCTCAAAATATTCCTGAAGGGAAAGACGCGCTTGTGATGCATCAAAACCCATGGCCGTTAACCGGCTGATGGAATTGATAACGGCAAAATAGCCGCCGTGGTAAGGACTCCAACAAGCCATTTCTGGATCGTATCCGGCCGACATGCCTGTCACTGTGTCTGTTTCACCATAAAGAACGGGTATGCGGGCAACCATGCCTTCCATGGCTGTTAACTGGTTTTTGCCCCCCAGCGGCATCATGGATGACCCTGTTCCCACAGTACTGTCAAACTTTTCAATGAGTCCTTTTTGACTGCAGACATTCAGTTTTTCAAGGTTGCTTTTCCACAGTTCAGAAAGAGTCTCAGATGAGCTATTACCTTCCAGGTATTTATACATAAAGGGAGAATCTGCTGCCTTAGGTGAAGCAATGAACATACTGGTCTGCTGCTTGGCACCGTTGCTATCCAAAAAAGAGCGACTGAGGTCCACAATACTGTCACCTTGCCATTTCATCACCAAACGAGGCGCGTCGGTGACATGAGCTACTTTGACCGCTTCCAGGTTTTCCTTATCTGCAGCTTGAATAAAGACCTCTTCATCAGCTGGCGACAATACGACGGCCATCCGTTCCTGGGATTCAGAGATGGCTAATTCAGTGCCGTCCAGTCCTTCATATTTTTTTGGAATTTTATCAAGGTCGATAAATAGTCCATCAGCCAGTTCGCCAATGGCAACGGATACCCCGCCTGCTCCAAAATCGTTACACTTTTTGATGAGACGGCTTACACTGGGGTTTCGGAACAGTCGTTGGATTTTTCGTTCGGTGGGTGCATTGCCTTTTTGCACCTCTGAACCACAGGTGAAAAGAGAGGTTTCATCATGTTCTTTGGACGAACCCGTGGCGCCGCCACATCCATCTCTGCCGGTTCGTCCGCCGACAAGTACGATAACGTCACCCGGAGCAGAGCTTTTGCGCATTACCTGATTGCGGGGAGCTGCACCAATCACTGCACCCAATTCCATTCGTTTGGCAACAAATCGGTCATGATAATACTCGCGAACGTACCCGGTGGCTAACCCTATCTGATTTCCATAAGAACTGTAACCATTAGCTGCTTCCTGGGTGATGCGCTTCTGTGGGAGTTTGCCGGGTAATGTGTCAGTAAGAGAAGTCAGAGGGTTGCCGCTGCCAGTAATGCGCATGGCCTGGTAAACATAAGACCTTCCTGAAAGTGGGTCTCTTATAGCACCACCCAGACAGGTTGCTGCTCCACCGAATGGTTCTATCTCTGTGGGGTGATTATGGGTTTCGTTTTTAAACATTACCAGCCACTCTTCCTGTTGACCGTCATGGTTAACGGGTACAATGATGCTACAGGCATTGATTTCTTCAGACACTTCCAAATCATCCAACGTGCCGTTTTGTCGCATTTCTTTCATGGCAATAACGGCCAAATCCATAAGACACAAGGGTTTATCCTTCTGACCTGCTGCATACACTTTTTCTCTCGTGTTCTTGTACAGGTTCCAAGCGTCAATGGCAGGCCGATTTAGAGTGGTTTTTTCAATTTCAACATCAGTGATTTCTGTCAGGAAGGTTGTGTGACGGCAATGATCAGACCAGTAAGTATCAATCATTCGTATTTCTGTGACTGTGGGATCGCGTTTTTCGGTTTCCACAAAGTACTGTTGGCAAAGGAGCAAGTCATCCAGGGTCATGGCAAGACCATTATCTTTAATAAAATTTTGCAGGGCAGTTTGATCCATGGATCGAAACGAGGTGTAACGTTTGATGAAGTTCGGTGGGGTTAAATGCAGTTTTAATGACTGTGGTTTCTCAAGAAAAGCTTCTCTGGATTCGATGGGATTTATCAGGTGCTTTTTAATGCGTTGCAGGTCATTGGAATGAAAAGTACCTTCAAGGATAATGATCTGGGCGTAGGAAACTTCCAGCCGTTGTTCCTGGGTTAAAAGTTGAATACATTGGGCAGCTGAATCTGCACGTTGGTCATATTGTCCTGGTAGCAGTTCGATGGCGATAACATGTTCGTCAGGTTTAATGGGCAGGTTTTCTTCATAAACAATATCAACCATTGGTTCAGCGAAAATGGTGTCCCTTGCTTTTATAAACACTGCTTCGCTCAGGTCTTCAATGTCATATCGATTAACGATGCGCACGTCAACAAGTTGAGTAAGTTCAAGATTTGATTCCAAGTCTAACTTCAGTTGCCTGGCCTCAGAACGAAATGGCTCCTTTTTTTCAACAAAAATCCTGGTTACACCCATTCAGATTGATCCTCCTTTAAAATCCTTTTTATTAATTATAGCAGATAAGAAATAGGCGTGCAGAATGACGATGTGATAAAATGATGACAGAATCTTTTGCGAAAGGAGTTAAACGATGAAACTGATTTTGGCTTCATCATCACCCAGAAGAAGTGAGATACTGGAAACGTTAAACATGAAGTTTGTAGTTGTGAAGAGTTGTGTGGACGAAGAGAAAATTCAGGCAGAAATGTATAAAAATACACCTGCAGAATTGGTTGGTGCGCTGAGCAAGGCAAAATCACATGATGTAGCACTTCAGCAGAAAGATGGATTTGTGATTGGGGCAGACACTGTGGTGGTGCTGGACAATAAAATATATGGAAAACCTGCCGATTCAACAGCTTTGCGGGAGATGTTAACCGCATTTTCGGGCAGAACTCACCAAGTACTCACGGGTGTTACTATAACGGAAGCATCAAGTGGAAAATTTGTCTCATCAGTAGCGATGACAGAGGTCTCGTTTCGCAAAGTTGAAAATGAGGAAATGATTTGGTATGAGAAAAATGCCAATTACAGGGATAAAGCTGGTGGATATGCAATACAGGAGCATGCAGCACTTTTTATTACCGGAATCAACGGATGTTATTATAATGTGGTAGGTTTACCGATTCATGAAACGCTGAAATTGTTTCATCAACTGGATATTGATTGGAAAGAATTCCTTTTGAACGGTTAAAATGAAATAAACAGGGTAAAATAGGCTGGGAGCGTATAACTTTTTTGATGCCGCACCTGTGAAAGAAAGCGAGTAAGGAGAAGATGTTTTCCTATGCAACCTAATGAAAACAATGATCAAACAAAAATACAACGTTATCGGGAACATTTGCTGAACAATATCATGAAATCAGCGCATGATGCTGTTGTATTAATGGACGAAGAAGGAAAAATTATTGAATGGAATCCAGCAGCCGAACGAATATTTGGTTATTCCAGGCAAGATGCCATTGGGTCTGATTTACATGAGTTGGTATGTCAAAAATCTGAAAGGCTTTTATTCAGAGAGGCTTTTCCGGATTTTTTGAAGACGGGGACGGGTCCCGCTGTTGGGAAAATCGTTGAAATGATGGCGAAAGATAAGCAAGGACGTTTAGTACCCATTGAGCTGTCTCTCTCTGCCTTCAATAGTGAAGGAAAATGGCATTCAATGGGCATTGTCAGGGATATTACCGAGCGAAAAGCTGCAGAGGAAACACTGAGAATTGCAAAGGACGAAGCTGAAAAAGCTAGTGCTGCAAGGGCTTCTTTTGTGGCGAATATGAGCCATGAGTTGCGCACACCATTGCATGGAATGATTGGCATGCAATCTCTCCTTGAAAGAACTGAATTAGATGGAGAACAAACAGAATGTCTTCAGTACATGAAAGATGCATCAGAAAAATTACTTCATCTTGTGGATGATTTGTTGGATATGAATAAGTTGGAAAAAGGGGTTAAGCAATTAAACGAAGAATTTTTTTATTATGGGGAAGAGCTTTACAATACGATGGAATCTTTTGCTAAAATGGCCTCAATAAAAGGATTGTCTTGGCAATTTGACAATGAATTAGGTAGAAAAGTAAAAGTTAGAGGTGATCGGGAAAAACTAGTGCGTGCAGCATGTCACTTAATTACCAATGCATTAAAGTTTACTGCAACTGGAACAATAACACTGAAAGCTGAATTGAAGAGTATTTATGAGGATATTGGCATTTTTTCATTTACCGTTTCCGACACAGGCATAGGCATTGAAGAAAAAGACCAGTCGTATCTGTTTGACCAGTTCTATCAAAAAGACACAAGTACTACGAGATTGTATGATGGCGCAGGAGTGGGTCTTCAACTGGTGAAACGTTTTGTAGAAATTATGGGCGGGAATGTTCAGGTAACCAGCCAGGTTGGCGTTGGGAGTTCTTTTACCCTGGAAATGCCATTAAAAATAATTGAAATTGATCAAGAGTTGACAGAAAAGTTTCAAACAGTATCAAAATCAGATGGAAAAGGAATTTTTCAACAAGGCATTAAAATTTTAATAGCAGAAGACGACCAGGCTACCAGAGTGCTTATGAGGAAAATTCTAAAAACCTTTGGCATAGAAGCGGATATCGTTGAAAATGGACTGGATGCCATCAATTATTATACCAGCAGAAAATATGATCTGGTAATCATGGACATACAAATGCCAATCATGGATGGGTTTGAAACAGTGCAGATGATTCGAGAATATGAAAAAGAGTCAAAATCAAGAACACCTGTGGTGGCACTCACTGCCTATGTCAGTGAACAAGACCATGCCATGTGCTTGAACTATGGCATGGATGATGTGTTAACTAAACCCGTTGATTTAGAACAGATTTATGAAATGATACGAAAATGGACAAAATAATATGGGATGACATTACTTGTGGAGAGATGAACTTTTCACAAGTTCTTTTTATCCGATGACTACCACCGCTAAGACTCCTTCTTCTGCAAAAAGGAGATAAGCGGTGCTACGTCCCTGGTGAACAAACTTAGTATCTGCCACCAAATGGTACATTTGGGACATCTACTTATGGATAACACATTCTAACCTTCTGATGGCGTTAAAACTCCACCAGAAGCTAAGAATCCTGTTGATTAGCAAAGGCAAATGGGGTGATCATTATGTTGGAAGTAGTTGTGGCGATTATTATCAAAGATGGCAAAACACTGATTGCTAAAAGAAAACAGGGGAAAATGATGGGTGGGAGTTGGGAATTTCCAGGAGGAAAAACTGAAACTGGTGAAACCCTGGAGCATAGCGTCATTCGTGAATTAAAAGAAGAAATGGATGTTGATGTCAGGGTAGGAGAGCTGATTGCTGAAATTGACTACAACTATGAGTGGGGGGATGTTCATTTAATTGCTTTCCACACTGAAATTATTGGAGGACAAATTAAACTGCTGGAACATGATGAGATGGCGTGGGTAACCATGAATCAAATGAGTGAGTATGGTATGACTCCTGCAGATGAACCTCTGATTGAAATGATTAAGAAATGGTTAGATAGATAAGAGTTTTAGTGGGGATAGTTATTGGAGAACAATGATTTTAGTATACTCGACAGATTGTGTTAATCAGCATATAATAAATGTAGGCGTTGGCCTTTCATTATTCTAAATGTCAGAGGTGAATCAAATGAAAGTCAAGACAAAATACAATGGGCACACCCTTGAGCTGCATCGTGCACTTGGGGGAATCAGTTTTGTTGTTAACGGAGAAATAAAAAGCATGGTGGGAGGAAAACTTTTCAATCATAAGGTGAACCAAACTTTTTCTTGTGAAATCGAGGGAGACAAGGACCAGGGCGTACCCGTTCGTGCCGAATTAAAGCTCGGATGGTTGGTGGATAAAGTTTTCTTTTATTACCAAGATCAGCTCATTGATGAAAAAGTCCTCTTATAGCAATGGGGTGTTAAGATGTGGAACGCATTGGTTAATGGGATCACCACGGGGATGATTTTACAGCTGGCAATTGGACCAATATTTTTATACATTGCAGGGTTAACCACATATCATTCAACAGCGAATGGCTTTGCCGCCGTGGCAGCGGTGTCCGTTGTGGACTATTTATTTATTGTGCTGGCAATCATGGGCGTTGGAAAATTACTCGAACGGAAACGCATAAAAAAGGTGATGGCAGTTGGTAGCTCTGTCGTTCTCATTATATTTGGATACATGATGATTAAAGATGCTATAACAAGTTTTTCTGCCTCTTTATCCATGAATCAGGGAAGTGCAGGTTTGGTAAACAGCTTTAGTAAAGCTTTTCTTTTAACGGCCTCAAGTCCACTGACCATCGTTTTTTGGACTGGAATTTTCACAGCCAGATCAATTGAAAAGGGCTTCAACAGGAAGCAGTTATGGGTTTTTGGAATTGCTGCCGGTTCCACCACGCCTCTGTTTTTAGGAGGTACAGTTGTGGTGTTTTCTTTGTTGAGAAATACAATATCATTCGGTTTTGCACCATGGTTAAACCTTGGTGTAGGAATTGTTTTAATAACTTATGGTTGTGTAAGACTGGTACAGATGTTACGACATAAACAAATTGATGATGGAGGGATTCTATGATTTTATATGCCGCATTGCTTGAAATGGTGGACAAGGAACATGACGAAAAAATATTGGAAATACATAAAGCATACCTCCAGAAGCACATTGAGAATGGAAATATATATGCAAAAGGACCTTTCACAGATCACAGCGGAGGATTAGTGATTTATAAGGCGTCTTCATACAATGATGCAATGGAACTGGCTACCAATGATCCTGCAGTGATTCAGGGCACAAGAAAACTAACCCTTAAAGAATGGCGAAGTAATTTGGAGTAGGAGAGAAATAATGGTTTCAAAAAAAATGTTCGACTTAATCATTATTGGTGGAGGCCCTGGAGGCTTAATGGCTGCCGCAGAAGCATCGAAGTATGGCTTGTCATTTTTAGTATTGGAAAAAAATGACAGGCCAGGAAAAAAACTCTTGGTCACTGGCGGAGGACAGTGTAATCTTACACATGTCCAGCCGATAAAGGATTTTTTAAGCCATTATCATGAAAAAGCAAAATTTGCAGGAAAGGCAATTAGATTATTTCCGCCTAATGATTTGATAAAATGGTTCCAGGATCAAGGCGTTCAAATGGAAGTAACTGAACAGGGCAAAGTTTTTCCCAAGTCAAGGAAAGCTTCGGATATATTGATGGCATTAATCAAAAGAATCCATAGTAAGGATGAACATATTCTGTGTGGTGTAACAGTAAATTCCATCGTAAAAAAAGCCGACTTCTTTCAGGTGATTTCTGCAAATGAATCATGGAATGCCTATAATATTATGATTGCAACGGGAGGCAGGTCCTACCCCTCTCTGGGCACAACGGGGGATGGGTACCAGTTAGCAGAAAGGATGGGACATCGCATCGTTGAAACTCAACCAGCGCTGGCAGCCGTTGAAATCAATGATTTTATACTTGATGGTTTGGCTGGAATCTCTTTGGAAAATATTTCCATAACCCTGTGGAGAGATGGAAAAAAATCTGGAGAATACAAAGGTGATTTTCTGATTACCCATGATGGTATCAGTGGACCGGTTATATTGAACCATGCACGGTACTTTAAAACGAATGATGTGTTAACAGTGAATCTGACAAAATGTAGCCACCAGGAAGCGTATCAAAAGCATCTTCAACAGCTGGTGAATCTTAGTGGGAAAAAGGCTGTTCGTTCCATTATTAAACAGGAAGGTGTGCCTCAGCGCTTGATTGATCGTTTACTTGAATTGTCGGGGATAACACCAAGTCTTATATGTGGAAATCTAACCCGTGATCAGCGAAAAGAGATTATCAAATACTTGACGGCGCTTCCTTTGGAGATCAAACAGGTAAAAGGTTATGAAACAGCCATGGCGACAGCCGGTGGTGTGGCAACGGAAGAAGTGGTTGGCACTTCCATGTCATCCTGTCTCATAGAAGGGCTGTATTTTGCGGGTGAAGTATTGGATGTGGATGGTATGACTGGTGGGTACAATCTGCAATTTGCCTTTTCTTCTGGATTTGCAGCAGCTGCAGATGTTTATAAACAAGTGAAATGTAGAGGAGTATAACATGGAAAACATCAGATCCATGGAAGAATTCAATGACTCGCGGTACAATGAACCGATCATGTTGGCCTATTTTGGGACAGACATTTGTTCAGTGTGTCATGCCACTAAACCAAAAGTGGAGGCTCTAATGAAAAAGTTCCCTACGGTTTCAACATATTATTGTCCTGCAGATAAGATCCCCCAACTGTCAGGCCAATGTTTAATATTTTCAGTACCAGCTGTACTTGTTTTCAATCAAGGCAAAGAAATTTTCAGAAGTGCCAGGTTTATCGACCTGCTTAAGTTGGAAGCAGTCATGAAGGAACTGGAAGATAATGGTGAGATCGTCTTTTAACTGTAAATAGTAATGTTATTGCGAATTAAAGATGATATAATAAAACAAGAGAGAGTTGATGCCTAACAATATTTGAGGAGGATAAAATATGCAAATTGTGACAGATAGTTCCTGTGATCTGCCTCGTGAGTTGATCGAGAAGTTGGGTATTTTGGTAGTACCCCTGCAAATTGAAATAGACGGCAGGCAATACATTGATGGGGTTGACTTGACGCATCATGAGTTTTTTGAAAAAATGGCAGCTTCACCAACATTACCCAAGACATCACAACCATCACCGCAGAGTTATATTGATGCTTTTCGTGAAGGAATTCGTCAACATGGAGAAGTACTTAGCATCCACCTTTCATCGAAATTAAGCGGTACCATAGAGGGTGCTCTGATGGTGAAAGAAGAAATAGGTAATAACATCGAGGTTTTTGATACACTTTCAGGATCAATTGGTGTTGGCATGCAGGTGCTGAAAGCCTATGAATTGATGAAAGAAGACATGCAAACAGCTGCCATTGTTGACAGGTTGAAAGAGTACCGAGATCAGATGAGGGTGGTTGTATACCTGGAAACCCTTGAGAACGCGGTGAAAGGTGGAAGAGTAAGTAAGCCTAAGGAGTTTGTGGCTAATCTGTTAAACCTTAAGCCAGTGGTTCATGTGGAAGATGGTTATGTGAAAATCTTAAAAACCATCAGGGGAAAGAAAAAGGCAATTCGTTTATTGCTTGAAGAAATGGAAAAAAAACAAAAGGACTATCATGATCAAGTTGTTGCCATAACACATTGTGATTGTCTTGATGAAGCACTTGCTTTAAAAGAGGAGATCATTAATAAGTTCAACCCAAAAGAAGTGATGTTAACAACCATGGGACCTGTTATCGGCACTCACGCTGGTACAGGTGGATTATTGGTTTGTTTCTAAATTAAATCTGTACAAATGATAAGACACAGCGGTTCAATTCCATATTGAACCGCTGTGTCTATTTGTTTTTCGAATTGCATTACTTGAGTTACTGTTGATTGTTGCTATCAGATGTCTTTTTCTTGTTCTTTCTGTTCCGGTATAGGTTATAGAGTTTTTGCATTATTATAAATACGGGAATGAATACCAATGCAAACGGTACTGCCATAATGAGCAATATGACAATGTTCTGTAATGTTTTGATAACAGCCAACACGGAATCCTTAAATGCTTCACCGATTTCGTCAAACCAGCTGGCTGTCTCGGGATCTGTTGTTACCTGGTCAACTTCTCGAACTTCTACACGAATGGTTGAAAATTGTACCAGGTTATCCCATTTCTGAAGTGTACCAGTAAGGTTTTCAATTTGGTAGCGCAAGTTTGCCAATTCAGATTCGATTCGCAATATGTCTTCGATATTTTCAGCTCTTTCAAGCAGATTTAACATTCTTTCTTCCTGAATGACTAAACTTTTCAGTCGTGCCTCAGTGTCAAAGTACTTTTCAGTAATGTTTTCTCCGTGGGTACTGGAAGATAGGACATTTCCATATTCCTTGAGGTTCTCTGAAAATGAGTGGAATTGCTGTTGAGGGATACGAAAGGTAAAAACCGCAGTTCTTCTGGATGGCTTTGAGGTCTCGCTAATACGTCGCCCTTCAATAAAGGAGGATTCAGCATAACCACCAATACCTTTAACGTAGCGCTGGATTTTCTCAACTGATTCTTCGAAAGAGAGTGTTTCCATCATCACTTCGCCGGAATAAATGATTTTATGGCCAATCTCCACGGTTTCTCCCAGCGAAAACCCATCGTTTCCTAATGAAACGTCACTACCAGGAGCAGGTGAGGCTGGTTCAGCAGGTGCAATTTCAACATCCATGCTGCGATCAGCCGTTGATTCCTCACTATAGCTGCCTGCAACATCATTTTCATACGTTGCGCTGTCTTTGCTGCCACATCCGGTGATCATGACCAGCACAGATATAATCAAAATATGGATAAGGATGAGTTTTACTGAACACAACTTATTTTTCACATGAAGCCCTCCTTTTAATGTCATTTTCTCTGATTTCTATTCATAAAGACGAAACATGGTTTAAAAAGTTTCTTAAGCATATAATCAAAAATATATTCATAGCAAAAGCATTCAAACACATTTTTTGATACTTATGAAATATATTTGAATTATATTTGAATTATTCAGATAATTGCGATATGATCATTATATTAAAATGTCAAAAAGAGAGAGGGGATATTCAATTCTTTTGTTGATGGGTATAGTGTAATTTGTTATGAGGAGTGATACATGGATATGAAAAACTTATACATTGATGTTGCACGACTTGACGAAGTAAATCATTTTTTGCTGAACGCAAATAATCCATTGACGCGAGACATTGAAAGGGTTATAGGCAAGTATGGAACGCCATCTGAAATCAATGAAATGGCCAGGGAGTCCAGAAAACTTGAGAATTTGATTAATCGGCTTGATCAGATGAATTCCCCCTATCTTGAAGACCTGGAATGGCTGACATTAAAAAGAGATCAGCAGGCGTTTATCTCAGTATCAGATTATCGCCAAAAAGTGTTTGGTGATGAGGCTGCCAGAAAGTATTTTAATGAAGCAAATGCCGTCACACTGGAGATAAGTGCGTTGCAGTATTTTCCCTGGTTAATTGAAGAAGCAAAGTCTGCTATCGAGAATGGGGAAATCATGCCGGGTAGGTACATTCGCGTAAGAAACATGAAAGAGCAGGAACAAGACCAGGGTGACACATTGGCCATCGCTGCTGCAATGCAAATTGTCGGTGCCAGTTATGTGGAAACATTGGACACCAAAGGAACGGATGGTTCGAATATTCATTTAAACGGTCCTGAAACAATCACCGGCTATTTTGGAGGCATCGGTCAACCCAATGATCATCCTTTGAAATGGGTTGATGAATACCTCTACTATTATACAAACTACGGCATTAAGCAAGTGTTAAACATTAATCCTGGAACAGTATTTGTTGCTTATATTCTTCATAAACTAGGCATTGACATTGAATTTAAGATTTCAGTGTTTATGGGCAATGATAATCCGTATTCCGTTTTATGGACATTGTTAATGGCAAAACTGTTTTCCAGGGACGATGGCACTACCCCATTAGTGGGATTTAACCTAAGTAACGCTGTCGATAACAAAACCATCGAACTCAGCAGTTTAATTCGCAACCAGTTGGACCTGGAAAACAATGTGCGGATAGAACATCATATTACCGAAACATACCAGGCCATAGTAAAACAACCATATAATCGCAGGGATGAGCTGATTGAACTGGCAAAAAGTGTTCCAAACATTGCGGCAAAACATGAAGGTGGAGACCCTGATGTGGAGATCACAAGAGAGCACCCTTCCAGTATCCTCGATTATTTCCGTATGAAGGAGGAAATTATCGAAGCTGGAGATATGGCGAACCTTCAACAAAATTACATGGATAAACACCAGGCTGTTAATAACACAGCACGAGCACTGACAGAAAACGGGTTATCATTCATTGCTGCACCAAGATTACATCTTCGCTAACAGAATAGTAAGAACACCTTCCTATTATCACATTTTATGGGAAGGTTTTTTTGTAGGTGTTTTTGTATGTGTTTGTTGCATGTATGTGTTTGTTGCATTGCCCGTCAAAAGAATCTATGTTACAATCATTTGAGTTAATAACACATGTTTATATGTAAGATAGATTAATTTAACGGAAGGTGAAATTCCTATGATACGCAAATTTATCAGTTATTACCGTCCTCACCTACCTTTGTTCTCATTGGATTTTGGGTGTGCATTCCTGACTGCCTTGATGGATTTGGTGTTTCCTTTTGTGGTTCAAAAAATGATCGATGAGGTATTGCCAAGTGGAAACATCCGATTGTTGTTGATGATCTCGGGAGGTATGTTATTATTCTTTGTGTTGCGAAGCATACTACAGTTTGTTGTTGATTACTGGGGGCATGTACTGGGAATCAGGATGGAATACCACATGCGAAAGGATTTGTTTCAACATTTACAAACACTATCATTCAATTATTTTGACAACACCAGAACCGGGCATGTCATGTCAAGACTGGTGAATGATTTGAATGAGATCTCTGAGCTTGCGCATCACGGCCCTGAAGATTTGTTCATCGCATTTGTGACCTTGGCAGGTTCATTCTTCATCATGGCATCCATTCATTTGCCATTAACACTCATCACCTTTATTCTTATTCCAATTGTCATGACCTTTACCATGAAAAAAAATAAACGTATGCAGGAAGCTTTCCGAAATATGAGGCAAAAACTGGCGGATATAAACGCCCAGGTTGAAGACAGCATATCAGGCGTAAGAGTGGTTAAATCCTTTACAAATGAGGCTTACGAAGAGAAAAAGTTTAAAAAAGGAAACGAAGAATTCAGAACTTCAAAGGAAAATGCATTGAAAGTGATGGCGGGGTTTTTTGCGGGTATTAATTTTTTTACCAATGGCATAAACCTCTCAGTGCTAACTTTCGGCGGTATTTTTATTTATCAGGGGTCCATGTCCATTGGTCAGCTAGTCGGATTTCTTTTGTATGTGTCAATGTTTTTACAACCCATGAGAAAACTAACCATCTTGGTTGAAAACTATCAAAAAGGAATGGCTGGATTTCATCGGTTTGTGGAGACGCTTGAAATTGAACCAGACATTAAAGACCAGCCGGGTGCCAAAACCATGAAAGACGTTGAAGGTGACATTGAGTTTCATAATGTAACATTTAGTTACAACAACAGGGAACATGTGCTGAAAAACATCAGTTTTACAGCCAAGCCAGGGGAAACAGTGGCGCTGGTTGGTCCTTCCGGTGGTGGTAAAACAACATTATGCAATCTGATTCCTCGGTTCTATGAAGTGGAAACGGGGTTGATCACCATTGACCACAGAGATATAAAAAGCTTCACGCAGCGCTCATTGAGAAAACACATCGGAATTGTGCAGCAAGATGTATTCTTATTTTCAGGGACAGTCATGGACAATATAGCTTATGCAAACCTGGATGCTACAGAAGATGAAATTATGGAAGCAGCAAAAAAAGCAAACGCACATGAATTTATTAATCAACTGGAAAACGGGTATAACACGTATATAGGTGAACGGGGCATTATGTTATCAGGAGGACAAAAGCAAAGGTTATCAATCGCCCGCATCTTCCTGAAGAATCCACCCATACTGATCCTGGATGAAGCAACATCGGCCCTTGATAACGAAACGGAAAAACTAATCCAAAAATCCTTGGAAGCTTTGTCGTCACAAAGAACAACACTGGTGATTGCTCACCGGCTAGCCACAATCCAAAACGCAGATAAAATCATGGTACTAACAGATGAAGGAATTGTTGAAGAAGGAAGTCATGAGGCATTACTTGAGCTGAACGGTTATTACACACGTTTGTACAAGGCTCAGTTCAGCAAAGTGTCTGAGGTAGTTGCATAATGATGGGGAGTGATTATATGGATAAGTCAGAACAAAACACAGAACATGGTTTGTTGACAGTTGGGATTTATTTATTCAACAAAGTGGAACTTCTGGATTTTGCCGGTCCATATGAAGTGTTTTCTGTTACAGCTGAATTAAACCAATATCGTATGTTCCAAGTGTTTACACTAAGCGAAGACGGGCGTCCGATTCAGACCATTAATGGTTTGAAAGTTATGGTGGACTACAGCTTCGATAATCACCCGCCAATTGATCTTCTGGTCGTTCCCGGAGGTGTGGGCACGCGAAATGAAATTAACAATGAAAAGGTGATTCAATGGATTCAAAAGGTATACAGAAATACTGACATAACAATGTCTGTTTGCAGCGGTTCAATTCTTTTGGGCAAGGCTGGTTTGTTGGAAGATGTGGAAGCGGTGACACATCATGAAGTGTTGCATCTTCTTGAAAAAGCGTCTCCAAGAACCCTCATTAACCGGGAGAAGCGATGGATTGATAACGGTAGGGTTATGACCTCTGCCGGCATTTCTGCTGGCATTGATTTAAGCTTACATGTTGTTGAAAAAATATACGGTGCGAATATAAAGAAGAAAACGGTCACTTACATGGAATATGGTGACTGGAGAGCATGAGTTAAAAAGATCTTTACATTAAAATACAACCCCTTCCTGTTGACCAAATAGGAAGGGGTTGTATTAAATTTTTGGATTTGTGGCAATGCGATGAGCCTCAGCTGCCATCAGATCCAGTGGATCGATCACAGGCAAAGACATTACCTGGTTTTTTAAGGCAAGGCCAATTTCAGTACATCCTGCGATAATAATGTCAGCACCTGCCATTTTGCAATGGTATATCAAGTTTTCTAACCTTCTTACATTTTGTGTTGTTACTCCAGCTGCTTTAATACCCTTACTTCCAAAAATAACATCCATTACTTGGGTTGTTTGAACGTCTTCAGGTGGTATGTATAGGTTGTAATCAGATAAGTATTTTTCATAAAGTCCAGACTTCAAACTGCCACTGGTGGCCAACACTGCAATTTTGTTTGGTTGTATAGAAAGTGAATGAATATATGCTTTTGTTAATGAAAAAGCATTAATAATAGGAATGGAAAGCGCCTCTCTTATTGGTTCAATAAAATAATGGGCCGTCATGCAGGGTATAAGGATAATTGAAGCACCTGCCTGCTCCAAGCGCTTTCCTGTTGCAATCATTTCATTCACAGGGCTTATCCCAGTTCCCATAATTGCTTGAGTGCGGTCAGGGATTTTACTGTTACTGTCGATGATGATGTGATGATGATCAGAATCTTTTCTCGCGGGCGTTAATCGAAGGATTCGTCCGAATAAATCCCAGGTGGCTTCTGGTCCCATTCCACCTAAAATGCCGATAATTGTATCTGACACCGTTTCACCTCCTGAGTAGAGTTGGATTAATCTTATATATATCTTATAAAATAAATTATATCTGAACTGTTTTAGCTGCACAAGTTAAGATGGTTTTGTTTTTGCTTGAGTTTGGAGTAAGAATATGGTAGCCTTCTTGATATAAACAAATAAATTGAGTTCAGGAGGATTGTTATGAGTACCATAAATCGATATACTTGCCAGGAAGATTTTGACAAAATAAAATCCCAGATGCGTACAACAATTCAAACTGCGTTTTATCAAAACAATGTTGAAAATGTTAAAACAGTTGCTTATGCCTACGAACGAGCTCGTCAAAGTCCGGGAACCATCGAATTGACAGGCATACCTGTGAGTGAAGCAGAGAAACAAGGTTTGCCGGAAAATGCCCATGCTTTACTGTTCAATGATGGAAATACCTTTGGCAGGGCTGCTGCCGCCCGAAAGATTGTGGGGCAGGAAGGCGTTGATTTGGTTAAGTACTCGGCCATTATTCGTGATGCCATTTATGACACTAGAATGAAAAAAATGTACCAGGGTGAGGTCATCATAGGTCTTCACCGTAATTTCATGATTAAAGCCCACATCCTGATACCTGAAAAGCATGAAAATATTTTATACAGCTGGATGTTAAACTTTCAATATGTGAATGAAATTTATTCGGAAATCTATAAGTATTCAAAGAAAATCCCAGAGGGAGATATTCTGGTTTTTACAGATCCGGATTGGAACCACCCGGATCATCCAATGGGGTTGGCATTTTTTGATCCAACACATAATTGTGCGGCAATTTTAGGAATGAAGTATTTTGGGGAATTTAAGAAAGGCACTCTGACGTTGGCATGGGGCACTGCTGCAAGAAATGGGTATGCAGCTTGTCACGGCGGACTTAAAAGTTATAATTTACCAGGTAAAAAACATACCATTGCTGTTTTTGGTCTTTCTGGGTCAGGAAAATCCACCATAACACACGCTAAACATGACAATAAATATAACATTACTGTCTTGCATGATGATGCATTTATTATCAATACTGAAGATAAATCATCCATTGCCCTTGAGCCTGCATATTTTGACAAAACGCAGGATTATCCTATGAACAGTCCGGACAATAAGTATATATTAACGATTCAAAACAACGGTGCGATTATGCATACAGATGGAAAGATTTACCCTGTTACAGAAGATCTTCGAAATGGTAATGGAAGGGCTATAAAATCAAGGCTTTGGACGCCAGACAGGGTTGATAAAATTGACGACCCCATCAACTCCATTTTCTGGATTATGAAAGACCCAACCATGCCGCCAATCATTAAAATTAAAGGATCTGCCCTTGGGTCTGTTATGGGTGCTACTTTGGCCACAAAAAGAACATCAGCGGAAAAACTTGCGGAAGGTGTTGATCCTGATCAATTGGTGGTGGAACCCTACGCGAATCCTTTTAGAACATATCCCTTAAGTGTGGACTATAAACTTTTCAAAACATTGTTTGATGACGGAGTGGACTGCTATGTGCTTAATACAGGTCATTTTATGGGCAAGAAAGTTGAACCTCAACACACTCTGGGAGCCATTGAATCTATTGTTGATGGAAGCGCAAACTTTAGACAATGGGCCCCGTTTGAAGATCTTGAAATTATGGATGTTGAGGGATTTGACACTGATTTGGAGAAGACAGACTATAGGCAGTCTTTCATAAAGTATTTTGTCCAACGCATTCAGTTTATTGAGAGCAGACAGTCTCAAAATAGTGGTATCGACGCATTGCCTGCAGAAGCGGTTAAATCACTTTACTCGCTGATATCTCAGTTGCACAGCACTTTATCTGAACAAGAAATTTCAGCAATGAAGGTGGCTGAGTAATATTCAACTTGAAATAGGTCCGCCTCAATAAAAAAGGCCTGCGTTGCAACGCAGGCCTTTTCTTAGATTTTTTTATAGTCTGTTAATCAGCCATGACGGCCACATTTTCTTCAGGATTTGTTCGGCTGAAGACAAAAAACATGATGGCCATGATCACATACCCTGCCACAAACTTATAATCATAAAAGAGCGTTAACTTTGGTGCATGCATAAATCCAGTGGCGGCAAGGGCTGCAGCAATAAGAGCTGTATAGGCAGCTTTATTAAATTCATTGTCAATGATGTAGACCACAATGGCACCCCAGATTAATCCTGCAAACATAGCACCCTGACCAAGGGGGACAATGCCTGAGGAAATTCCTGCCACCACTTCACCAGCGGCGTTGTTGAATCGTGTCATCACATAGTTGCCAAGATAAGGGAACATGGCAATAACAACTGCTGGAAAATGTCTTTGTGGAACGGCTGCGAATGTCTGTGCAACCATTGATATGCCAACGAACACCAGAATAGGTGCAATCACTGGTACAGGGATGATTTTGGAGATGGCTGCAACAATTCCAAATAAAGAAGCTATCATAAAGACGCCTCCATTGAGGATGGAGTATCCTCTTCCTGCATTCATCCATTTGGAGCCGACTGAAGCGATATAAACAGTTGTTGGGAAAACGCCGCCAAACAGGCTGCCCAACATAATGCCACAACCATCCACCAACATACATTCTTTAGCACTGTAGTCATCTCCGGCTGAAGCCATGGCTTCAACGTTGTTCATGGTTTCTATGAAATTGTAAATTGAGATTGGGAGCAAAATGGCGATTAAACCCACCATTGGTCCCGCTAAGAATTGAAAGCCTTCAATAAATCCAAGGGTGGGTAAAAAGGGATAAATTCCTACAGTACTCATGCCTTCTGCAATTTGGCTAAAATCAACTTCTCGTAAACTGTAAGCCAGGACTGTTCCGATGATGATGGCAAAAAGTGAAGCAGGTAGTCTAAAAGGCATGGTTTTTTTAGCAATAAGGCCAACGATAATGATGGCAAGTACAATCATTCCGATCATAGGCATTTCATATACTCTAAAGAAAAGCTCTCCGCCTATAAATGTAAAGGCAACCCCTGCCAGGGCACCAAGCATAGAGGCCCGGGGCAAGGTTTTTCGAACCCAGTTGCCAACAAAGCTTCCAACCACTTCAACCACACCACCGAAGAAACAGGCAGCTAAGCCAATACGCCAGGCTATTTCAGGATCTCCGGTAAAAGCTAAGGCTGGAGCCATGACACCAAACAGGTATACAAACATAACCGGGGTACTAATGCCGTAAGATAATGCAGTGACATCGGATCGGCCTTCCTTTTGAGCTAAACGGTTAGCCATATAGGCATAGTATACATTTCCGAACAGAACTGAAACAGCTGCTCCTGGTATGACCCTGCCATAAACAATACTAGTGGGATAACCCATTCCTATAAGTGCAACTGCAATTAAAACAAAGTTAGCCAAGTTGTTTTGAAACAATGAAAAAAATCCATCAATGTCTTCCTTTTTAAACCAGGGGTAGTGCACCTTTTGTTCCGCCATTTGATAACCTCCTAGAAATTTGATAACGTTTTCCTGGGATAGAAACAGGTACATGGTGACTATCTCTCAATAAAGATACTAATTGGCCCCCCTTCGTTTCAGTTTTAATATCAATACATTTACATACATTCTGTAAGATTAGCTAATCTCCTTTGTGGAAGATCTACAGAATTCTTTGAAAAATCCTTCGTATAAAGTATGAGAAGTGACTAAAATAAGTGGTAAAGCAGGAAAATAGTAAAGTAAATTCCGGCAGCCTTTATGGGTCCTCGGGTAAAAGATTTGTGTATGTTACACAAATTAATTTACATTCACGTAAATGAAGATATAATAGTATGAAAGAATATTGAAGCTGAGTCATATGAAGATAAAGTGCATATTAACATCAAGGAGGGATCATATGCGAAGAAGTAATGGCATTTCCATAGAGGATGTTTTGAAAATGGATTGCATGAAAAAGTGTAAACTCATTGCAGGTTTTGGAGGTGTTCGAAACACTGTTTCTAATGTAAACATTATGGCAGATCCAGACATCTTAAACTGGGTAGAAGCTGGTGAGTTATTGTTGACCACCGCTTATTCCTTCAAACAGGATGAAATAGAGGAACAGAAACGCCTTGTTAGTAAATCGGCGGAAATGGGACTTGCGGGCATAGGTATTAAATTGCAACCCTACCTTAAAAATCTGCATCCGGAAATTATTGAGATGGCAAACAGTAAAAATTTTCCGATTATTGAGCTCCATGATTCAATGCCATTTTCTGAGATCATGACGCCAATATTTCAGGAAATATTTAATAAACAAGCCTCGCTGTTAAAAAGAATAGAAAAGATTCACGAACAACTGATGAATGTAATGCTGGAGGGCGGCGGGATCCGGGAAGTACTGCATGTTGTATCTGAAAACATTCAAAATCCTGTGTTGGTAAGCATGATGGAGACAGATGAAACCCTTGTTGAGTTCGAACAGGTATCTGATGAAATGCGCCGGCTTCTCATGGAAAATGCGCAGCGTTTTTTGAAACAGGCTAAGCGAAAAGGAGAAGAAAACCGATTTATAGAATCCGAGGTTTCATTGGAAAACAAGCAAATACGCAGAATGATTATGCCACTGTTGGTTAAAAATCAGGTAGCAGGTTATTTAATGGCTTGGTCCGTTGAAACACCATTAGGTGGGTTTGACTTATCTGTGATTGAATCTGCTTCTACAACCATGGCGTTGGAAATATTGAGACAAATGTCCGTTCGAGATGTTGAAAACCGTTATCGGGCAGAATTCTTTGAAGATCTGATTTCGATGGATGAAAAAAGAAAAGAAAAAGCACTGGAAAAAGCAGGGCGATTTAAGCTCAACAGGAACGATTATTATATAGTAGTTGTGTTACAATTAGTTCGGTTAGAAGCTGATCTGTCTGATAATCTTATCCATAAAATGAATTGGTTGACCAGAGAAACTGAACTGTTTGTTCGAGACCATTTTGTTCAAACGCTGTTAGTGGGAAAAACGGACAGCCTTCACATTCTCTTCTCCGATTCCGGAGAAGAGAATGTGAAGGAGATTGTGGATATATTTGGGCAGTATATGAACCTAAAAAAACATGATTACCCGGTTGGAATAGATTTTAGAATAGGAATTGGGCGCTGTTACACAGATCTTCAGAATGCAGGGGAAAGCTATGTTGATGCCATCAGGGCCATTCAGCATGGCCCCTTGGTTGAAGAACACGAACTGGCCTACTTTGAGCGGTTGGGTATTTATAAAATTTTATGTCAGCCTTCACTTCAGGATGAATTGCTTAAATTCTACAAGGGCACAATACAGCCACTTGTTGAATACGATGAAAAAAAATCCACTGAGTTGGTTAGAACCCTTGAGTGTTACTATGAACAAAGCGGAAATCTGAGAAAAACAGCTGACTCACTTTTCACTCACTACAACACCACTCTATACAGAATGGAAAGCATCCAACGAATAACAGGTATGCAGTTGAGCAATCATAAGGACAGATTGAACCTGGAAGTGGCCCTTAAGATTAAGAAATTACTCCATAAATAAACCTCTTCAGAAACCGTAGGTTTTCTGAAGAGGTCATTGTAAGTGAAGCAGGTTAATCTTCTAAAAGAGCTACCGCTCTTATAGGTGAACCGGAACCATCCCTGATACGTAAGGGCAACCCCATGTACAAGAAGCGCCGATTAACAACAAGGTTGAGGTTGCATAGGTTTTCGGTGTTTGTTATGTCATATTCACCACACACCAAGTGCCCTGAAAAATCAATGTCTTCCGGATGATCTATGGCAGGTGCATCAACGCCGATGTTGACAACACCCTGATCAGCAAGCCATTTGGCACCGTCATAACTTAAACCGCTGTAGGTGGTCTGCCACTGGTCAGTTCCAAAATGGCGGTCAAAATGCCCAGTATACAGCAAAACAATATCTCCAGCATGAAGACTTTGTCCTGATTTTCTGACTGCCTCCTGCAAATCGCGAGGTTCTATGCGCCGACTGGGTGGAATATGAGAAACATCAATGCAAATTGCACTGCCCCAAAAATGTGTCATGGGCATTTTATCAATGGTTGCCCCTTCTGGCTTGTATTCCCATACCGCATCGGAGTGAGTGCCTCCGTGTTCGCTGATTAACAGATTTCGGGCTGAGAAACCAACTTTTTGACTGCCGGTAGCCTCTTTATTTGATTCATGGGTCATGTTCGTCATAATAAAGGTGGGTTGATGCATGGGAAAAACAGACATGCCTTGAAAAATTTCCTGGGAAAGATCAATTAAGCGAAGCGCCATTGTTATACCTCCTTGGAATAATCGTTCTAATGAGTGCTGCTTACAAACAGTATACACGCAGGACTAGTAAAGTACAACTAAGACTAAACCATGGCCAGAGTCTGTGAATGTTGATCAAATCCATGCGTCATTTATTGGAACTTGGCATAAATTCATGAATGTAAGCAGAACCATAGTTCCGACAGACAACGCTAAACAGCAAAAATATGTAAGTAAATTACAAAATGATAACGTTATCATTGTTATTTGTTAGAATAATTTCGTTAATAATTAATAAAGGAATTTTCCTTAATCTGTTGAAAAATAGAACTAAGCAACAGAAATGGTATGCAGAAGTGGTATAGATGAAGGAGGCGGTTTGATGTCTATTGAAAAAAAATATGTGTTAGCTGTTCCAAATTTTAGTGACGGCAGAAGAAAAGAGGTAATCGAAGCAGTGGCGGGCACCTTGAAGAACAAAGAAGGTGTGATGTTGGTAAGTGTTGAACCAGAGCATGATTTTAATCGAACAGTCATCACTGTGATTGGCGAACCTGTTCCCCTAAAGGAAGCGCTGTTGGAAATGGCAGGCAAGAGTTATGAACTTATCAACATGGAAGAACAACAGGGTAGTCACCCGCGCATTGGAGCCCAGGATACTATTCCCCTCTTCCCCTTTAAGAATATCACACTGGAAGAATGTGTAACCATGGCAGAAGAAATAGGACAGGAAGTATTCGATCGTTACGATGTACCTGTTTTTTTCTCTGGTGGAAATGCCAGGAACGAAGACCGAAAGGCCTTGTCATTTATTCGAAAGGGTCAGTACGAAGGTCTTAAAGAGGTGGCCCACACCGATGAAAGAAAGCCTGACCTTGGCCCAGCTGCTTTGCATCCAACGGCTGGCGCTACAATTGTAAGTGCCGATGTTGAAGGTTTGACAGCTTACAATGTATTTTTAGCAACAGAAGATGTGTCCATTGCAAAGGCCATTGCAAAAGGTGTTCGAGGCCCAAGCGGCGGATTTTCAACTGTTCGGGCGGTAGGCATCAAATTTCCTGAACATGCAGGTGTTGTGGTCTCCATGAATATGTTTGACTGCAGTGTAACACCATTATACAGAACCTTTAATTTTGTGAAACAAGAGGCTGCAAGGTATGGTGTTGCGGTGACAGGGTCGGAAATTGTCGGACCTGTTAAACTGGACCATTTATTAAATTCCCTTGAATTTTTCCTGGGATTGGAAGGATTCAGGAAAGAACAAATTCTTGAAACCCACCTGATGAAGTAAGCGGCGCAAAGACCAAATGCTGGCAATGCTTATGATGTATGTATAACCAGATCAGTATACTATGATAGGAGGAGAAAAGATGAAAGTAGATGTTGTTGTTAAGAATGCACGAATCCCTCAGGGAGATGACACAGTATTAACAAACATCCTTGTAAAGGATGAAAAAGTGGCGGGTTTTGTGACTGAGCTAGACGGTGTTGAATATGAGAGAGAAATCGACGCCAAAGGACATTTAACCATTCCAGGTTGTTTTGATTCCCACACCCATTTTATGGACCCCGGTTTTGAGCACAGGGAAAACTTTTTAACAGGCACCCAGTCTGCAGCAGCCGGCGGATTAACCACCATCATGGATATGCCTTGTTGTTCAAAACCATCAGTAAGAAGTATTCCTGAGTTAGAGAGCAAATTAAATAGAATCAAAGACAAAGCCGTGATTGACTTTGCCTTCTGGGGTGGTGTCACTGGTGAAGATATTCGTGATGGAAAGTATGACATTGTCAAAGAACAGGCTGACTACGGTGTGTGTGCGTTTAAAGTTTACATGACACCATCTGTGCCCACTTATGAAAGAGTAACAGACCCAGAAATGCTGGAAGCCTTTAAACTTGTTGCTGAAACCGGGCTGGTTGTAGGTATTCATGCTGAAAATTATGCCATGTGCGACTATTATGTGAAAAAATTTGAAGCTGAAGGCCGCACGGATGGACCAGCATGGGCAGAAGCCAGGTTAGAACTGGCAGAGAAGGCTGCCATTCAGCTGGGAATCAGTTTTGCAGAAGAAACAGGAGCTCGTTTACACATTGTACACATGAGTACAGGTATTGGTGCAAAACTTGTTGGAGAGGCTAAAAAGAAAGGTTTGGATGTTACTTCTGAGACATGCCCGCATTACCTGATGCTTAACTACCAGGACGCAATGACTGAACACAAACAGTTTGCTAAGATTGCACCGCCACTAAGAACAACAAAGGACAATGAAGAGTTATGGGAAGGACTTCGAAATGGAAGTGTTGATTTTATGGGTACAGACCATGCGCCTTATGAAATCGCCACTGAAAAAGAAGGTAAAGTAGGCGACTTAGAACTTGATATTTGGTCTGCGTTCCCAGGGATTCCAGGAGTTGAAACCCTTGTGCCGATTATGGTAAGTGAAGGTTATAATAAAGGACGAATTTCCCTTAGCCGAATGGTAGAAGTGTTGAGTACCAACGCTGCAAAGCAATATGGTATTTATCCCAAAAAAGGTGCAATGCACATTGGTTCAGACGCTGACTTCACGATCATTGATTTGGATAAAGAATGGACCATCGACCAAAAGAAAACCTACTCCATGGCTAAGTACAACCCGCTACACGGCATAAAATTGAAAGGAAAGCCTGTTAAGACCGTTGTTCGTGGCACGGTGGTGTATGATGATGATAAAGGCGTTGTTGGCCAACCTGGATTCGGTCAGTTTGTTAAGCGACAAAGTATCCAGAAACTGGATCGCACCATTACTTTTACAGGCGTGGATTTCCGCTCATAGCGTAAAGAGTATCTAAATGAATACTGATGATTAATAATATGAAGAAAGTATAAACAAGGAGGAGTAAGAATGCCAAGACATGCGATTTTAGTGATTGATATGTTGAATGACTTTATTGGAGAAAAGGCTTCACTGAGATGCCCGGGTGGAGATGACATCATCGAACCTTTGCAGAAACTGTTTAAATGGGTGCGGGAACGTGAGGGTGATGACATTCATTTAGTGCACATTCAGGAAGCTCACCGCAAGCATGATGCAGATTTTCGGGTTCGTCCCAGACATGCTGTTGATGGTACCTGGGGCTCAGATTTCATACCTGAACTCTATCCAGAAGGTGATGAATACATTATTAAAAAGAGAAGACACAGTGGATTTGCTCACACAGATCTGGACCTGTATTTAAAAGAGGAAAACATTGACACTGTCGTAGTCACAGGTGTTTGGACCAACGTTTGCGTTAGAAGCACTGCCACCGACGCCCTGGCCAATGCTTATAAAGTCATTACCCTTAGTGATGGTTGCGCTTCAAAAACCCAGGCCATGCACGAACATGGTTTGGTTGACCTCAGTATTTTTACCAAGGTAATGGAACTTGATGAATATATTGATGCCTGGGAAAAAGGCGAAGACCCTTGGTTGGGTGGCGGAGACGCGGAAAATAAAGTAGAATAGAGCCATAAGTAATGAAGAAGGGAAGTCTTTCATAAGCTCAAACTGCAGCTTTCAAGACTTCCCTGATTTTCACACCATGCATGAGAGAAGAGGTGGCACTATGAAAATCATTGTAGGGGTATCAGGAGGAAGTTGCGCCATCTATGGTGTTGCACTCTTGCAGGTATTGAAGCAACTTAACATTGAGACTCACTTAGTGGTCTCTACCATGGGAGAATATGTAGTACAGCATGAATGCGGCATGAACCTGGAAGAGTTAAGTGATTTAGCCTCGGTTACTCACAACAATAAAGACCTTGCCGCACCTATATCCAGTGGATCTTTTAAAACAGACGGAATGATCATCATTCCCTGTTCTATGCGAACCTTGGCTGCAGTAGCCAATGGCGTATCAGATAATTTACTGACCCGTGCTGCAGATGTGGTCATCAAAGAAAAAAGAAAACTGGTGATGGTAGCCAGAGAAACACCGCTGAGCATAATACACCTTGAGAATATGTTAAAGCTGGCAAAAATGGGTGTTACCATTATGCCTGCCTCGCCAGGTTTTTATCATCATCCTGAAACCATGGAAGATATCATTTCAATTATGGTGGGCCGTTCACTGGATCAGCTTGGTATTGATCATCAGCTTTTTAAACCTTGGGGTACTGTGTGAGAAGTTTAGTTTGTGAGATAATTCGTGCTCATCCTATGGTATAATGAGGCATGTGTATTCATCGCATTTCATCTTTCATGGAAAGGAGGGACTCTGTGGAAAAACAAATGCTTCGGGCAACGCTTAATGCGCTGAAAAATAAAGGAAATCTTAAAACATGCGATGTTGAAGTTGACCCTGTGTATGAACTGGGAGCTGTGCTAAAACATTATAGTAATGAAGTGCCTGTTATATTTGAAAAAGTGAAAGGTCACCGTATGCCAGTGGCAGGAGCACTCTTTGGTGATCGAGAAATCTATTACGATGTAATGGGTATGACGAAAGAAGACAGGTTGTTTCAGATGATGGCGGCAGTGGCGAATCCTCAGCCGACAAAGCTCTTAAACAAAGGACCTGTTACTGAAAACATTGTCACAAGTCGTATTGATTTGCAGCGCATGTTTCCAATTCCTAAATTTCATGAATTGGATTCTTCAACTTACATCACCTCAGGTATTGTTGTGTTGAAGGACCCAGAGACAAAAAAGACACATATTTCCGTGAGACGCCTTCAAATCAATGGTGGTAATGAAATCAGTGTGCTGGCAGCTTCACCGCTGGCGCAACAGCAATACAGCGAGATGGAAGAGTTGAACAAACCACTTGAAATTGCTGTTGTATTGGGCTATGACCATAGCCTGCTGCTGGCGTCACAGATAAGCAGCGCTATCTATGGAGTTGATAAATATCAGGTAGACAGTGCTTTGCGGGGAGAACCTCTTGAACTGGTTAAATGTACCAGTGTTGACTTGGAAGTGCCCGCATATGCTGAAATTGTTTTGGAGGGAATTATGCCCCCTCACAAGCGTAAAGTAGAAGGACCTTTTGGTGAATTGATGGGATACTATGGTGGAGTGGCGCCCCATCCCATCGCAGAAATCAAAACTGTCATGCACCGTAATAATCCTATTTTTCAGGTTGCATTTCCATGTAGAGAAGAACACTTATCCAATGGGTTAATCAGGGAAATGGAGTTATATGGTGCCTTGAAAAACATTGTGGATGTGGTAGACGTGAATGTAACGGTATCGGGGGGATGCAGGTTCCATGCTGTGGTATCCATCAGACAAAAATCACAGGGACAGGCGAAAAGTGCCATCATAACAGCGCTTGGAAATAATAAGGATTTGAAACATGTGGTCATCGTTGATGATGATGTGGATATCTACAGTCATGATGAGGTGGAATGGGCTATTGCCACGCGTTTCCAGGCTGGCCAGGACCTGGTGGTCATACCGGGTGCTGTGGGATCTGTACTGGATCCATCCAATGGTTTGCGGGGCGTAACGGACAAAATGGGTTTGGATGCAACAAGACCCACAGGTGAACAGGGAGAGAAGTTTTACAAGGCAGTGATCCCGGGATACAAAAAAGTAAGTATTGATCGGTATTTTCCAAACAAGGATAAAAAGTAAGGATGGTGATCACAGCATATGCAAGCAATCGGATTTGTAGAAACAAGAAGCCTGGTAGCTGCGATACAGGCCGCTGATACCATGGTGAAGTCGGCTAACGTTAAAATTATTGATTTCAATTATGTTGGCTCAGGTATTGTGGCAGTCATTATCGAAGGTGAGGTCGCCGCTGTTCAGGCTGCTGTGGATCATGGTCGTCTTGAAGCGGAAAAATTGGCGGAAATCATATCTGTTAATGTCATTGCAAGACCTCATGAAGAGCTGGAAGCGTTAATGGAATAAAGGTGGTGAAATCATGGCAAACCAACTCGCTCAGCAAATGTTAAAGAATTTGGCAGAAAAAGCGGGTCAACATGTTGGTCAGGAATATAAAACGGTGAATGACGAATCTCCGGTGAATGTTAACCCACAGGAAGAACAAACGCTCATCGATTTGATTCACTTAAGGAATAATCTTTATCCGGACAAGTCATTGGTGAAATCAAAAAAAGTTGAACATAAAAATACACCAGTCAGTGATTCAACAGATAGAATGATTTCGCTGTCTGAGTTGGCGCATAAAGCCAGATAAAGTGTGTCGCAGGAGCAGGGAGGTGTGTAGATGAGATCAGCAGTAGGATTGATGGAAGCCATCGGATTAACATCAGCTATGGCAGCTTTGGATGCAGCCTGTAAAGCTGCAGAAGTTACCTTGGTGGGGCTTGAAAAAGTCATCGGCGCAGGTAAGGCTGTAACAGTAACAGTCCATATTGCAGGTGAGGTTGCAGCTGTGCAGGCAGGCGTTGATGCAGGGGTAGCGGCTGCATCAAAATCTGGGAGAATTTTAGCGTACCATGTGATACCAAGACCCCATGAAGAAGTGGAAAAATTGATTCAATCCTTTAAGAAGGATCAGTCAACAAACGCAGGTAAAAAGCAAAACAAACCTAAATCATCAACACAGGGTAAGAGTTCAAAAGAAAAATAGAACGATATGAGAAAAGGAGGCATTTTAAATGAGTCAAGCATTAGGATTAGTTGAAACAAAAGGTTTAGTAGGTGCCATTGAAGCGGCCGATGCCATGGTTAAGGCGGCAAGTGTTACCATCGAGGGGTACGAAAAAATTGGTTTTGGTTTAGTAACCGTAATGGTTCGAGGTGATGTAGGTGCTGTCAAAGCAGCCACTGACGCAGGTGCTGAAGCAGCACGAGCAGTAGGCGAACTGCATTCTGTACACGTCATTCCTCGTCCTCACGCAGAAGTTGAGCGGGTTATTTTAAACAAAACTGAGTAAACGATCTGGTTGATCAGCAGTCTAGGTCTGGAGGGAGTTGCGTATGAATCAATCGAATCAGACCCGGCAAATATTGGCTCATTTATCAGCGCAGGTGGGAAGTTTGCCTGGTGAAAAGGTTCCGGACAGAAATCCATCAAAGGGTCCTTCGATGCTGGTTTTGTTTGCAGGTAATCCCATTGGTCTTAATGAAACATTACACGATTTGGCAGTGCTGAAAAAAGCCGGTTGGTGTTTCGATTTGGCTTTTTCTGCCAATGCTGAAGCATTGATGAACACTGACATGATCATGAGTCAGTTAAATCCCAGGCAGTTCATAGAACGGGACATGAACCAGCTGAAGAGGTACACAATGGGACATCTAAATTGTGTCATTGCACCGATGATTACACATAATACCGCAAGAAAGTTGGTTATGGGAATCCAGGACGGCCTGATTCCAAATTTGCTTTGGCAGGCCCTTTGGGACGGCATCCCAGTATATATGGACATGGAGAGTCTTCGCACCTACCATGGCAGACCAACATTAAACCCACATTTGAATCGATTCATGGAAGAAACCATAAGCCAGTTATTAAAGTTGGGCGTTAAAAACATGGTGCGACCGACTGAGTTAATGACCGAAGGATTACGAGAAAATTACACAAATAAGTCTGATGTCATGGTTGGTGGTGGCAATGCGGATCGTGACATAAAAAAAGTCATCACCGAAAAAGATATTCTGGCGTTATCGCTTCATGAGTCTGTATTGAACATACCACAAGGATCTATTGTTACGCCTTTAGCGAGAGACACCGCTGTTGCCCGTGGAATAAAATTTCACTGGAAATAGCCGGGCAATTGGCAGGGAGAGATGAATATGCGCATTGGAAAAATTATTGGAACAGTCACTGCAACTCGAAAGGATGAACGCCTTGTCGGGTTTAAACTGCTTTTAACGCAACCCTATGTTAATGGACAGGCAAAAGGAGAACCACTGGTTGCTGTTGATACTGTTGGCGCTGGTATAGGCGAAATCGTGCTTTATGCAACAGGAAGTGCGTCACGACATGCAGCTAACAAACCGCAATCTCCTATTGATGCCTCAATTGTTGGGATTATTGATTCCATTGATGTGGCAGACTGATCATGGAAAGGAGGGAATGAACATATAGATGAGTGCTAAATGGATGAAACAAGCAATGGAATATCGTCAGTTGGTTGATGTGTTAATGTCGGACCGTGACCATGCAGACATTGTGTTGCATGGTGGTCAGGTGGTGAATGTCCTCACAGCAGAGATCTACCAAGCTGATGTTGCCATTAAAGGTAAGTACATTTTGTTGGTGGGTGATGCAGCCTCCCTGATTGGACCAAATACTATTACGGTGGATGTTAGAGGGAAGACATTGTCTCCGGGGTTTATGGATTCACATATGCATTTTGAAAGCAGTATGTTGACGATCACGGAATTTTCACGATTGTCAATTCCATCAGGTACAACTACGCTGATTGCTGATCCTCATGAAATTGGGAATGCCTTGGGCCCTGTTGGAATGAAAGCCATGGCTGAAGAAGCTAGTTTGGTTCCCAATCATGTAAGTCTGGTGGTGCCATCACTGACACCGGACTGTCCCGGTTTGGAAACAGCAGGCTACGATGTAAGTTCGAAGGATATGGAAGAGCTGCTTCATTATCCTAACGTAATTGGTATTGGAGAGCTTCAGGGTTTTAGTAATGCTGCTCATGTGTATCGAAATACACCGGACATTGTGACTGACCTGCTGGCTTCTTCAACCTACGCCAGGAGTATAGGTAAAATCGTAGATGGTAATGCGCCGGATCTCTTTGGGGCAGAATTGGCTGCACATATTATTGCAGCAGGTGGTATATGTTCTTGCCATGAGACCACCACAAAAGAAGAATGTGTGGAAAAACTTCGACAAGGTGTTTATGTTTTCATGCGTGAAGGATCAACCCAGCGTAATATGGCCGAATGCATTCGGGCAGTAACGGAGGATAAGCTGGACTCAAGGCGTTGTATCCTTGCAACAGATGATATGGTAGCAGAAGACCTGGAAAAACTTGGACACATGAATGAAATTGTAAAAAGAACCATTGCGGAAGGCGTAGATCCGGCAATAGCGATTCAAATGGTTACAATTAACCCTGCAACCTATTTTGGTTTTCAGGACAGAGGAGTTTTATCACCTGGAATGTTGGCTGACATAGCTGTCATTGGTGATTTGAATGATATGACCGTAGAGGCAGTTTTTCTGGAAGGTAAACTTGTGGCGTCCCAGGGAGAGTTGTTGATTGAACTTCCGGAATACACTTATCCGGAAACGGTTAAAAATTCTGTCAAGAGAAAACCATTAATCGAAGATGACTTAGCCATTGGGAGTGCAAACCAGGACGCAACTGTACGTTGTATTGGATTGATACCTGATCAGAACTTATCTGAGTCTATGGAATTTACTGTAAGAGCGCAACAAGGCGTTGTACTTCCCGATGTGAAGCAAGATGTGCTGGAAATTGCTTGCATCGAACGATATGGTCGAAACGGAAGTATAGGCAAGGCATTTGTTCAGGGCTTTGGTCTTGAACAGGGGGCTTTTGCTGAGAGTGTTGCCCATGACACCCATAATATTATGGTCGTGGGTACAAGCTTGAAAGACATGGTAACAGCAGTGAATCATGTGATTGAGATGGGGGGCGGTATAGCAGTAGTGAAGAACAGCAGGGTGATTGATGACATGCGGTTGCCGGTGGGAGGATTGATCACCGACGAACTGAATGCTCATGAAGTCAGTCAGAAGATTGCCTCATTGGAGAAAACAGTGAAAGATCAATTAGGCTGTAAAGTGCATGCGCCGTTTATGCATCTTTCGTTTTTGGCCTTGTCCACCAGTCCAAAGTGGAAGATTACAGACCAGGGTCTAGTTGATGTAAACAACTTCACAATTTTACCTCCAGTGGTGGAGTAAGACGAATTACAACTTTAAGGAGGCGTCAATGTGAGCACAAATGAAGGTTTTTTGGAAAAGAGATTTAAACTGAAAGAACATGGAACTGACACGAAAACTGAAGTGCTGGCGGGAATCACCACGTTTATGACAATGGCTTATATATTAATTGTAAACCCATTGATTTTATCAGATGCAGGCATGGATTTTGGAGCTGTATTCACCGCTACTGCAGTCTCATCTATTATTGCAACACTGGTCATGGCCTTTTATGCTAATTATCCATTTGCGCTTGCTCCAGGTATGGGATTAAATGCATTCTTTGCGTATGGCATTGTACTGGGTATGGGATACTCCTGGCAGATGGCATTGGCAGCCGTGTTTATTGAAGGTTTGATTTTCATTGCCTTAACACTGCTAAATGTACGGGAAGCCATCGTTAAAGCAATCCCCATGAATCTGAAGCATGCTGTTTCAGTGGGTATAGGATTATTTATTGCCTTTATTGGTTTTAGCAACGCCGGAGTGATTGTAGCAGATCCGGCCACCACAGTAGCCCTGGGCGATATGACTTCTCCTGGCGCTATCATTGCATTGCTTGGTTTGGTCATCACAGGCATTTTGCTTGCCAAAGGGATCAGGGGCGCACTGCTTATTGGAATCTTTATTACAACCATCATAGGTATTCCCTTAGGACTAACACAACTCCCAGCTTCCATTATTTCTGCTCCACCGTCATTATCACCGATCCTCTTTCAATTCGATTTTTCAAGGGTTTTCTCATTGGACATGGTGATCATTCTCTTTACCTTGTTGTTTGTCGACATGTTTGATACCATTGGCACACTGGTTGGTGTAGCTGACAAAGCAGACATGTTGGATGAAAGCGGCAACCTACCCAAAGCAAAGCAGGCTCTCTTTGCAGATGCTGTCGGTACAACAGCGGGTGCCTGTCTTGGAACCAGTACTGTTACCACTTATGTCGAAAGTGCTGCTGGTGTGGCCGAAGGTGGACGTACAGGTTTGACGGCACTGTCAACAGCAGGTATGTTTGTAATCGCACTATTATTATCACCGCTGTTTATCATGATTCCTGGAGCAGCCACAGCACCTGCGTTGGTATTGGTGGGACTCTTCATGATGACACCGATTAAGAAACTGAACTTTGATGATTACACTGAGTCGATTCCGGCCTTCCTGACCATCATTATGATGCCTTTGACTTACAGTATCGCAGAAGGTATTGTCTTCGGTATGGTTTCCTACACAGCCTTGAAAATATTAACCGGGAAACTGAAAGATGTATCTATCATTATGATTATATTATCTGTTTTATTTATTTTAAAATTCATCGTGGGATAACCTAGGTCAGACAATCTGACAGAAACCCAGTGCCCTAAGGATCTTATGATTCTTGGGGCATTGTCCCATCCACGAACCATTTAAGTTGATCAGCTGTAATCAGTTAATAAAAATGCAACTGATTATTGCTGCTGAGTTTAAATTGAAAGGGGTCACTTTATCATGAAACGACTGTTGATAAAAAATGGGCAGTTAGTCACAATGAATCGCAAACGAGATGTTTTTAGGGGCGATTTGTTAATTGAAGGTAATCGCATTTCATCCATAGCACCTGAAATCAAAGCAGAGAATTGCGAAGTGATTGACGCCACTGGCCTGGTTTTGATTCCGGGGCTGATACAAACACATATTCATCTAACACAAACATTGTTACGAGGCCAGGCGGATGATCTTGAATTACTGGATTGGTTAAAGAAGCGGGTATGGCCGCTAGAGGGTGCTCACACGGCAGAATCCAACTATATCTCTGCAAAATTGGGTATAGGTGAACTAATAAGGGGCGGCACCACATCAATTATTGACATGGAAACAGTGCATCATACAGACGCAGCCTTTGAAGCGTTGCAGGAAACAGGCTATCGCGCCATTTCAGGTAAATGTATGATGGATTATGGAAACAGCGTGCCTGCATCACTAATGGAAGAAACCCAGGAATCAATCGCAGAAAGTGTGAAGCTGCTGAAAAAATGGCATGGTGCCGCCAATGGACGCATTGAGTACGCTTTTGCGCCGCGTTTTGTGGTTTCCTGCACAGACCAGCTCTTGAAGCGGGTGAAAGAGCTTTCTACTGAGTACGGTGTGAAGGTTCACACTCATGCTTCTGAAAATCGGGGAGAAATTGAACTGGTACAAAAGGACAGAGGCATGCGGAACATCAATTACCTTCATAAACTTGGTTTAACAGGAGAAAATCTTGTGTTGGCCCACTGTATTTGGCTGGATGACGAAGAAATGAACATCCTGGCAGACACAGGCACTCACATAGCACACTGCCCGTCAAGTAACATGAAATTGGCATCTGGTATTGCAAAAATACCAGAGCTGTTGGAGATGGGTGCACAAGTATCGCTAGCAGCTGATGGAGCACCTTGTAACAATAACATGGATATGTTCAGGGAAATGCGTCATGCAGCCCTCATACAGAAGGCTAGGTTATTGAGTCCGACAACCATGCCGGCAGCCACGGTATTTGAAATGGCAACCTTGGGTGGAGCAAAAGCCATGGGCAAAGAAAATGATCTTGGCAGCCTGGAAGTGGGAAAATTGGCAGACATGGTACTAGTGAACCTTGGCGTTCCTCATAATGCACCATGGGAAGCTGGTGATATCGTGTCTCAATTGGTTTATTCAGCAACCTCAGCTGATGTTCACACTACCATCATCGACGGTTACGTTGTCATGAAAAACCGTAAATTGACGACCATTGATGAAGATGCAGTCTTAAAAGACGCTAATCGAGTGATCAAGGAACAGATCATAAAAGCTGGGGTCATTAAGTAACAGGGAAGGATGAGGGATTTGGTACAAAATGTGTATCAGGCGAAGGACACAGAAACAGCACTCAATTTACTAAATCAACATCAAAGTGAAGCTAAAATATTGGCTGGGGGAACTGACCTTATTATTCAAATGAGGGAAGGGAATGTATCACCACCAGTGCTCATCGATATTTCATCAATACACGAAACAAGAGAAATAAAGGAGCAAAGCAATACCATTGAGCTGGGAAGTACCGCCACCTTTACAGACATCGAGAAACATATATTATTCAATCACTGTTTATCCGCTATTGCCAAGGCGGCCAGGTCGATTGGTTCCCCTCAAATCAGGAACCGAGCAACCGTTGGTGGTAATCTTTGCAATGCTTCACCCGCTGCAGACATGTTGCCTCCTCTGTTGGCGATGGATGCCATGGTGGTACTGAAGAGCAAACATCAAACGAGGGTACTGCCATTATCAGAATTTGTCACTGGAAAAGAGCAAACCCTTTTACAGGTGGACGAGCTTCTTGAAAAGATCAGGTTTCAAAATCTCACATCCAATGAGGGATTGGGCTTTTCTAAACTAGGCATTAGAAATGCACTGGCCATTGCACGACTGTCAATGGCAGTTTACTTAGAATGGGATGAAAACCATATGTGTAAAAACGTACGAATTGCCAGTGGTGCTTTAGGGCTTAATGCACAACGAGAATGGGATGTGGAAAGGTTCATGAAAGGAAAGCACCTGAATAACAGCTTATTTGCCGAAGTGGCAGCGCTGTTGGAAGAAAGCACTATGAAACGATTGGCCGGCAGAAATACGATGAATTTTAAGCGTTATGCTGTACAGGGTGTGTTTAAACAAGCTCTGGACGAGGCTCTGGAGGGCATGGATAGGAGGAAAGATTCATGAAAAAAGCAGTTTTTAATGTAAACAACAAAGAGTACATGGTTGAGATAGAAGAAGACCTGAGGTTATTGGACCTGATTCGCAACACGCTTAATTTAACAGGCACAAAAGAAGGCTGCGGTGAAGGAGAATGTGGTGCCTGCACGGTGTTGATGGATGGAGAAGTTGTGAATTCATGCCTTGTGCTAGCATTTCAGGCTGAGGGCAAAAAGATAGAAACCATCGAAAACCTTGACCGTGAGGATGGAACACTGCATCCTATCCAGCAGGCTTTTCTAGAAGAAGGTGCTGTTCAATGTGGCTTTTGCACCCCGGGTATGGTGTTGTCAGCAAAATCACTTTTGGATAAAAACCCTGCACCCAGTAAACATGATATTCGCGAATCAATATCAGGTAATTTGTGCCGATGCACAGGGTACAACAAAATCGCTGAGGCAATTGAAAAAGCAGCAGAAACACTGAAAAAGGAGGAATCTGACAGTGGCACTGCGCGTCGTGGGACAAAATGAAATTAGAGTTGATGGACATTCTAAAGTAACAGGAAAAGCGTTGTACCCAGAAGACCTTCGCATGGACGGGATGGTGTATGGTAAGACCCTGCGTTCCACCCATGCCCACGCATTGTTTAGCCTGGATAAATCCAAAGCTGAAAAAATGGATGGGGTACTAAAGATTTTTACAGCTGCTGATGTGCCTCATAATGCTCATGGGGTTTTGTTTAAGGATCACGAAGTATTGAACGCTGCTAAAGCAAGGCGAATCGGAGATCCTTTGGCGTTTGTCGTTGCTGACACAGAAAAAAATGCTGAAAAAGCAGTGAAGGAAATTAAGGTTTCTTATGAGGATTTGCCGGCTGTTTTTGACCCGGAAGAGGCGATGCTCCCTGGAGCACCGAAGGTTCATGAGGGGGGCAATTTAGTCTATCATTTTAAGCTGAACAAAGGTGATGTCGAAGAAGGTTTTAAGCAAAGTCATGTGATTGTTGAGCAGGAGTACAGGACACCTATGGTGGATCACGCCTTTTTGCAGCCTGAATCCGGTATTGCTTATGAAGAAAGCGGAGGAAAAGTGGTGGTTTGTGCGGCTACACAATACCCTCATTTTGACCAGCTTGAAATCGCTGAAGCTTTAAAAATATCTGTCGACAAAGTTAAAGTGATCAATCCAGCTGTTGGTGGAGCTTTTGGCGGCCGAGAAGATGTCACCATGCAGATTCACCTGGCCATGGCAGCTAAATCACTTCAGAAGCCGGTTAAAACAACCTATTCCAGAGAAGAGTCATTTTACGCTCATGCAAAGCGGCATGCCATGACTATGCGTTTTAAAACCGGAGCAGATAAAAATGGAAAGTTACAGGCCACAGAGGTAATCATTTTTTCTGACACGGGAGCCTATGCCTCATGGGCCATCAATGTACTGCGAAAAGCAGGTGTTCATGCCACTGGACCCTATGAAATACCTAATGTGAAAATCAACGGGTACAGCCTTTACACCAACAACCCGTTTGCAGGGGCAATGAGAGGGTTTGGCGCCACTCAAGTGCCCATTGGTCACGAGATGCAAATGGACATGCTGGCTGAAAAACTGGGTATGAGTCCAGTGGATTTTCGGTTGAGGAATATATTTAAAGTGGGATCTTCTACTGCCACAGGGCAAAAGCTCACTGAAAGTGTCCCCTTGGAAGAGTGCATCAAAGCTGTGGCTGAAAAAATGAACATAGCTTATGATGAAAAGTTGGGGGTGACAAAATGAAACAAAGAGGCAAGGGAATCGGCTGTACCTTTTATGGAACAGGTTATGGAAATGGATTTCCTGATGTTTCAAGAGCCCGGGTTCAGCTTGAGAAAGATGGAGCTGTAACCGTATATGTTGGAGCCACCGAAGTGGGCCAGGGAGCTAAAACAGTGCTAAGCCAAATTGCCGCGGAAGCCTTGGGTTTGTCCATGGAAGATGTCCGCTTTGTCTGCGAAAACACCGATGAAACACCAGATGCCGGCACTGCAGCCGCCAGCCGACAAACCTATAACACAGGGAACGCAGTTAAGAGAACATCTGAGGCGCTGATTCGTGAAATAAAGAACGCGGTGGCGAATCACTGGCAGAAAGAAGATGTTCAACGCATAAAAGTAGATAGGGGTAAAGTATATCACCCGGATGATCAGGACAAAACCCTTAGTTTCAGGGAAGTAGCCTTATTGGCCGGAGAATCAAAAATAGTGGGTGAAGACAGCTTTACTGCCATGACCACGCAGCTGGACGATGAAACTGGCCAGGGTAACCCTTACTGGCCATACACATTCAATGTATACGGCATCGAAGTGGAAGTTGACACAGACACTGGAAAAGTTGCCATCATCAAGGCAGTATGTGCCCAAGACGTGGGAAGGGCAGTGAACCCAAAACTCATCGAAGGCCAGATGGATGGAGGTTTTGCCATGGGGCTGGGGTATGCGTTAATGGAAGATATTAATCTTAGCAAAGGAAAAATGAAGCATGATCGATTTTCAAATTATTTAATCCCCACGGCCATGGACATTCCAGATCTAGAAAAACTCATTATAGAATCACCTGAATCAACAGCCCCCTATGGGGCTAAGGGAATTGGTGAACCAGTTATGCTAGGGGTGGCACCAGCTGTGCTCAATGCAATTTATGATGCGGTGGGGGTTCGCATGACAACAATCCCTGTGACACCCGACAACTTACTGGTTGCCATAAAAGAGATGGATAGGAAGGGGCAACCGCATGAAAAATAACATTAGAAATCGCATCCATGTCGCTTCTGGAAAGAAAAAAGCTGAACTAGTACTAAAAAATGCACGTGTCATTAACGTTTTTACCTCTGAAATTATAGAAGGGGATGTGGCCATTCAGGACGGATTTGTTGCCGGCGTTGGAAGTTATGAAGGTGAAACAGAAATTGATGTTAAGGGCAAATACCTTTCTCCAGGGCTCATTGACGGCCATGTACACTTGGAGTCAGCCATGGTGTCACCTGCTGAGTTTGCCAAAGCGGTGGTACCACTTGGCACCACTACGGTGATCGCTGACCCTCATGAAATTGCAAATGTGGCTGGGATTAAAGGTATTAACTATATATTGGAAGCCACTGAAAATCTGCCATTACAAGTTTACGTCATGCTTCCTTCCTGCGTTCCCGCCACTGGTTTTGAAAACGCAGGAGCAGTGTTAACAGCAAAAGAACTTGCGCCTCTTTATAAACATAAACGAGTACTGGGCTTGGGTGAAATGATGGACTATCCGGGTGTAATTAATGCGGATGAGTCAATATTGGAAAAAATAAAAGGGGCAGAAAACCGTGTGATAGACGGTCACGGTCCGAACCTTAAAGGGCATGAACTTAATGCCTATGTGGCTGCTGGCATCAAAACAGAACATGAATGCTCCACAAAAGAAGAAATGATAGATCGGTTACGACAAGGCATGTATATCCTGGTTAGAGAAGGATCAGCTGCCATGAATCTGAAGGAATTGATACAGGTTGTTTCACGGGAAAATGTAAGGCGTTGCCTGTTTTGTACAGATGATAAACACCCTGAAGACTTGTTGAGACGTGGCCATATTAATAATAACCTGCGTATGGCCGTTGAAGAAGGCATCGATCCTGTTGCAGCGATCAGTATGGCCACATTGAACGCAGCTGAATGCTACGGCTTGAAACAGATAGGTGCAGTGGCACCAGGGTATAAGGCTGATCTGGTTGTTTTTGATGACTTGGTTCATTTTGATGCAAAAATGGTGTTTAGAGAAGGCAACTTGGTAGCCGAGGACGGTAAACCATTGTTTGGCACACATCATCAAGAAGGATCCATGGTTGCAAACTCTGTTCATCTGCCGGAGATAAACAAGGATTCACTGGCGTTGAAACTCTCTTCAGACATTGTTAACGTCATCCAGCTTCAACCACACAGTCTGGTGACGTTAAAAACAATACGAAAAATCAATGTTGTTGATGGAGAGTTTACCTACCACAAACGATTGGATATTCTCAAGATGGCGGTGATCGAACGTCATCACGCTACAGGAAATATTGGACTGGGTCTTGTGGAAGGGTTTGGTTTAAAAAATGGAGCTATTGCATCTACAATAGGTCATGACTCACATAACCTGATAGTGATTGGAGATAACGATGAAGATATGTTGACAGCGATTAAAGAAATTAACCGGGTAGGTGGCGGCATCACGATCTGCAGCCAGGACAAAGTGATAAAAACCTTGCCTTTGTCCATTGCAGGCTTAATGTCAAACAAATCGTTGGAAGAGGTCAATCATAAACTAAAAAATATGTTGGAAATTGCCTGGAATGAATTGTCTGTAAACAGGAACATTGATCCTTTTATGTTGTTGTCTTTCCTGGCCTTGCCGGTAATCCCACAGCTTAAACTAACTGATATGGGTTTGTTTGACGTGGATCGGTTTCAGTTCATCGATATTAATATCCGGGAAGAAGGATAGGCCCTGATGAGTTGTAAAGGAGAGGATACCTGTGTTCCGGGACCTACTAGGTGTTGGTAATACTGAGTCAAAAGTGATTTCCTTCGTCGGAGCTGGTGGTAAAACCACCGCTTTATTTTCCTTAAGCCAGGAACTGAACCATACAAAAAGGCTTATAACAACAACAACCGCCATTTACCAACCAACACCATCTTTATGGGACACAATGGTAATAAGACCAAATTATCTAAATACCCTTGAGGATAAAGGCGTTAAAACAAACACTGTAACAGTTTGGGGCCGACTTTTAAGCCCGGAACAAAAGCTGTTGGGCGTTTCAACAGACTGCTTAACAGAAGTGGTTCGAACAGCGTTGTTCGATACTATACTGATTGAGGCGGATGGTTCAAAAAGAAAACCAATTAAAGCACCGGCTGAGCATGAACCAGTAATTCCTGCGGAATCAACAACAGTCGTGGGTGTTATTGGATTAAGCTCATTAAATAAACCGATAAACAACCAATGGGTACATAGAGTGGAGGAGTTTGCTGACCTAGTTCATGCTAATTCAGGTGATCCAATACAACCGGAACATCTTGTCAGGCTTATTAATGACCCCAGGGGGCTATTTAAAGGGGCGCCTTCAAAGGCAAAAAAAATACTATTGTTGAACCAGGCGGATCATGAGTCTGATAAGATTCAAGGCAGTAAGATCATAGAAAAACTAAAGCAACAGAATGCAGGCATAGAAAAATTTGTTTTGACATCATTTAATCCTGCAACTTTTAAATTGGTATGGGGGGAACTGCTTTGATATCTGGAATTTTGCTGGCTTCAGGGTTTTCAACCAGGATGGGTCAGGAAAAATTGTTGTTGCCGATAGATGGTGTTCCCATGATTGTTAGACTGGCCCAGGCTGTTTCAGAATCTCAAGTGGAAGAACAGATTTTAGTATACCGAAAAAGCAAGATTAAGCAGTTGGTGCTCACCTATATTACCAAGGCAGTGCATAATCCATCTGCATCGCTGGGACAAAGTGAAGCAATCAAAGCAGGACTGCATCATATTGCTGAAAACAGTAAGTGCTGCCTCTTTTTTATGGGCGACCAGCCATATTTAACTGCGTCTGTGATAAATGAAATCATTGAAGCATGGAAACTCCAGCCAGATAAAATCATTGTACCTCGGTATGGCGAAAATTCAGGCAGCCCTGTGCTTTTTCCAAACCCTTACTATCAAGCCTTAATGCAAATAAAGGCAGATCAGGGAGGAAGGGAAGTTGTTAAAAAGCACTGGAATGAAGTTGTTTTTAAAGATATCAACGACTTGAAAGCAGGACTGGACGCAGATACCTATTCTGAATACAATAGCCTGGCAACAGGGAAAAGTCACAATGATCATTACTGTAATGAATAACGGTGTCATTGTTATTTTTTTACAGCGGAGTTACTGTTTTTGGAACAGTCCAAGGAGGGTTAAGGATGAAAATTGTTGTCTTGGATGGATATGCGCTTAATCCCGGTGATATTTCATGGGAAGAAATTGAAGCGTTTGGTGATCTGAAGGTTTATGATCGTACCGGTTATGATCAATCATCTCAGTCCTTGGTCATTGAAAGAGCTTCTGGAGCGGACATAATACTGACAAACAAGACGCCGGTTCAGGAGGAAGCCATGGCCGTACTGCCTGATTTGAAATACATTGGAGTACTGGCCACGGGCTATAACATTGTTGATGTGGAAGCTGCAAAAAATAGAGGTATTATCGTTGCTAATATTCCCACCTATGGCACAGCGTCTGTTGCTCAGATGTCAATTGCCTTAATGCTGGAGTTGTGTCATCATGTGGGTGCCCATGATGAGGCTGTTAAGAATGGTGAATGGTCAGACAACCCCGATTGGAGTTTTTGGAAGTTTCCACTAATCGAATTAGAGGGTAAAATATTGGGAATTGTAGGTTTTGGAAGAATTGGGCAAGCGACTGCCAGCATTGCCAAGGCATTGGGTATGAAGGTTCTGGTTCACACCCCTCATCCAAAGGTAGTGAAAGGGTTAGAGGATGTTCAGTATGTTTTATTGGATGAACTCTTTAAACAGTCGGATTTTATAAGTTTGCATTGTCCCCTAAGCGCTGAAACAACTGGAATGATAAACAGGGAGAGTCTTTTAATCATGAAAGATGGTGTAAGAATTATCAACACGTCAAGAGGACCACTCATTGTAGAAGAAGACCTTGTTCAGGCACTGGAAGACAATAAAGTTGGAGGTGCGGCCCTGGATGTGGTGTCTTCTGAACCAATTAAAGAAGATAATCCACTCTTAAGTGCACCTAACTGTATTATTACACCGCATATATCCTGGGCTCCCATAGAAGCAAGAAGACGTCTGATGAGCTTGGCGGCTGACAACATTCGTCAATATCTTATGGATGAACCCATAAATGTTGTAAATGCATAAAAAAAGATCCCTGGGGCAGGGATCTTTTTCTATGCATAGATTCTATTCGATGCTTAAGTCGCCCACCAAAACACCTTCCACTTTCCCGGAAGGGCTAACGATGGGAACGGCCAATGAGACACAATAGTGATAACTGACATTGGAGATGTATGGTTCAGAGACGTAATTTTTCCCGGATATGGATTCAATGAAATAGGGCCGATGGCTGTAATCAACTTTTTCAGAGGGTAACTGGACAGTAGCAGCAACCATGTACCCACTTTTTTCGATAAGACCAATGTTTTCAAATTGCTTGTACTGATTCATCATTTCTTTCAGGTAACCGGATGCATCCTTGAATGCAAGTTGTTTTTCATATAATCCCTTAGAGATGTTTTGCAGGAGATCAAAGGTCTTTTTCAGTTCTCTGGTTTGGTCATCATTCATTTTTACAGAACCAATAAAATGATCTAAGTATGAATTAATACCTTCTGCGTTTGTTTTCATTTGATTTATGCCACCTAACACTTCATGCATCAGAGCGGATTGTTCCTGTGCGCCGGCAGAGACTTCTTCAGTAAATGCTGCAGAATTTTCAGTACTACCCGCGATACTGTCCATAAGCTGGTTGGTGCGGTTTGACAATGTGGTGGTACCTGAGGCCAATTGCTGAATCTCTCCGATGGCATCATGGGTTTCCTGTGTTGCCTGTAAAACCTGGAGGAAAGCTGATTTTGAATGATCTGCATATTTAATGTCTTCTGCCGTTTTTTTGGTTTCCATATCGGCAGCCTCAGAAATTTCCTTTATCGCATGACTGATGGTATCAATCAATGATTGAATTTCTGATGTTGATTCAGCCGTTTGTTCTGCCAGTTTTCTTACTTCGTCTGCTACAACGGCAAAACCTCGGCCTTGTTCACCAGCACGTGCTGCTTCAATGGCTGCATTTAAAGCCAATAAATTTGTTTTTTCACTGATTTCTGTAACAACAGCCGTAATCTCATAAATACGTTTTGCTTCTTCATGGAGATTGTTGATTTTGTGGGCAGCTTCCTGGTTTGAGGAGGCATTATCCTTCATTTTTTGAATAAGGGTTTCGAAAACACGATTACTTTCCTGAACAATTTCGATCATTTCCTGCGCTGTCTTCATTGAGTTTGAGGCATGCTGGCCGATGTTGTGAACGTTATGTATCATTTCACCCGTCGTTTTCCGGGCATCTTCTATGGCTTCAAATTGCTGGGAAGCGTTTTCCGCCACTTCATTAATGGACACAGCAATTTCCTGGGATGATTGTTGAGTTTGTTCAATACTTTGTTGCAATTCATGGGCTAAAGACAAAAATTTCTGTGACATTTCCGCCATCTCGGACAGTATTTTTTTTGTGTTTTGAGCCATTTGGTTATACCCTTCACCAAGATCACGGAAAGAGCCTTTTCCGGAAACATGGTGGGCTAATTGTCCTTTAATAAGAGGTTCAATACTTTTGTTAAGCTGTTTTTGTGCATTTGCATTCATTTGAACCATCACCAGTAGGAGGAGTATTGCAGCTGACCCACTGATTAAATTAAGAAGCGAACCAGGCGCAGTGATCATTGAACCTGCAAAAATAATGATTAAAAGTAATGCAGTAATCATGAGGCCAGAGCGAGATGTTTTTTCCATGTGGAACCTCCTTGGTAGTAAAAAGAATGTTGATGATATTTTTAAAAATAAGGATAAAGTCCTTAAACCATTTTGATTCTATATGTTAATGACCCCGCCTGTCAACCTGCCAGCACATAAACCTGTGTTATAATGGAAAAAAATGCAAATAAAATCAAATGTCTCAATGATTGTCATAAAGGAGAGATGGAATGAAAGGCAGAATCGTAAACGGTTTGTTATTGGGTATCATAATGGTGATGTTTTCTTTACGTTTGACATATGCTAATGCTGGTCCAATCATTGCGGAAGAGGACCCGGTTTTTACAATGATGCCTGCGGGAACGACAGAGATAGTTGTCGAAGAAGAACTGCTGGTTTTTGATTTTCGTAAGGATGATCCTTACAGTGTCGATATTCAGGCAGTGTATACAATGAAAAATGGAACTGATACTACCGTTAATCAGAAAATGATGTTTCCACTGATCACGATCCCAGCTTCAAACTTTCTAAACTCTGTCAGCATTTCTGTTGATGGAAAACCGGTGGGTTTTGAAGCCATGCGTTTACAGGACTATACAGAAAGTCAGCGTATCTCGCCATTGCATAACTATGATGATTATATCACAAGAGCCAATATGTTGGACATGAATGAGCTGTTGACTACATGGAACAAAAGCGATAATGAATTGAATTATTTTAACCTGGATGATGAAATACAGTTGATTACCTTTAATGCTCCCCGGCAAAATGAAAGATACGAGATTAGCATTGACTACCAAATTAATCCTGCAATAAGCAAATTGATGGCATCTGGGTTTACTTTCCATTCAAGGGACAACAAAGGAACCGGCAGTTTTGGGAAATGGATCCAAAACATTGAAAACGAAGAAAACATTCAAAAAATTGAGTTTTACGTTCTGGGAGAGCCGATCGATGAAGAGCAGCTGAAGTTTCCAGCTTCTGTTACGATGAATTCTAAGACCATTAAAGCAGGAAAACTAATTGATCATTGGGTTGAGGAACGGATCCACAATGAACCTGCGAAAAATGAGGAGGAATATGTTGATTATCTCGTAAGGAAAATTGATAATTTTATTGCCTCTGATGAGGTGGTTGCCCAATTAAACGATGATATACTTGAACCTTACTTCTATCACTCTTATGTGGGAGCGTTGATCTATGATGTTAACTTTGCCCCCGAAAGTGTGAGAGAAATAACAGTTGAGTATACAGCAAGGGCATCTCGAGACCGAACAGATACTTCCAGGTATGGTGCTTTGGTGGCGTACCTGTTGAATCCGGCCAGGGAATGGAAAGACTTTAAAGATTTGACAATTCACATTTACCCTCACCATGAACAACCATATTTACTGGAAAGCAGCCTGGCCTTGGAAGAAAACCAGCATGATGGATCGTATACAGCCTATTATGAAACATTACCAGAGGAGAACCTGGTCTTTCGAATGTACCACAGGGACAAGGCTGAAACGGGACTGCTTAAAACTTTCAGCAATCCATACATTTTACTGCTGATTATACCGGTAGGATTGGTGCTGGCTGTTCTGGGGGTTGTCACACTGGTTGTTGTGTTGGCGCTGAAAAAGAATCATATGAACCTTAAAGAATAATAAGAGCGAGGTGTCCTGTAACAAGAAAGGAGGTAAGAAAGTGAAAATCATTAAGGTAAACAACCACTGTCTTTGGCTGCGATACGGTCAACCAATTGCAACGGAAAGCCTTGCGTTTGATACTCAAAACACAGAGGAGCTATCAGCTCTACCATCACTTCCTGTGAAGATTGAAATCATGGAAAATAAAATTAAATTGTCTTTTGGTCTGGATGAGGCAGCTAAAGTATTTGGATTAGGCCAAAATGTTCGTGGAATGAACAAGCGAGGTGGTCTGTATGAATCGTTTTGTACCGATGATCCTATTCACACACCAGACAAAAAATCTCTTTATGGTGCACATAATTTTTTATTAATTACGGGAGAAAAACCATTTGGACTTTTCATCGATTACCCGGGAAAAATAATTTATGATATTGGATACACCCTTCATGATGAGATGAACATCACCATTAGTGATATCAATGCTGATCTCTTCATTTTTCAAAATGGCACATTGAAAGAGTTGACATTGTCATTTAGAAGTCTGATGGGCAACTCTTATGCAGCCCCCAAGTGGGCCTTCGGTTACCAGCAGTCCAGGTGGAGTTATGGGACAAAAGAAGAAGTTGACCGAATTATTAGTGGATTTGAAGAAAATGAAATCCCTTGCGATGCTGTCTATTTGGACATTGATTATATGGATGACTTTAAGGATTTTACGGTGGATGAACAAAAATTTCCAAAGTTTGAGGAATATGTAAGGGAACTGAAAAACAAAGGCATTCGACTGATTCCCATCATTGATGCAGGCGTTAAAATTGAAGAGGGTTATGACGTTTATGAGGAAGGTGTTGAAAATCAATATTTTTGCCTGAACAGTCAACAGGAACCTTTTGTTGCTGCAGTGTGGCCGGGAAAAGTGCACTTTCCTGACTTTTTAAACCCAGAAGTCAGGCGTTGGTTTGGCCTAAAGTATAAGACGCTGGTAGATATGGGGGTTGAAGGTTTTTGGAATGACATGAACGAACCATCCATCTTTTATACTGAAGACAGGTTGCAACGTACCATTGACATGGCGAAAAAAAGTGAAGGAGAGAACCTAAACATTCATTCTTTCTTTGAGTTAACCCATGCCTTTAAGTCATTGTTTAACCACCCGGATGACTACCAAAAATTTTATCATCAAATAGAAGGTACGTTAATCAATCATAAGTCGGTTCATAATTTATATGGTTATAATATGACAAGATCAGCAGCAGAAGGTTTGGAGAAAATTGACCCGAATCGACGATTTCTCTTATTTTCAAGAGCTTCAACCGTTGGGCTGGGACGTTATGCGGGGATTTGGACAGGCGACAATTATTCTTGGTGGGAACATATTTTACTGCATCTGCAAATGATGCCAGCGATAAACCAGTGTGGTATCCTCTACACAGGGGCAGATACGGGGGGGTTCAGTGGAAACGCTAATGGACAGTTGCTGGTAAGATGGAGCCAATTCAGCTTGTTTTCACCACTATTCAGAAATCATTCCGCTTTGAATACCCGGGCACAGGAACCATTTGCCTTTGATGAAACAATAACACGAATTATGAGGAATGTTATAAAATTGCGGTATGCTTTGATCCCTTATTTGTACAGTGAGTATATGAAATCAGTCACACAGCATGGTGTTTACTTTATGCCCTTATGCTTTGCATTTGAAGATGGTTTTTCCAGCGAGGTGGATGATCAAATGCTGGTGGGAGAATCTTTGATGGTTGCACCGGTATACCGGGAAAATGCCAAGGGAAGATATGTATATGTTCCAGAGGACATGCTGATGTGGAAAGCAGTCACAGACAAAATCGAAAAGACTGAGATCATGAAAAAGGGGATTCATTACGTCGATTTGTCGCTTGAAGAGGTACCCATTTTCATCAAAAAGAACAGCCTATTGATTCTTGCAAGACCGGCGATGAACGTGGACAACCTGGATTTGGGTGAACTGACTGTCCTAGGATATGTTACCGATGAAGCCACATATATTTATTATGATGATGATGGTATTACCAGAAACTATGAACGTGGCGATTATTCGGAAGTGATTATAAAGGTTGTTTATGAACACAATCAGTATACCGTAACCATCAAAAACAATGGTAATCATACGTTGCGAAAAGTAAACTTGATTTTGGTGGGTCCTGATGACAGTAGAGAAGAGCGTGAACTATTGATTGACCAATAAACTAGAACCAATTTAGTCGATTAACGATAAGGTAGGTAAAGGTGGAAACTGAAGCTCCCAGGGTGGTTCCCCAGATCAGATCAACAACCGTGACCAGCAGTGGCCAATCCTTGAGGGTGGCTAAATTAGTCAGATCATAGGTTGCATAAGTGATAAAGCCAAAGAAAGCCCCTGTGAACAGAGCTGTTTGCCAACTGTTATTAAATAATGCCGGGCGTACAGCAAAATAAATGAGGCCCACAATGTATAATAAATAGAATGAAATTGCAGCCTTCCAGTTAACATTAGGTGACAGCAAGAATCCAATTTGCTTTTGGTAAAAACGTTGGGCCACAACACCCAGCCAAACCAGGTCAATGCCGAAAAATACAATAACTGCAACCAGGTAAACGCGAATCCATGGCATGTTTGTCTCATCTCCTCTTTTCAAGTTATCGCGGACTTATGTTGCTGATTATGTCAAAAATACCCTTTATGATCAGATTGAATCATAGAATCTGACAATGTTCAAAGTTTAAATGATATCCAATGATGAAGTTGAAATCCTTATTTTTTCTTGACATAACGACAGAAAGTTTGATAAGATAAACAAAATTAAATGGTCCTTTAAACTGGTCCCGTGAGACTGGTAAGGAATATGAACAGGTACTGACTTCCTGAACCTTCCTTTTCTCGCGCAAAGGAAGGTTCTTTGCGTGAGTGGGAGGAAAATCCTTGCTGTCTTCATGACAACAAGGATTTTTTGCGAGTTAAACATGAAAGATGGAGGAGGAATATGATGAAAGGAATACTGCACCTTGAGGATGGTATGCAATTCGAAGGCACATTATTTGGTGCGAAAAACAGGGTAAAAGGTGAAATGGTTTTCAACACCAGCATGACAGGATACCAGGAGATTTTAACAGATCCGTCCTATGTCAACCAAATGGTTGTGATGACGTATCCTTTGGTGGGAAACTATGGTTTTAACAGAGAAGATTTGGAATCTATCAGTCCAAAGGTTAACGCATTGGTGGTAAAAGAATTGTGTCGAAGGCCAAGCAATTTCAGATCAAAGGGCAACTTGGATACTTATCTGGAAGAAAACGAAATCACTGGAATCGAAGGTATCGATACAAGGGCCTTAACACTTCACATTCGGGAAAAAGGTGCTTTGAGAGGTGTTATTCTACCCGAAGGTGATCTACTGGACATAACAGATTTTCTAAAACCACTACCTGACCCGGTGGAACTGGTCACAACCAGAAAAATTATGTATCATGGTAATCCTGATGGCTTAAAGATTGCATTGTTGGATTATGGGGTTAAGACTTCTATTCTTAATCACCTGATTAACCTGGGCTATTACATTGCCCAGTTTCCCGCTGACACCGAGGCAGCAGAAATATTGTCTTTCAACCCCAGGGGTGTGCTTTTATCCAATGGACCAGGCAACCCGGAAGACTTAACCTTAGCCATTGAGAATATCAAAATATTAATGAAAAAAAAGCTGCCCATGATGGGTATTTGCCTTGGTCACCAATTAATCAGCCTTGCGTGTGGTGCAAATACCATTAAACTCCCCTTTGGACACAGGGGCGGAAATCATCCGGTAAAAGACCTGGAAACAGGAAAAATAAAGATAACCTCACAAAACCACAGCTATACCGTGGATGATTTATCTCTTCCGACATGTTTACACATTACGCATATAAACCTGAATGATAATACAATCGAAGGTCTTAAACACCTTCAACTACCTGTGTTTTCTGTTCAATACCATCCAGAGGCATCACCGGGACCTGAAGATTCTATTTCCGTATTCGCTACATTTCAATCATTACTGAAGGAGGGCCATATATGCCGTTAAACAAGATGCTTAAAAAGGTGATGGTGATTGGGTCAGGACCCATTATCATTGGGCAGGCAGCAGAATTTGATTATGCCGGCACACAGGCTTGCATGGCCTTAAAAGAAGAAGGAATTGAAGTGATTTTGGTTAACAGCAATCCGGCCACAATCATGACTGATCCAGGGATCGCAGACAGGGTCTACATGGAGCCGTTGACAGTTCCTTTTATTAAGAAAATTATCAGAAAAGAAAAGCCAGAGGGTCTCTTGCCAACATTAGGAGGACAAGTGGGACTGAATTTGGCGGTTGAACTTGCAGAAGAGGGTTTTCTTGAAGCAGAAGGGGTTCGTTTGTTGGGAACTCAGGTGGAAGCCATCCAAAAAGCAGAAGACAGACAGCTTTTTAACCAGATGTTGGAGAGCATTGACCAGCCGGTTGCCTTGAGTAAAATTGTCAATAAATTAGATGATGCCTTGGAATTTGCTGCTGAAATTGGATACCCTGTTATCGTTCGCCCAGCCTATACCATGGGTGGAACTGGTGGTGGGATAGCCGCAAATGAAACCGAACTAAGAGAAATTGGCCGAATTGGATTAAAAAGCAGCCGGGTAACCCAAATATTAGTAGAAAGATGTGTCTCAGGGTGGAAAGAAATTGAATTTGAAGTGATGAGAGACAGTAATGATACTTGTATCGCCATCTGCAGCATGGAAAACGTTGATCCTGTCGGCGTTCACACGGGTGACAGCATTGTGGTGGCACCCAGCCAAACCCTGGCGAACCGGGAGTATCAAATGCTTCGCAGTGCATCCCTGAAAATTATTCGTGCCCTTGGGGTGGAGGGTGGGTGCAATGTACAGTATGCGTTGCACCCAGACAGTATGGATTATGTTGTCATTGAAGTGAACCCACGTGTAAGCCGCTCCAGTGCATTGGCTTCAAAAGCAACTGGATTTCCCATCGCCCGCATTGCCACAAAAATTGCCATTGGCCTCCATCTGGACGAAATTCCAAACCCCATCACAGGAATGGGACACACTGCCTTTGAACCATCATTGGACTATGTAGTTCTGAAATTTCCCCGCTGGCCATTTGATAAGTTTGCCTTAGCAAACAGAAGTTTGGGCACTCAAATGAAAGCGACAGGAGAAGTCATGTCCTTGGATCGCAGCTTTGAAGCCGCGCTTCTTAAAGGAGTGCGATCACTTGAACTGAACAGAAGCAGCCTGGTCATTGGTGGACTGGATGGTTTGTCGATAGAACAATTGATGGAAAGAATTGCAGTGAGAGACGATGAGCGTATTTTTTATATCGCCACAGCTTTGGCCAGAGGTGTCGAGATCGGGTCAATTAATGCAATGACAGGAATGGATCCGTTTTTCTTAGAGAAAATTAAAACCATAACTGATATGGAAGAAAAGATTCGCGGGCTATCCATTGATCAACTTCCGGATACGATGCTGAAGGAAGTAAAAAAAATGGGCTTTTCGGATGAGCACCTTGCTGATTTGCTGAACACAAATGAGAAAGAGTTCCGGTCTTATCGCATCAGCAAAGGAGTCATTCCGGCGTATCACATGGTGGACACATGCGCAGGAGAATTTCCGGCAGTAACACCTTATTTTTACGGTAGTTATGAAGGAGAAAATGAAGCATTTCCAAGCAAAAGGAGAAAAGTGTTGATTTTGGGATCAGGCCCGATTCGCATTGGACAAGGCGTTGAATTTGACTATTGTACGGTTCACTCATTGTGGGCACTCCGTGAAATGGGAATTGAATCCATCGTCATCAACAACAACCCTGAAACAGTGAGTACTGATTTTAATACGTCGGACCGTCTTTATTTCGAACCATTGACCACTGAAGATGTTTTAAATGTTATCGAACTGGAACAACCGGAGGGTGTCATTGTCCAGTTTGGTGGACAAACAGCTATTAATTTGGCTGATTCTCTGGATAAAGCAGGCGTAAAAATTCTGGGAACTGCCGTTTCAGATATTGATGCTGCAGAAGACCGGGACAAATTCAATCAACTGGTGCAGCAGTTGGGTATACCAATGCCCTACGGAAAAACTGCCAGATCAGAAGAAGAAGCTGTCATGTGTGCAAAAGAGATAGGTTTTCCTCTGGTGATCAGACCCTCCTATGTACTAGGTGGCAGAAACATGGAAATACTCTACTCAATGGAAGAGTTGGAAGAATATATGACCAATGCAGCCCTGGTGTCACCAAAACATCCAGTTTTATTGGACCAGTACCTTCAGGGAATGGAAGTGGAAGTGGACGCCATATCGGACGGAGAGCAAATATTGGTGCCTGGCATTCTGGAGCACATTGAACGGGCGGGTGTTCATTCCGGTGACAGTATAGCAGTAACACCACCCCTTAACCTGAACCGGCACATGCAGGAAACGGTCATGGATTATACCTTGAGACTGGCAAAAGCCTTGCAAGTGAAGGGCATGATCAACCTTCAATTTGTTATCAGGCATAACAGGGTGTACCTTCTTGAAGTGAATCCACGTTCCAGCCGTACCATTCCCTTTCTGAGTAAAGTCACCGGTATACCCATGGTCTCCATCGCCACAAAAGCAGCTATGGGAGATTCGCTGCGAAAACAAGGCTTGAGAGCTGGGCTGGCAGCCGCACGACCGGGCTATGCTGTAAAGGCACCTGTGTTTTCTTTCTCAAAACTCATTGAAGTGGATACATCCTTAGGACCTGAAATGAAATCAACGGGGGAGTCAATTGGTATGGATGAACTGTATCCAAAGGCACTCTACAAAGCATTGACAGCTTCTGGATTAGAAGTGCCAACAGATGGCAATATTCTGGTCACCATTGCCGATAAAGATAAAGACGAAGCCATTCCCATTGTCCGTGAACTTTGGGAAATTGGTTTTTCCATTTTTGCCACTGCAGGAACTGCATTGGCCCTCAGGCAAGCGGGGATCCAGGTGAAGGAGACACGAAAAATCGAAGAAGAGAGCCCAAACCTTCTTAACCTTATTCAGGAAGAAAAGGTTCATTTGGTCATCAACACACCGGCAAAAGGCAAGCAGCCAAAACGCGATGGGTTTAAAATCAGAAGAGCAGCAGTTGAATCCGGTGTGCCATGTGTGACTTCCATGGATACAGCAAGAGCTCTTTTGGAGGTGCTTAAATCAATCTCATTCAAAGTGACAGGGCTGGAAGGCTGAACAGAGATAGGGTGTTTGGAGATAGGAGGGGGTTCTGCGTATGAAAAAAGAATTTATAGGTGAAATACTGTATCAGGAAATGATGTATGATGGGTGTTACCGGATGGTAATCAAAACAGACGAAGATCTATTAAAGGCTTCACAACCTGGCCAGTTTGTTCACCTTAAAATAAATCAAACAGGAAGCCCTTTGCTGAGAAGACCATTCAGCATACATCGGATTGACCTGGAACAAAAAACAATCTCATTATTGTACGCTGTTGTTGGGAAAGGTACCAGAATTATGGCCATGGACCTGCCAGGAAAAAAGGTGGGAATAATTGGACCCCTGGGTACTGGCTTCCCATTACCGGACCCCAAACCATATCACGTTGCACTGATTGGAGGTGGCTTGGGTGCAGCCCCGTTGCTATTCACTGCAGAGAGACTGGTTGAGAAAGAAATTAAGACAACTGTCATTTTGGGTTACGCAGATAAGCAAAGATCAATGCTTGAAGGTGATTTTAAACGTTTGGGGGTTCGAACATACATCTCGACAGAAGATGGCAGCATAGGCAACAGGGGCTATCCAACAGAAGTGCTGCAAGAGATGATATTATCAGAAAAGATTGATGCGGTGTTTACCTGCGGACCGGAAATCATGATGCATAAAGTGGCAGTCATTTGTGGGGATGCTGGTGTAAAAGCATGGGTTTCCCTGGAAGAGAAGATGGCATGTGGTGTTGGGGCCTGTCTGGGATGTGTGGTGAGAATCAGAGATGAAGGCGGAAGTCATTATGAAAAAGCCTGTAAGGAAGGACCTGTGTTCAAAGCATCGGAGGTGATTTTTCATGAAAACTAATGGGTTGAGGGTGACCATACCTGGAAAGTCTAGAGGTTGTAAAAACCTTGTGCTGGATAACCCTGTCATCGCGGCTTCCGGAACCTTTGGATTTGGAAGGGAATATGCAGAATATATAGACCTCAATCAGTTGGGGGCAATCGCTGTAAAAGGGTTAACCCCGGCAGCGAGAGAAGGTAATCCGACACCCCGGATTGTGGAAACGGAAATGGGGATCATCAATTCCATTGGTCTGCAGAATCCTGGTATTGAGAAATTTATTGAAGAGGAAATGCCTTTTCTCACCCAGTACAATACAAAGGTGATTGCAAACATATCAGGAAACAGCGTGGAAGAGTTTGTGTGGATGTCACAGCGATTGTCTATGGAAAAAAATATTGATGCGCTGGAAGTCAATGTGTCCTGCCCTAATATTCACCGTGGAGGAGAAGTTTTTGCGACAAATCCCGAAATGGTGGAATTGATAACATCTGCTGTGAGAAAAGCCACTGATTTGCCAATCATTGTCAAATTGTCACCCAATGTGACTGATATTGGAAGCGTAGCCAAACGGGCAGAAGCAGGAGGAGCTGATGCTGTGTCCCTGATTAATACAGTCTTGGCAATGGCAATCGATATACGCCAACAAAGGCCCGTGTTAAAACAGGTATTTGGTGGATTATCCGGACCGGCCATTAAACCTATCGCTTTACGACAGGTATGGCAGGTTTATCAGTCTGTTACCATACCCATTATTGGTATGGGAGGGATTATGGATGGCAATGATGCCATTGAGTTTATACTGGCGGGAGCAACGGCGGTTTCAGTTGGCACTGGAAATTTTGTCAATCCCACTGCATGTGTGGATGTGTTAGAAGGAATAAAAGATTATATGAAAGACCACCACCTTGATCATATTAACCAGCTGGTTGGAAAGGCACATCGATAATATAATTTTGCTTAATAAAATGCTCCCCTGAGAATAAACCGTTATCCTAATGGGGAGCGTATCTTATTAAACTAAAATTTTTGCCACACCTGATTCATTTACCTGGGTTTCAAACTGATTTCGATCATCCGGATGAAAGACTTCCATATAAGTTCGATAGCCACCATCCAGGTTTTTTACCTGAGAGAAACCATGTTGTTTTAAGATGCGACTGGCCAGGTACCCGCGAATACCCACCTGGCAATAGACATAGATGGGTTGGTTTTTCGGGATTTCACTCATACGGGTTCTCAGCTGATTTAGAGGAATCAACGTAGAGTGATCAATAGAACCAGTCTCATGCTCGTTATCGTCACGAACATCAATCATAATGGCTTTTTGACTAACCAATTTATCCACTTCATGCCATTGAAAAGAATCGGTGAGTGATTCGATAACATTGGTGGCGGCAAACCCCAGCATATTGACAGGATCTTTTGCAGAAGAATAAGGTGGTGCGTAGGAAAGTTCAAGTTCCTGAAGATCAGATACGGTTAAACCTCCTTTGATGGCAGTGGCAATGACATCAATCCTTTTTTCCACTCCGGACCACCCAACCGCCTGGGCTCCCAATATTTTACCATTCGCAGGGTCAAATAGTAGTTTCATGGTGATGGAATTAGCACCAGGATAATAACCGGCATGAGAACCGGGGTGAATGTGCAGCGCCTGGAATGGTAAATTAAGTTGACGCAGACGTTTTTCGTTAACTCCGGTGGAAGCGGCTGTCATATCAAATACTTTTACAACAGCGGTGCCCATTGTACCGGGATAAGTGGCGGCACGACCGCAGATATTGTCTGCAGCGATACGAGCTTGTTTGTTTGCAGGTCCGGCAAGGGGAATCATCGTTGGCAAGCCTGTGATGTAGTCGGTAACTTCAATGGCGTCTCCCACTGCATAAATGTAGGGATCTGAGGTTTGCATGTGTTTGGTTACTTTTATACCGCCGCGTTCACCCAGGTCAAGTCCGGCATCTTTGGCTAGCTGATTCTCCGGCTTCACACCAATTGCCAGCATAGTAATGTCACTGGAAATTAATTTTCCGCTGTTAAGCTCTATTTCAGCGCCATTTTTGTGGAAGGCTTTTACGCCATCAGAAAGTATTAGGTTCACACCTTTTTCTCTCAAATGGTTGTGAAGTACAGAAGCCATTTCATAATCCATTGGAGCCATAATCTGGTCCAGCATTTCCACCAGTGTAACATGGATGTCTCTGTCAACAAGGTTTTCTGCCATCTCAACACCAATAAAACCTCCGCCTATGACAACTGCATTTTGGGGTTGTATTGTGTCAACCTTCTGTTTAATCAGATCGGTATCAGGTATATTTCGCAATGTGTATACATTATCAGCAGTATCTAAGCCGGGAATAGGAGGTTTTAAAGGACTGGCACCTGGAGATAGAATGACATTGTCATAACTTTCTTCGTAGATTTTTCCTGTGGTAAGGTTTTTAACAGTGACGGTTTTGTTGCTTCTGTTGATGGAGGTTACTTCGTTAAATGGCCTGACATCAAAATTAAACTTCTTAGTCATATCCTCCGCTGTCAAAACCAACAGTTCTTCACGGTCTTCGATGGTTCCCCCAATATAGTATGGTAATCCGCAGTTAGCAAATGATATAAATTCACCCCGCTCAAGCAGAATGATCTCCGCATGTTCATCCATTCTTCTTAAACGTGCTGCAGCAGAAGCCCCGCCAGCAACACCACCGATTATTACAATTTTTTTATGCATGTACATCGCCCTCTCGTTAAAATATTTATTTTTTCTTACAGTGTATGATTATTTTTATAAAAACAAGTTCAATACTTGTCTAGCTCGCTGGTCAGTTATCCGATAATTTATTTCGTTTCCCTTTCGTTGTCCAACCACAATACCTGCATACCGCAGAACACTTAGATGTTGAGACAAGGTGGATTGTGGTATATTGATGCATTCTTGCATTAATCTTACATTGCTGATTTCAGCTTTTGAAAGGTAATGAAGTATGCACAATCGTATAGGGTGTCCCATTGCTTTTAAAAAGTCTGCATCTCCCTGGAAAACATCCGGAGAATGTTTATGTAAGGTCACTTAACGCACCTCCTTATAAAATTCACAAACTTAAAACCGTATATTAGAATAATACGATATAAATAGATGGATGTCAAGTATTATCTTCAGTAGTTTGTAGATAATCAACATTGACACCTCATGTGTAAATTGGTAGGGTAGAATCAGAATATAAATGAAAGGAGTTTTTCTATGAAATTGACTGAATTGAAAACAAAAGAGTTTGTCGACATGCTGGCATCAGAGGCGCCTGCCCCTGGCGGAGGGAGCGCATCTGCTCTTTTTGGTGCGTTAGGTACTGCATTAGTATCAATGGTAGCCAATTTGACAACTGGCAAAGAAAAGTACGCTGAGTATGAAGAACTTATGCAAGAAGTACGTAGAGAAACACAAACCCTCATTAATTCATTTAATGAACTTATTGAGAAGGATACTGAAGTTTACAATGCTGTAGGAGAAGTTCTTTCAATGCCTAAATCAAATGAGGAAGAAAAAGCCCTCAGAAAAGAAGCCATGCAAAACGCCTTGAAGGAAGCTACTATTGTGCCGTATCAAATGATGGAAGAGGCAGCCAAAACCTTAGTGGTACTCCAAAAAGCATTGGGTCATTCAAATCCCAATGCGGTCAGTGACCTTGGAGTAGGTGCACTGGGATTGAAAGCTGCTATGCAGGGAGCTTGGCTGAATGTGAAAATTAACCTGGGCAGTATTAAAGACGAAGCTTTTGTTGCTGAATACACCGAAAAAGGTGAAAAGCTTCTAAAGGATAACCTAAAATTAGCTGATGGTCTATACAAGACTGTGGAAGAGCAATTATAAGCAACTTAACGCTAAGGGTAAAGAAACTGGTCTGTTACAAGCGGATCAGTTTTTTTAAATTAAAACACTCATGGTATTTACATAAAGTCAACATATTAACACTTTAAAGCATAAAAACAGGAAATATCTTATTAGTCAGATGAAATTGTCAAATGTGACAAATATAAAAAAGCTAAATTTCAACGATGCTGGAAATGAATGATTGAATTTTCAGATATGAGATTTATTTTATTGACATATCTATGACAATCAAGAAAGTTAATATCAAGGAGTTACTTTTAATGCCTGAATTTCCGATGAAGGATCTCTACAATCAGCTGTATTCAGTCAATTTTGACAATGGCAATGAAAATAATTTGATGATAACCCCTATTCTCAGAAATCCGGCACGATGTATGCATTATTGACAACTGTGGTTAAATAATACCTAGCTGAAGGTAAAGGAGGTAAATTTGTCATAAGCAGCCACATGATTGATCGAGTAAAAGGAGGGGTTGATCCAATGAATGCATCAGATAAAAAAGCTTTGTCGGATAAGTTTGGAACAGATGGGTTCAAAAAAACACTGATTGTTTATGGTATTTTAGCAGCTTTTTTTGCACTGGTTGTCTTAATGATCCCAGCGGATATGGAAAACTTCGGTATTTTGACTTTAATTCCTGCTGCATTTCTTCTGGTGTACATATTTTACACCAAGCGCATTTTCGAATCACTGATTTTAGGAGGGCTTTTAGGCTTCCTAATGAAATACAAGGGTGATTTTTTCTCTCCTGTCAGTGAATCATTCTTAAACATCCTTATGAATGAAGACATCGCATGGTTGTTTATTGTTTGTGGGTTGATGGGAAGTATCATTGCCTTGGTTGAACGTGGCGGTGGAGCACAAGCCTTCGGTGAATGGGTGGCCAGAAGAGCCAAAACAAGGAAAAGCACACTTCTTTGGACGTGGCTTTTGGGTGTGGTTATTTTCTTGGATGATTACCTTAACTGTTTAACCGTTGGTTCCTCAATGTCACCTATCACCGACAAACACAAAGTCTCCAGGGAATTTCTGGCTTACGTTGTTGACTCCACTGCGGCGCCGGTATGTGTGCTAATTCCAATTTCCACATGGGCTATCTTCATAGCAAGCCTCATGGAACAATATGGCATGGCACCCAGTGGTCAGGGTATCGCTTATTTTATCAGGACAATCCCCTATAACTTTTACGGCTGGATTGCAGCAATTATTGTACCACTGGTAATCGTGGGTGTCATACCCATTGTTGGGCCAATGAAAAAAGCAGAACAAAGAGCACAGGAAACCGGTGTATTGGCGCCTCCGGGATCAGAAAAAATTGACATGAAAGCTGGAGAACAATTTGAAGTTTCTGATAATGCCAGTGTGTTGAATTTCTTTTTACCAATTTTGTTCCTAATAGGTTCTACAATTTATTTCGAATTAGACATGCAAATGGGTGTACTTGCCACCATGGGATTCATTTTTGTGTACTATATTGTCAGAAACATTATAACACCAGAAGTATTTATGGACATGACTTTACTGGGATTACGCAATATGTTGGCGCCATTAATACTGGTTGTGTTGGCTTACTTCTTTGCCGACGCCAGCGATCAAATAGGTTTTATTGATTATGTTATCGACATTGGCAGGCAGTTTATGACGCCGCAACTGTTTCCGCTGGTCATTTTTATTACCTTTGGAATTACTGAGTTTATCATGGGTATCAGTTGGGGTATGTATGTCATTGCCCTTCCCATCGTTATTCCATTGGCGACTGCACTGGGAGCCGATCCGTTTCTGGCAGTGGGAGCTGTTACTTCAGCAGGTGTTTGGGGAAGTCACATCTGTTTTTATTCGGACGCGACGATTTTATCCTCTGCAGCCACAGGCTGTGATAACTTTAGACATGCCATTACACAACTGCCTTATGGTATGTTAGGAGCGGCTTTGTCTGCTGTTGCCTTCCTTGTTGCCGGGTATATAATGGCATAGCTGCAATAAATAAAGGAGTGACGTAAATGACCCGTTTATTTCAAATCCAGGACACAGTCCAGGAAGTGGCAGAAGCGATCACGGCTGCGTTAGGTATAGAAACAGAATTCACTGACGATTTTCTGACCATTGTAGCGGGTACTGGCCGGTATCGGCAAAAAATTGGTACAAAGGAAGAAAATGGAGATTTGGAATCAGGCTACTTATATGCAGAAGCGCTTAAAACGGGTAAAACGTACATTATTGAAGAAGTTAGTAATTATGAAACATATGGCCCCAAAGAGGATGAGCTGGCAGAAGTGTGTTGCCCGATTATTTTGGAGGGAAAAGTAATCGGGCTCATGGGGCTGGTGGCCTTTAATGAACAACAGCGTGATCGATTATTGAGTCAAAAAGAAAGCTTGTTACAGTTCATAAAAAGCATGGCTGGGTTATTAGCTTCTAAGGTTGCGGAAAATGAAATGGCCATGCTGATGAATGAGGTTCTCCAATCAACCCATGATGGTATCATTTCTGTTTCGCGAGAGGGCAGGGTTACTTCTGTCAACAGGATGGCCGAAGCTCTACTGAAAACACAACGGGATAAACTAATAGGAAGCAGTTTGCATGATCTTTGGCCTGATCTGCCCTTGGAAGAAGCATTGATAAAAAGAGAGAATTACCTTGATTATGAAGTGATAATGGTGGATAGGGCTAAAAATGTCAACAGATTTTTAGCAAGCATATCGCCGCTAGGAGATGCACCATCCGGTGCAGTGATTTCTTTCAGAGACATGGCAGAAGTTAGAAAAATGGCAGCTAAGTTGACTGAATTGGGAAGTGAATCATCCTTTAATGAATTATTGGGGACCAGCCAATCTATGATTGAGTTGAGAGAAAAGGGTAGAAAGATCGCTGCTTATCATTCTACGGTACTAATCACTGGCGAAAGTGGCACAGGAAAGGGTTTACTGGCAAGGGCGATTCATTCTGCAAGCCCTGTCAGTCAGGGACCAATGGTCACCATCAACTGTGGCGCTATACCTGACACACTATTGGAAGCTGAATTATTTGGTTATGAAGGAGGCGCTTTCACAGGAGCCAATAAGGCAGGGAAAGCGGGCAAATTTGAACTGGCTAATGAAGGAACATTATTCCTCGATGAAATTGGAGATTTGCCACTTCATTTGCAGGTGAAATTACTTCATGTATTACAAAATAAAGAAGTGCAAAGGATTGGCGGTATTTATCCGTTACCCATAAAAGTACGAGTGATTGCCGCAACTAACAGAAATCTGGAAAAAATGATTCGTGAAAAGCTGTTTCGTGAAGATTTGTTTTTTCGACTAAACGTTATTCCACTCCATATACCACCGTTAAGGGACCGAAAAGATGACATTCAGATTTTGTTGGAAAAAGCGATGGAAAAATACTGTGCACTTAATCATAAAGACATGTTGGGATTTGAAAAAATGTCACTGGATTTATTGCATGAGTATGATTGGCCAGGCAACATCCGAGAGTTGGAAAATGTTGTTGAGTATGCTGTAACGCTGGAAATGGGAAATATGATCACCCTGGATAATCTGCCACTTCGTATCCAGCAGTGGGAGAGGAAAAAAGGAAATATTAAACCATTGAAGCTCCATAACCAGGAAAAAGAAAGAGAAATCATTGAAGAGTGCCTTCAGATGACTGGTCATAGTCTGGAAGGTAAAAGAAAAGCAGCTGAATTGCTTGAAATTAGTGAATCTACACTTTATCGAAGAATCAAGGATCTTAAAATCACTAAACCTTGAAAGAAAAGGATTTCAGATTTCAACCATTAATGGTTTTTGGGCTATCCCACCAACGAAAATATCCTTATGCACAGGATATAAATTAATTGTATTAAACCCTGCAGTTTCAATAAACTTCAGGGTTTCTCTGTTCAAATGACAATTATGTGCGACTTCTTTCCATATAGGTGTGATCATCTGAAACAGATGGTTAAGAAATTTATTTTCTGGAAGCACATGCTCGATAAATATAAAAGTTCCTCCAGGTTTCAATACCCGAAATACTTCGCCCAGGCTTGCATTCAGATCCGTCACCGAGCAAAGCACCAGGGTAATAATAACGTAATCATATAAATCATCGCTAAAAGGTAATGCTTCAGCTTGTCCTTGGATGAAGCGGACTGGGAGGTGGTCAGGGTATGCATAGCCTAGCACCTGTTTCTGAAGGGATACATCCAAAATATCTAATTGGTCTATATGCTTGAAATGATAGTGGCTTAAATTTGCTCCCGTACCCGCACCTATTTCCAGCACAAGACCACGAGCCCGTGAAACAAGGTTTTTTCGGGCCCTGCTTAATATTCTGTTTTCCAACGGAGTCATGATTACATCATAAAAAGAGCGCATCATATACATTGCCTCCCTGTGATAGAAGATATTTAACTAATACCCTTTGTGATTATAAATAGACAAAATGACGATCTTAATCTGTCAGGTTGATCATGGTATAATAAGCCTAATAATGATTGGTGTTGAAATCCTGTTTATGTTGAAAGGATGTTGTTGATGAACCTGATCGCTGAAAAGGTAAAAAACGGGAGGATCAAAGCGGGTATATCTGAGAAGATACTGGCAAAGAAATGTGGGCTGTCGGAGAATTATATTAAGCAGATTGAATCTGGGAAAAAGGTCATTAATGAACAGGCAGCACAAAAAATATTCAAGGTGCTGGGTGTTGATGTTGATTTGTTACAACAGGGTGCAAATTTATCGAGAACAGATGTGCAGTCAAATCAGTTGCATAAACCTGAAAAAAAAGGAGTGCCAGCGAAAAGAGAAACTGTAACAATAGAACCCAATGATCAGTGGACAGATGCCCTGGCACACATCATCAAGCAATTTCCTGTGGTTGATATGCTTACAGGAAAAATTGTGGGCACAAAAGAAATACCTGTTTTGAGCAAAAATATCGAAGGTTGTCCATGGAATAAAACCAGTTTTTACCACATTGTTGACGATCAACTGTCCCACATGAGGATAAAAAAAGGGGATGTTGTTATGATTTGCGAAAGGGAAGAAGTCATCAATGGAAAACTGATGCTCATTGAAGTGAAAGGATATCGCGTTCTTAGAAAAATTTGGAAGAACCATAAAAAAATGCTTGTATCAACGGGTGCACAAAATGAAGAACCTGTTGAGTACAATGAGGATCAGATTCGCGTGCTGGGTCAATGTATAAAAGTGGAATTTAAGCTTTAATTGCTTGCAAGTTAAATTAATCCTTGCTGAATAAATGACTTTACCAGTGATGTGCCATCAGGACCGAACACGTTATCAATTGATCCTTGATCATGAATAACTCCTTCGTGAAGAAAAGCGACTTTACTGCATAATCGTTTGGTTTGCTGTAAGTTATGGGTCACCATAAGAACAGTAGGTTTAAATTTCTCATAGTGAAAACGAAGTCTGTCCTCAAGCAACATAATGGATCCAGGGTCAATGTTAGCCGTGGGTTCATCCAGCATAATTAATTCGGGATTGAAGACAAGAGCTCTGGCCAACGCAACTTTCTGAGCTTCTCCTCCGCTTAAAGTCCAGGCTTTTTGGTCAGCTAAAGATTCAATTTGAAATGAAGTTAACATTTCTTCCACTTTCTGGCGTATTTCTGGAGGATGAACCTGTCGAATTTGAAGTGGGTAGGCGATGTTGTTATAAACGGATGTTCTCAAGAGGTATGGTTTCTGAAAAACCAAAGTCATCGAGCGTTTGATGGCTTGTCCTTTGTCTCTCAGCTCATAAGTGATTTTCCCAGAAGAAGGCTCGGTAAGGCATGAAATTAAGCGTAATAGCGTGCTTTTACCAGAACCGTTAGGCCCAATAATCCCCCAAAAATCTCCAGACTCAAAAGTGAACTGATCTATATCGAGGACAGTTTTCTGGTTATATACTTTTGTGATCCCTGTTCCTTGAATCTTCATATTATCGCTCCTGTTGCCAGTAATATAGTAATGAATTAATGATAAATGAGATGAGTAGTAACACAATGCCCGTTGCGATGGCCAGTGAGTATTCTCCCATGTTTCGAAGCATGGCGATGGTTGTGGTCATAACGCGGGTATGACCTCTGATATTGCCGCCGACAACCATTACTGCACCAACTTCGGAAATAGCACGACCGTAACCTGTTACAACAGCCGTCATGATGTTTATCCTAAGTTCTCTGATCAAGAGCCAAAGGGTTTGGCTTCGTGATGCCCCCAAAGTTCTGGCAAGTTCACGAATATCCTGACCTCTTTCTTTTGTACCATTAATAACCACGCCGGTAATGATGGGGGTCACCAGACAGAATTGGGCAATGATCATAGCTGTTGGGGTAAAATTCAAGCTAAAATGGCCAAATGGTCCATTGCGTAATAACAATAGAAAGATGATTAAACCAATGACAACAGGAGGCATGCTCATCAAGGTATACACAATTCGTATGATTATTTTTCTGCCTGGAAAATTTTTTATGCCTATGACAATGCCAGCCGGGATTGCAAGAATAGCGGCCAATAAAGTGGCTGTCAAGGAAACAAACAATGACAGACGGACAATGGTGTAAAATTCAGGGTCCAATGTCGTTAGCAGTATCAAAGCATCTTTGACACCTTCAAGGATGTTTTCCATTGGGTAAATCCTCCAAATCATGAATTATGACGTGCCAGTGATCCTCCTGATTATAGCTTCTTTCGTTCAGCAATTTGCAACCTGGCGTGGAATAAATATCTGCCAGTTACGCCGACCACCACAAGAACTCCTCCAATGAATGTCCAGAATCCCGGCGCTTCACCTACGAATAGCAACACCCATATAGGATTGAACAAAGGTTCTATAACTGGAATTAAAGCGCTCTCAATGGCGCTTAAGTGTTTAACAGCAGTGGCATAAAACAAGTAGGCCAGTCCAAGTTGGACGGTACCCAGAAGAAACAAACCAATCCAACTGTGGGCGGAAGGCATTGATTGAAACATAAAAGGAAGCGTTATTACTCCAGCCAAAATATTTCCCAACAACACAGATTCCATTGGCCGGGCATCTTTCTGTTTTCGCAACAGGAGCACCATTGCAGCAAAACTAATTCCTGTAAAAACGCCCACAACATTGCCCCAAAAATGGGAAAAACTTAAATCATCTAGAAAGAAAAGTGCCATGCCAATCATAACCAGCAAGATCGCCATCCAGTCAATCCGGGATACTTTTTCCCGCAAAACAAAGAAACTGAAAAGACCTATGTAGATGGGCGATGTAAACTGAAGCAATGCCGCGTTTGCCGCTGTTGTAAGTCGTGTTGATGTGACAAAGAAAATCATCACACACGCGTAAGCCACTGCAGCCCCGACCTGTGCTGTTGACCAGGTGAATACAGGTTTTTTGAGAAACAGGAAGATGACAATGGCAGCGATTAAACTTCGCATGCCAGCAATTGCCAGAGGGTTCCAATCAACCAGTTTGATTAAAACACCACCCAGGCTCCACAAAAAAGCTGCAGCCATCATCTGATAACGAGCTTTTGTAGCAATGTTCATGAATATCCATCCTTACTATTTAGATGATAACCTATTTTACAGCATAACCTAAAAAATGCTATTTTAAAAGGGTTTTGTTCTTATAAATGACTAGATTTATGTGCAGGTTTGTTATGCACTTGTGTTTTATTATGAACAACAAGGGTAACATTAATTTCGTAAGTGACTAATAAGACAAAGACAAGGAGGGAATTGCATGGAAGCTTTATATGCTTTAATTGTGTCCTATGCGGGAAAAGTTATCTTGGCATTGGTCGTATTATTGGTTGGTTTATGGGTGATTAGAAGAATAACTAATCTTATTACAGACCGATTGCAGAAAGCCACACTGGAAGATTCACTGAGATCTTTTTTAATACCATTAATTCGGGTGACGTTACAAATTTTATTGGTAATCACCGTCGCTTCAATGCTGGGAGCAGAAATGACATCTTTTATAGCCATCATTGGTGCGGCAGGCTTGGCCATCGGTTTGGCACTTCAGGGGAGCTTGGCAAACTTTGCAGGCGGTGTGTTGATATTAATATTGAAACCCTTTATCGTGGGCGACTATATAGAAGCCGCTGGTTTTTCAGGCACAGTGAAGGAGATTCAAGTGTTTCACACTATCTTGAACACTCCTGACAATCGTAAAATTATTATACCCAATGCCAATTTATCCAATAGCAGTACAGTAAACTATTCTGCTTACGACACAAGAAGGTTGGATTTGAAATTTGGTGTGGGGTATGAGGACAATATTGATAAGGTAAAAGAAGTGCTTTTAAAAATTGCCACCGATCATCACCTTGTCATGAAAGTACCGGCACCCATGGTTGTACTTGGAGAACATGGAGACAATTCGGTTGTCTTTTTTTTCAGGGTGTGGTGTGCTGCCACTGATTACTGGACGCTCTATTTTGAGTTTATGGAACAGGTAAAATTGACTTTTGACAAAGAGGGTATCAACATACCTTACCCACAAATGGATGTCCATATGATCAAATAGTCGTCCTCATAGCAATCGGTTGTAAAAACCCCTTTGACGATCCAATCTTACAAGAGACGATGGTATAAAGGGGGTTTCTTATGATAAATTCTGGTATTTCTGATAGAATAGTGGCATATTTGTTGTTAATTATTCTGGGGATTCCAAGATCATAGTTGTTTAAAGGAGAAGAAGAAATGATTGTTTTGGAAAATGTGTCACTTTGGAGAGGCAGGGATTACCTGCTAAAAAATGTTAGCTGGGAAGTTAGTAAAGGAGAACATTGGGCCATTCTTGGGTTAAATGGATCGGGAAAAACCACATTGTTAAACATGATTAATGGATACCTTTTTCCTTCCGTAGGTAAGGTTACTGTGTTGGGCAATCAATTTGGTAACTATGACTTACGAGAATTGAGAAAGTCCATCGGCTGGGTTAGTACATCGTTACAGGAAAAATTATATGTGACAGAAACGGCCACAGAAATTGTCATCAGTGGTAAGAAGGCTATGATTGGATTGTTTGAAGATCCTTCGGAAGAAGACAGGGAAAAGGCAATCCGGTTATTAAACAGATTGGGTTGCAGCGAATTTGTTCATCGCACGTATCAAACGTTATCCCAGGGGGAAAAGCAAAAAGTTCTAATCGCCAGAGCGTTAATGGCACAACCTAAATTGCTGGTACTGGATGAACCATGTACAGGACTGGATATATTTGCCAGGGAGAATTTATTAAGATTCATTGATCAATTAGGCCGAGAACCAAACGCCCCGACGTTGGTCTATGTAACACACCGAACAGAAGAAATACTACCCGTATTTAATAAAACTCTCCTCTTGAAAAAGGGCCAGGTTTACGGAAAAGGTGATACGCAAGAGATATTAACCAAAGAAGTCCTAAGTGGTTTATTTGACACCAGTGTTACAGTATCTCACACTAGTGGACGCACTTGGATTCACCTGGTTGAAAAAATGTAAAAAAATAGGGACGGTACTTGACAAACATCGTTATTTCATTTATACTAACAATCAAGGCAGGTGATCACATGGCTCGCCAAGCAAGAATAAAAAACATCTTTGGCATCTATCATATTTTCCAGCGAGGCGGTAAAGCAAGACCACTGTTCACAAGCCGGAAAGACCGGGAGAAGTGGTTGACCATCGTGTCGAAGGCCAAGGAAAAATATCAGTTTAAACTATATGCGTATTGCGCTTCTGAACCTAATGAATATCACCTTGTACTTAATCTTCAAGGAGGGGATATATCAAAGATAATGAAGAGCATTAACATTGCTTATGCCATGCATGTCAAGTGTCCTGAACAACTTTTTAAAGACAGGTATCGGAGCGAACTAATTGAAACAAAAGAAGCATTGTTGGGTTTGATGGCATCGGTTCATCGAAGATCTAATTTGTTAGAAAATGAATCAGATCCATACAATAGTTTTTGTTGTTACAGAGGAATGAATAGAGATACACTGGTTCCGGTGGATATTAGTGACATTAAGACAAGGGAAGATATAACCAGAACAGGTGAAAATGGTAAAAAACAGTGTGATAATTGCATACAAACAATGGGAGAGGCAGAAGAAAAGTTAACACATCTACTCTCTATAAGCATGTTGACAAAAGAGGATCTTAACAAAGATAAACCCTATCGAAACCATCTAATCCGAAGGTTTCGAAAAGAAAGCACCTTAAGCCTGAAAGAATTGGGAATTCTTTTTGGAGGATTATCAGAGTCAGCTGTGAGTAAAATTATCAGTCGTTATGATAGCCCTGAATGATGTATTAACGAAAAAAATTCAAGTAGCGTCACCTTCGTATATCCGCAGACAGGAGTGGTATCAATGGATTTACAGCTTGACATTGGGTTAATGAATCACACAAAGGACAATTCATCGTCACAAATTTTGCCTGACTACGTTGACGTAGCCATTATTGGTGCAGGGCCAGCAGGATTAAGTGCAGGAATTTACGCACAGCGTAAAGGCCTGAAAACAATCGTGATAGGAAATAGTACAGGTGGACAAGTCAATGATACGTCAACGGTTGAAAATTATCCTGGATTCTCTTCTCTTTCGGGAGAATCACTTGCACATAAGTTTTATGATCATGCTATCTCTTTGGATATACCTGTGATAAAAGAAACGAAAGTTGTTGACATAAATGTCCAGAACAAAGTAAAGCTTGTTAAAATGGATAACGGTAATTCCATCAGGGCCAAAGCCATTATTATTGCCACTGGAAGCAACCATCGTATATTGGGAGTAAAAGGTGAAGATAGATTAGCAGGCAGAGGAGTTGCTTATTGTGCTATATGTGACGGACCCTTATTCCAGGGCCGAGAAGTTATTGTTGCTGGTGGCGGAAATGCAGCGGTTGAAGCTGCCATTGATTTGTCTAAAATCGCTAAAAAAGTTTCAATTGTCCATCGAAGTATTTTTAGGGCAGATCAAATATTGATTGACCATATGAAGAAACTACAGAACATCGACGTCTATCTGAAAACTCAAATTTTGGAAGTTCTAGGAGAAAATAGAGTTACAGGTGTTCGTGTGAAGAGTAAGAATACTAAGGTGGAACAGATAATTCAGGCAGAGGGAGTGTTCGTTGAAGTTGGATACACACCAAATTCTTCCCTTGTGAGAGATATTGTAGAAATCAATGGTCGGGGAGAGATAAAGATAGACTCAAAAATGCAAACAAGTGTACCTGGCATATTTGCAGCAGGTGATGTTGTGGAAGGTCCATATAAACAAATAGTCATTGCTGCTGGTGATGGGGCAAAAGCTGCGTTATCAGCCAATGAATATATAAATCATTTATCAAATGAGGAGGAATTAAACAATGAAATTGCTTAATGAAGAGGTTAGAGCACAGTTGCAACAAGTTTTCGAAAACATGAAGACGGATGTGACCATTGCGTTGTTTACTAAGGAAAGTGAATGTGAAACCTGCAAAGAAACTGACAGTTTTCTTAATGAATTGATTGAAACCAGCGATAAACTGCACTTAAAACATTATGATCTGGATGAAAATGAAGACATTGCTGAAAAATTTCAAGTGAATGTTGTTCCGGCCATCGTGTTGCTTAATCACCAGGAAGAGTATCAGAGAATAAAATTCAATGGAATTCCTGCGGGTCACGAAATTAATTCTTTTGTTAAAGGAATATTGGAAGTTTCCGGCGCTGGAGTCCCTTTGCCTGAGGCTGTGGCTGAAAGGCTTTCGGCTATCACAAAACCAGTAAACATCAAAGTCTTCGTCACGCTGGGTTGCCCCCATTGTCCTGGAGCCGTTGAAAAGGCACACAAACTGGCTTTGATGAACCCCCATGTTGAAGCTGAAATGATAGAAGCTCAAACTTTTTATGATCTATCAGAGAAGTTTAATGTATCCAGTGTTCCTAAAGTTGTGATTAACGACCAATATGAATTTGTGGGTAATCAATCGCTGGAAGTATTTATGGAGGAAATAGAAAAAACACAAATGACAGTTCAATAGTGAACAGATGGTTAACAGGGTATTGATAGTACCCTGTTTTTTCTTGTCCGGAAAGTGGAATTTTTCAGATAGAATTTATCCTGTTTATTCTGAGGACGCTCAGGTAAGGGTGTTTATTTATTTAAACGGTTTATGGTATGATGAATTATCGAATAGTATTAAATCAACAGGCCATAGAATATGAGCATTGGATTGAATGAAAACGAAAAGGAGAGATGATGAAAATGGGATTAACTGTTGCCATAGTTCTTATTACATTAATTGCGTTATTTATGTTTTTTTTGATTGGTTTCTATAATTCCACAATAAAATTAAGGAATTTTGTTCAGAATGCGTGGGCGCAAATAGATGTTCAACTGAAGAGGAGAGCTGACCTGATACCAAATTTAGTTGAAACAGTGAAAGGTTATGCGTCACATGAAAAAGAAACCTTGGAAAATGTAACGAAGGCAAGGGCCGAAGCTATGCATGCACAATCTGTTGAACAGCGCCAACAGGCAGAGAATGAACTTTCAGGGGCGTTAAAATCATTGTTTGCAGTCGCTGAATCATATCCCGAACTAAAAGCAAGTGAGAATTTTTCCAAACTACAGGGGGAACTGGCAGAAACGGAAGATAAAATTGCTTACAGTAGGCAGTTTTATAATGATACCACCATGAAGTATAATACTAAAATTCAAATGTTTCCTGGTAATGTATTGGCTGGCTTTATGGGTTTTGGCCACAAGCCATATTTCGAAGTTGTTGAAACGTCTGAGCGAGAATCGGTAAAAGTCGGGTTTTAATCCTAAGAATCCTGTTTATAAATACATGAACGTTCTTTTGGTCATCTTTAGAGAAAGTGGTGATTTATTTGAACATAGTAATCACAGACCAGTTACACAAATACATCAGTAGACATCAGATAACAGACATTATCTTAGGGCCAGTGATGAAGCAGGTTTGCTGAGCAGGGCCTAGACTGCCTTCGGTGAAGACAGGTAAACCTGAAAAAGTGATCGATTACCGTAAAATTAAATTAGGTGACATAAACATCCATGTTCACCATGATGTGGTTTATAACAAACAAACATTATCAATAGGGATTCGAAAATATCTATTCATCACTGAGGTTTACGTGTATGATCCCGAAACAGTATGCTTGTGCAGTGGTGGACAAAAAGACAGTTGATAGCTTATATTGTCAAGTAAGGGGAGTTATGACAGTGATCGAAACCAATTATCAAGGTAGTAAAAAAAGATTTATTGAAACGATTGTTATCGATTTTAATGGAACGTTAGCTGTGGACGGGGTCTTAGTGCCGGGTATAAAGAGTAAACTCATGGAATTGAGCAAATTGGTGAAGATTGTTATTCTCACAGGAGATACGTATGGAACAGTTGAAAAACAAATGGCTGGCACTGGAGTGGAAATTCATAGATTCATTAATGGTGATGCTGGAACGATGAAGCGAAACTACATTATTGACAGAAATCCCGAAGCTACAGCGACGATTGGAAATGGGTATAATGATATAATGATGAGCGAAACTGCAAGCTTATCAATTGCAGTGATTGGTGATGAAGGGTGTTATGGTAAATTACTTGGCAGAGTTGATATAGTAGTGATGGACATTCATAAAGCATTGGATCTATTTTTACACTCCACACGTATTAAGGCTACGTTGAACATATAAGACAAAAAAACCTCGAAGGTTAAGAAACCTTGAGGTTTTTTATCAGTAATGAATTGCAAGGTTAAACGCTATTTTCAACGTACGCTTGTCGATCGTCCCAAGAACTGAAATACACAGGATTATTATCACTGTCCAATATTATATAAGCCTGTTTTTTTGCGATTTTTGAACCATGTACTTTGTCAATAACCATTTCAGCAGAAGGTTCTTTTTTCTGTGGTTCTTGATTGTCATTGTCATCAGGAGAGATTTCTTGATTACGTTGCTTGATGTTAAACCGGAATGATTTTGTTTTAGGATAAGCAAACAGACGAAACAAAGTTCGCAATATCAAGATCATAACGGTAATTCTTAAAACCGAATAAAGGATTGTATCCATTTCTTTCACCTCCAAGGCAAGGGTATAACATTGATGCCCTTTGTGTATGAATACCCTAATATTGAGTTGGAACACATCCTGACAAAACATAACAGAAAACATATAGCCTACTTCATTGTACCTGATGAACTTACAAAGGTCAAGGCAAGTTAATAAACATTATCATTTGCTCGATCTGTTTCATTAAAATAAAGCTTTTGGGGTAAATATCTGAGTAATAAAAGTAGAGAGGTGAAAAATGGATAAGTATCAGGAAACAATTATCAGCAGTGCTCCAAACAATGAGATAAAATCATTTTTGGAAAGTCTATCAAACGCGGCGGCAGAAAATAAATATTTCTGTGATCATTGTGAGATTATTATAAATAGGACATGGGTCGAAAAAATGGGATCATTATATTTTCAACGTACAGAAATCACTTTTTTCGGCAGAGAAGAATTAGTAAATCATTACACGAAGTTATTTAGATTGAGGTTTTTATCAGCAGGAGGGTAAGCGGTTGTTGTCACAGAATATATGGACAAATGACATAGACGAGAGGGGTGTGGAGGTTTCGTATGAGAATGAAGGTAACAAGATTACAGCAAGACTGGCATTTCATTACCTTGGCATTGATATTTTCCAGTATCATTCTTTGTAAGATGATGTTGCTCCACGCTGTGATGAATATTCGGACGAATCTGATGCAAATCACTTTAACTAATTTTAGCACCTTGATGATCCTCTACCTGGTGGTTTTTATCATCACACCTTCCCGTTGGTTTGGCGTTTTTGTTAGTCTTCATATAGCATTGAGTAGCTTGGTATTTATAAATACTGTTTACTATAGTCATTTTTTCACATTGGTTCCAGCAAGTAGTGTGTTTCAAATGGGTCAGATTGGTGGCGTGACTGATAGTATATTGGCGCTGATAAAACCCGTGTACTTGCTGTACTATATTGATACAGTTGTGCTATGGTACCGATATCGATTACTAAATTTAACAACCACCCGATACGAACTGCGTCGTAGTAAAGTATATATGGGTGTTTTGTTGATTTTGGTAAGCGGTATGATATTGTCTTTGGTAAACATATCCCAAAAAACGGAAGGTCATCTTACACCGGTGAATTTAGGCATGTTGAATTACCATGTTGTGGATATTTTGGGTTTCTTTAGACCATCCATTGTGGATCCAAAAATAACGGAAGAGGCTGTTGTTGAAGTAATAGAAGAAGAGGAAGATCTTAAGTGGCAGGGATTGTTGGCAGGAAGAAATATCATTGTTATCCAGGCTGAATCTCTTCAAGCTTTTGTGATTGGTAGAGAAATAAATGACCAGGAAATTACCCCTATGTTAAACCGTATAAGTCAGACCGATTCATTCGTTTTTGAAAATTTTTATGAACAGGTGGGGTGGGGAAATACTTCTGATGCAGAATTTATTAGTCACAACAGCTTTTATGCATCAACGAAAACCTTTAGTTACAAAGCGTATGAAAATAATACTTTTAGAACCCTGCCCATGCTATTAAAAGAAAGTAATTACACGACCATGGTTATGCATGGAAACGATCCTGAATTTTGGCAAAGAAGAAATGCTTATGAGGGTCAGGGGATTGATCGGTTTTATAGCAGCACCGAGTTTGATATGAACCAGGTGATTGGTATGGGGTTAAGTGATGAAGAATTGTTTCATCAATCAATTAAGTGGCTGAAAGCCACTCCGACCCCTTTCTATGCCATGTATATAACACTCACCTCCCATCATCCTTTTGAACTTGAAGATCATTATAAATCCCTTGTTATGCCAGATGTTTATCAAGATACCATGTTGGGGAATTACCTCCATGCAGTTCACTACCTGGACAAGGCAATAGAAGGATTCATACACCAACTTAAGCAGGAAGGATTATACGAATCAAGTGCAATTGTCATTTATGGCGATCACCAAGCCCTTGATATGCGCAACGAAGAGGCTAATCAGGAAATGAGCCGATTTTTAGACAAGCCATACACTGAAGAGGAGATGTTTAAGGTACCATTGATTATTCATATACCTGGTAGTCGCATTCAGGAGAAGGTGACAACTGCAGGAGGCCAAATTGATTTTTTCCCCACCATGGCAAACCTTATTGGCAAACCCATTGAACCGGATAAAGTAATGGGAAAAGACTTACTAAACATCCAGGAAGGTTTTGTGGCAAAACAAGTTCATGTGGCGGCAGGGTCATTTATTGATAATGAAAAAATCTTTATCATGTCACCTGATGGTATTTATGAAAACAGCCGTGCATGGAAATTAAATTCCGGAGAAGGAATTCCTTTGAAAGATTGCCGGGAAGGATACGATCGTGCAATGGCAGAAGTGGCCTTGTCTGAATACATTTTACAAAATGATCTGGTCGTTGAATTGAATGAAATGGGACTGCAAGGAATATTGGATGACATTCGGCTTATGTTGAAAATGGAGGATACCGAAGAATAGTTGGTCATCGCCTTGACGACTTGTTTGATAAGGGTTATAATTAGTTTTGTTAAATAAAGGGGAGCTGAGTTAAATCGGCTGAGAGGGAGCGTATGGTTCCGACCCATAACCTGATCTGGATAATGCCAGCGGAGGGATCAATAGAACTGATGAACCTTGATCCTGTTGTTTGGGATGAGGTTTTTTTTGTTTACCTCAGGGCAGGATCAGGCCTCAAATATGAAAGGAGAGGTCATGATGAAGAAGAGTAATGGTAAGAAAGGTTGTACAAAAGGTTTTAAATGGATGGTTACCTTGTTAGCTTTAGCAATGGTAATGACTGGTTGCACGCAAGATTTGGGTACGGAAGTTGAAGAAGAGTTGCGTGATATCACTTTGGTGTTGGATTGGGTGCCCAACACAAATCACACGGGGTTTTATGTGGCAAACCATTTGGGATATTTTAAGGATGAAGGGTTGAATGTATCAATTATTCAACCAACCCAGGGAGGAAGCACTGAACTAGTGGCAGCAGGGCAAGGTGAATTTGGTATCAGTTACCAGGAACAGATAACGTATGCTCGAACAGCGAGAGATCCCCTTCCTGTAACTGCAATTGCAGCCATCATTCAACATAATACTTCAGGATTTGCATCTGCTGCAGAGAATAACATAGTTCGTCCACGGGATTTTGAAGGAAAAACCTATGGCGGGTGGGGATCGCCCGTTGAGGATTCGATGCTTGAATTATTAATGACAGAAGACGGCGGAAACTTCAGTAAGTTGTCAATGACGAATATTGGAACTTTGGATTTTTTTGACGCTGTCAGCAACCATGTTGATTTTGCCTGGATTTATTATGGATGGGATGGAGTGGCAGCTGAATTGCAGGGATTTGACATAAATTTTATATTGTTACAGGATTATGGAGAGGTGTTGGACTTTTACACACCAGTGCTAATAACCAGCGAAAAAATGATTGAAGATGATCCAGCCTTAGTATCATCTTTTATGCGGGCAAGTACACGAGGGTATACCTATACAATGGAAAATCCGGAAGAAGCAGCAGCTATTCTGCTTGATGCAGTACCAGAGCTGGATGATGATATTGTTGTAGCCAGCCAAATATATTTGGCGGACCAATATCAGGCAGATGCTGAACGTTGGGGTGAAATGAAGCTGGAAATTTGGGCTGATTATGCAGATTGGATGTATCAGGAAGGTCTTCTAGAAAGTCCTCTCGATGCTGAAGAAGCATTCACAAATCATTTCATACCTCAATAAAATCAACAGGTCTTCTCTCGTGGAGAGGACCTGATTTTTTTTCCTGCTTATGATAAGATATTATATAACAGGGTTATACGTGTTTTAGAGGGACTACTCTTGCATACTGTTATATGTGGAAAGGAACAAGGTATAAATGAACGATTCATTTATCTGGCAAAGTAACGGTGAAGTGGTTTATGGGATTTTCCCACTGCTAGCAGAGACTGGAAGAGTCACCCAGGGTATCAGTACCAGAATGGGAGGTGTAAGCACAGGCTATTATAGGTCCATGAACCTGGCTTACAATAGTGATGATGAACAAATAAAAGTCAGAATGAATTACCAAATATTTACGTCTGCCCTTGGTGTAGATCTCCAGAATGCTGTACTCAGCCACCAGACTCATCACACAAATATTCGAATGGTTACGGCGGCTGACAGAGGAAAGGGATTTGACATTCAAAGAGATTATGAATCGATTGATGGTCTCATTACCAATGAGATTGATATACCTCTCATGACATTTCATGCTGATTGTGTTCCATTGCTATTTGTTGACCCAGTATCCAATGCGATCGGATTGGCGCATGCCGGCTGGAAAGGAACTGTTCATAACCTGGCGGGGAAAATGGTTGAAGAAATGGCAAATGCCTATGGATCGAATCCTAGCGATTTACTGGTGGGTATAGGGCCATCCATTAGGGAATGTTGTTTTATCATAAGAGACGACGTACGACAAGTCTTTCTTAAGGAATTACCCTTCTCAGAGGAACTATTTAAAGTAATGGGCATAAATCAATGGAAGGTTTCGTTACAAAAGAGCAATATTGAGTTGCTCATGAAATCAGGTGTAAAAAGTAAGCACATTGTTGATGCAGGAGTGTGTACATGTTGCCAGAGTGATTTATTATTTTCTCACAGGGCACAAGGAAAAAACAGGGGAACAATGGCGGCGTTGTTACAACTAAATGAAAAATAAGTCAAGGAGGGTGTTAAGAATGTCAGAAGAAATGAACCAGGCACAACGCGTGATCAGCGCCTTGGAAGAATTGGGAATTGAGTATGTGTTGCATGAACATCCAGCTGTCTTTACAGTTGAAGAGGCGCAGCAACATGCTGAAGGCATTGAAGGGCTCCATTGCAAAAACCTGTTTTTGAGAGATCAAAAAGGGAAGAAGCACTTTCTTGTTGTGGCAGAAAATGTCAAACCCATTCAAGTAAAAGAAGTGGGCAGAAAACTGGGAGCAGGGAATCTGAGTTTTGCCTCTCCAGAAAGATTATTGAAACACCTTGGACTGACACCAGGTGCTGTGAGTCCATTTGGCCTTATCAACGATACTGAAAACAAAGTTGTGTTAGTTCTTGATGAAGAAATAAAGAAATCAGCCTTGTTGAATTTTCACCCGAATGACAATACAAAGACCATCACATTATCCTATAAGGACTTTGAAAAATACGTTAAATCGACAGGCAATACTGTGAAGACATTGATGCTTTAGGTTTTTGGTCCGGCAATTTGCTCATATGCAACGTGCCGGACTATTCTTTTAGAAGAAGATTGTAGCCATGCTGTTAGAATATGTAAGAATTGTGTTTGTCTATTGGAGGATGTTTAAAAGAAGGGTATAATATACATAGATATAAATTTTGCTGATAATGGGGCGAGATTATGACAAAAATTGCCATGGAAGATATTATACAACGTGTGAAAGACATTCCAGCTTTTCCACACACAGTTGTTAAGATTATTCAATTGGCTGAATCACCAGATTCAACTATACAGGACATCGAAAACACCATCATTCAGGATCAAAGCCTGACAGCGACAGTGTTAAGATTTGCTAACTCAACCCACTATGGGTACTCAAGAACAATATCAACCATTTCCCAGGCAACTGTTGTTCTGGGTTTTCAGGCAATAAAGAGTATTGCCATGGCTGCCTCTGTCAGCCAAATGATGTCAAAAGAATTGCCGGGTTATGCATTAGAAAAAGAAGCACTGTGGCGCCAATCTCAAACATGTGCCATCGCCGCCAGGTTTATTGCCAAAAAAGTGAAGTATCCAAAACCTGATGAGGCATATGTGGCAGGGCTTTTGCGGGATATTGGAAAAGTGATTCTGGACACTTACCTGAAAGAAGCCATGGATGAAATTAATGACTTGGTAGAAAACCAAAAAATACCATATATTGAGGCAGAGGAAATGGTGTTGGGTTTTCACCACGGGCAAGTGGGAGAAAGTATAGCAGAAAAATGGCAGTTACCGGAAAGTTTGGCTGAATCCATCGCACTTCACCATAAACCGGAAAAAGCTCTGATAAATCCAAAACTTGTTGCTATTACACATTTAGCAGATGCACTGGTCATGATGATGGGGATACAGGTTGGGGCAGACGGACTGGCCTACCGTTTTTCGGGACAGGCTTTGGACCTTCTTGACCTGAATGAAGGAAAACTTCAGCAAATGATGGCAGAAATTGTTGATTTATTGGAAGACGAAGACGCTTTTCGGAATTGACTGACAGGGTGCCGTTTCCGGAGAATTTTGTCGAAGGACACTTTCTCCGGTTTTTGTTTTATCCGTTTGAAGAAAAAATTCTGTTAATAGCGGAAGAAAGATAGGGTGGTCTTGAATGATTAAAACAGATGGCCAGAATCGAGGTATTAGTCGTGCGTTCCTGATAGGGCTCTTATTCCTGTTGATAACTGTCACAAGCATTCAATCTAATGCCACTGCCAACTGGAGAGAGACAATGTCAATTCCCGATTCATTAAACGGATATTATTATGCTACTCCCTATGCCTATAGTAATCGGCACTATGGCATTATGCGCGTCTGGAACCAGGGTTATGCCCAGCGAATTGAAATGGTTAACCATGGAACAGGAGAAACAATGATTATATTAACCCGACAACAGGATGGAGCCTATTACCAAATTGATCCTCAACGTAATGAGGCGATTGGGTATCGTTATCGGGAAGAAGTAATACCTGAGGGAGTATTGGATGAAGAACGCTATGCCGTATCAGGTGACCGATATGATCCAGTGTTTTTAAGTAGAGTCTCTAAAGTGGAATATGTTGAACATAACGGCCAAGAGGCAATTCAATTTGAATATTCATCTTCACATCGTAATGGAGAAGAACTTTACCGCGCCTGGATTTCCATGGAATATGGGTTACCGTTAAAAGAAGAAATGGTAATGGCAGATGGAAGAGTACACCAGAGATTCTACACTGATCATAAAGAAGGGCCTTTTCCTCAGGAATTGTTTGCACTCCCTGAAGGTTTGGATATTATTAGCTGGACTTGGTATAATTGAGGTGATGATGTATGAAAAAAAGTCGGATGAGAATCATATTATGGGTGATGGCACTCTTGTTTGTATTGATTATTGCGCTCTGGGAAATAAGAAAAATAGATGAACCTGTGGAAATGCGAGTTGAACAGGAGGCAGAAGAATTGCCTGAAGAATTAGAAAGTGCAGCAGAAATTGAACCTGAGGAAATTCCTCCTGAAGAGGATCAAGAACCCTCACAATTGTTATTGCCGGAATTTATAGCAGATCAAATGGATTCAGGCCAGGAAGCTGGTACGCTATCCATACCTGTCATTGATTTCGAAATGAAAGTTTTGGCGGATGCAACAGCAAATAATTTAAACAGGTCTCCTGCGCTAATGAAAAGCGCACATATACCTGGTAACCTTGGTAATGCTGTGATTTCAGGACATAGGATGTATGAATATGGAAGTCACTTTAACCGTATTGATGAACTGAAAGTTGGAGATATAATATTCTTTGAAATGGCGGATAAGATATTTGAGTTTGAGGTTGAACAGATCATGGTAGTTGATCCATCAGAAATTTGGATTACTTTGGGCGACCAAAGAGAAGCCAGGTTAACTTTGTTTGCCTGTACACCAATTCGTATAGCGACACATCGAATCGCAGTATTTGCGGTGCTCAAGGAGTAAAAAAGAACATTAACTCTATTAAAAAGGCAGGGAACATCATGGAGACGATCAAAGCCATCATCGAACGAATCACCTTTCAAAATCCTGAAAATGGATATACTGTTCTCAAAGCAAAGGTAAAAGGATATAGTGATTTAGTGACGCTGGTAGGTATTCTTGAGAGTGTTAACATTGGTTCGATATTAACCGCTAAAGGAAACTGGAAAACTGATAGCCGTTATGGCTATCAGTTCCAGGTGGTTGAATATAAAGAAGCTGTTCCTGCTACGCTGCATGGATTGGAGAAATATTTGGGAAGTGGTTTAATTAAAGGGATTGGACCCGTGAATGCCAAACGTATTGTTGCCGAATTTAAGGAAGAAACCATCAACATTCTAGAGCACCATCCTGAAAAATTGACAGATATCAATGGCATTGGACAGAAAAGGGCAACAATGATACGTGACGCATGGGAAGAGCAAAAAGAAGTTAAAAATGTCATGCTTTTCCTTCAATCCAATGGTGTTTCAACGACCTATGCTGTTAAAATATTCAAAATGTATAAAGACGATAGCATATCAGTTGTTCAGGAAAATCCTTATCGTTTGGCAGAAGATATCTGGGGCATTGGTTTTAAAACCGCAGACCAGATCGCATCAAACCTGGGGTTTACACAGGAACATCCAGAAAGAATAGCTGCCGGTATTTTACATATAATCAATGAACTGGCAGGATCTGGACATTGCTATGTAACGAAAGAACAGGTGTTAAGCGACGGCTCTAAAATGTTGGAAGTAAACCAAACACTCCTTGAAAAGAGCTTGGTCCAATTGACTCAGGTCAATAAAGTCATTAAAACGAACCTAGATCAATATTACTTGCCTATATACTATTATAGTGAAGAACATGTCGCAGAAAATATGGCTCACTTATTAGATGAACCCTCACAATACGATTACTTAAATGACGCTGACATTTTACAAAAGCTGCCATCGGGGATTAAATATGATCCCATACAGGAACAGGCAGTCATTACTGCTGTTAAGTCAAAATGTATGATATTGACAGGAGGACCTGGAACAGGTAAGACAACAACAACAAAAGCGATAATGAAAATATTTCAGACGCTGAAGGCAAAAATTATGTTATGTGCACCTACTGGCAGGGCAGCCAAGAAACTTTCAGAAACAACAGGAAAAGAAGCTAAAACAATACACAGACTTCTTGAGTATAAACCAGGTGAAGGATTTAATAAAAATGAAGAACACCCGTTGAATTGTGACGTTCTTATTGTTGATGAATCATCGATGCTGGACATAATTTTGACGCACCATTTATTGAAAGCCTTGAACAAGAAAACAACCCTCATTCTAGTGGGAGACATAGACCAGTTACCATCGGTAGGCCCTGGAAATGTACTTAAAGACTTCATAAACTCTCAAGCCATTTCGGTTGTTCGCCTGGAGCGCATCTTTAGACAGGGCAAGAACAGTCTGATTGTAACCAATGCACATCGTATAAACAAAGGGCTGTTTCCATACCTGTCAGGTCAAAAAAAGCGGGACTTTTTTTATGTGGAAGCAGATGAACCTGATGAGATACCCCAGTTAATCATCGATTTATGCAGGAAAAGAATACCAAAATACTATGGGATTAATCCCATTGATGACATTCAAATTTTATGCCCAATGCAACGTGGTAGCACAGGAACACAACAGTTGAACCAGGTGCTACAAAACGCTCTGAATCCCCAGCAAAAAATGATTAAATATGGAAGCTTGGAATACAGGCTTCATGATAAAGTGATGCAGATAAGAAACAACTATGATAAGAATGTCTATAACGGAGATATCGGAAGGATTTCAGGAATTGATGAGATTAATCGTATCTTTTATATCAATTTTGATGGACTTACGAAAGAATATCCGTTGGCGGATATGGATGAAATTGTGTTGGCCTACGCCATGACAGTACATAAGAGTCAGGGGAGTGAATACCCTGTTGTCATCGCACCGTTAACAACACAGCATTTCATGATGTTACAACGGAACCTCCTATACACGTGTGTGACAAGAGCGAGAAAAGTATTTGTGCTCATTGGCTCAAAAAAAGCGATTGCCATGGCTGTTAAAAATGATCGGATTACAGAACGAAACACCAGGTTAAGCGAAAGAATACAGGCATACCAGAAATCAATCAAACAAAGCTTTACATTGCAGTAAAAATGTTTGCGAAACAACTGACAAGTAAATTTTTGATGAACGGATGGTGTTATTTTAGTGATCCTAGGGGTTATACTTATAGCTGCTTCACTAGGTGGAGCCGTGTTAACTGGTGTTGGATTTGAGTGGTTAGCACTTTTATTAGTTGGTTATGTTGTCACTGCAACTTTCTATACACAGAAGTTATTTAGTCGATATCAGAATAAAACATTTTTGAGAACATTGTTTTTAACGCTGCTTTTATCGATAGTCATTTTTATTGGTTCATTTATGATGGTGCAAGTTTTAATTGCATCAGCAGGTAGGTACAACCAGCATTATACATCTAATTACCTGCTGGTACCTGGGGCTGGTATCATTAGAAAGGAGCCTTCCTTTACCCTTGCGGGGAGATTGGATACAGCCATTCACTATCTGAACAATAATCCTGAAACAAAAGTCATTGTATCAGGTGGGTTATCGGATGGACAGTTGGCTTCAGAGGCACAGGTAATGGCTTGGTATTTGGAAAAATATAAAATTAGTTCTGACCGAATCATTTTGGAGGAAAATGCTTCCAATACATTGGAAAATATATTGTTTTCAAAAAAACATGTGGAAAACCTTTATGAAACATCATTAAATGAAATAATCATAATAACCAGCGATTATCATCTGCTTCGTTCTCAAATGATCGCCAGGCGAACGGGCATGAGGGCATCTGGCATTAAGTCCACTTCTCCTCCTGACTTGTATCAACAATATGCAGTCAGAGAATATTTTGCCATTTTCAAATCGATGTTGTTGGATTGGCCATAAAAAAACGACAAGGCAACCATCCCTGTCGTTGTTAGTATAAAATGAATGTATGAATCATTCCCAGTCAGACTTTAGTGAGCCGGCTCCGAAAAAATTCATGGTGCAAGGTCCGTTTTGGATTGCATACTGGTCTACTGAACCTGTTTGGCGAACATGTTTTTGTTGGGCATGAGAAGCAGTATGTTGTTTACTTACCTTAGATTTTGTTGGTGTTGAGGTAGCTCTTGTCATGATAATTCCTCCTTAATAATAGTAGAATAATGGCAATACACAGATAATACAACTGGCGCTAAACGTTGACCTCCTTTCAAGGTTTGCACAAATATCAAAAATCCGTCCTTTGTCAGACAAAGGACGGATTAACTAATTCCGCGGTACCACCTTCATTGTTTGCTTTGCAAACCTCTCATGGGAAACTTCCCGGCTATATCGTAACCACCGGTTTCTGCTACTATGTTTCACAGAAACTGCTCTAGAGTGAGATCCTAATGTTCCAGTACCGGTTCGCAGCACCACCGACTCTCTTAACCTGGAGAACATTTGGAATTCTCTATCAACGCATTAATAATATATTAGAATTGATTATAACAGCGTATAGGCATCACGTCAATAGAAAATTCTAAAAAAAATAAAAGATTTTAAATATTAAAAATTTGTAGTAAAAGCAAGTCAAAAAACGTGCATGTCGTTGGTTTATTAAATATGAATTGAACATCATTATAGGTAGATGTATAATGATGTCATTGCATCATTGTGTTAAGAATTTATATCACTGGAGATGAGAAGTATGCAAACAAAGGCTGATAAGAATGTTATACAGACAAAAGTGGGGGTATATTATGCATTGGCAGCTTTCACGTTATGGGGTTTTCTTCCGTTATACTGGAAATTGCTAAACGCTTTCACTGCAGGAGAAATTTTGGCCAACCGGATGATCTGGTCAGCAGTATTTGTTTTCATATTGCTACTGAAACGAGGGCAAGTAGACGAAGTAAAACAAATCTTTAAACAGCCTAAAAAATTGAGACTGGTAATGTTATCCGCTGTTATTATATCTACTAATTGGTTTATTTATATTTGGGCAGTTAATTCGAATCATGTGTTGGAAACCAGCATGGGGTACTACATCAATCCTTTGATTGTCATCTTGATGGGAACATTGATATTAAAAGAAAAATTGAACAGGCTGGAAATCATTGCTATATTATTTGCTGCCACCGGTGTCTTGATTATGACTTTACAATATGGCCGTGTACCCTGGGTATCTTTAGCTTTGGCCGTCAGTTTTGCATCGTATGGATTATGCAAAAAAGTGGTTCAGATAGACTCATTGGTGGCACTAGGAGTGGAAACATTTTTATTATCACCCTTTGCCCTACTATATTTAGTCGTAACCCGAACAAGCTTTTTAAGTACAGCTGCAACAGTTGCACCAGCGACAGTACTGTTACTGACCATGGCAGGCTTTTTTACAGCCTTACCGCTGCTTTGGTTTGCCCAGGCAGCTAAACGTGTGACTTTGGCACTGTTAGGATTTTCCCAGTACCTGTCGCCTACCATTACATTGCTACTGGGAATCTTTCTTTTTCGTGAGCCATTTACTACCACTCACATAATTAGCTTTGGTTGTATATGGATCGGTCTTATGATCTTTTCATATGTACAAACAATAAAATTGAAGGCATCACGCAAAACACATAAAATAGTATAGAGGAGGAATCCCATGTCGAAAATATTTCTGATGCGTCATGGACAAACAGTATGGAACCTGGAAAAGAGATTTCAGGGGAGTGGGGACTCGCCTTTAACAGTTGAAGGGAAACAACAGGCAATGCTAGTGTCAAATAGATTGCAGAAATGTGACATTAAGGCAATCTACAGCAGCCCACGAAAACGTGCCATAGAAACTGCAACACCCATCGCTGAGTTACTTTGCTTATCTATTCATAAACATCCTGGATTAGGTGAAATTTCATTGGGTAATTGGGAAGGTAAAACCTATGAAGACATAAAAATCCATTACCCCTTAGAATATCAAGCTTTTTTTCATGATCCAGCTTCATTTGCCGGAGTTAATGGAGGCGAATCACTGCTTCAAGTGAGGGAGCGAGCTGTGAAAGCACTGGAAGAAATTGCATTTAATCATAAGGATAATAGTGTTTTAGTGATCAGTCATGCCATTACCATCAGGTTATTGTTGACATACTACATGAAAACATCGTTAAAAGAACTTTGGAAAGTGGCAGATATATCCCAAACCAGCCTATCTCAGATCGATTTCTCAGGGCAATTTCCTCAAGTAACCATGTTGGGTAACGTAGATCATTTGCACAGTTGAAAAAGCTGTTAGACGGACGAGAAACCGGGTAATTGTATCATATAATGATGAAAGGGTGATGATGAATGGCAGTTGAATTCAGCGCAGAAAAATTGTTACAGGTATTAGTGAGGAACGAGGCAAAGGTGGCTGAGCTGTATACTAATTTGGCTACTCAAATGGAAGTTGGTAAAGGTGCTAATCTGTTTCAGTTATTAGCAGAAGACGAAAAAAGACATGAAAAAATTTATTCAGCTTTGCTTGAAAGATTACCAGATGGAGGAAAGGCAGAAGTGACTGAAGAGGACATGGCTTATTTGGAATCATTGATGGAAAACGATATGTTCGCTGATGCGGAGCAATCCATGGAGAAAATAAAGGGAAAATATACAAAGGATGAAGCACTGGAAATTGCTGAAAAAGTTGAACGTGATGGCATTATGTATATTTATGAAATGCAGACATTATTCCCCGATTTGGCACCGAAGGAAATGAAAAAAATTCTGAATGAAGAGAGAAAACATCTGCAAGCTGTGCTTAGCAGAGGAATGGTAGATCTTGTTAAATACCTGCGATACTAAAGCTATTTGTCCAGCTCCCTTTGCTCATGGTAAAGGGAGCTATTTTTCTGTGAATTATATGATCACACTTGATGGGAGCGATTACAATGAGTAAACTTATCATGGTGTTTGACCAAGGCACAACCAGTTCACGAGCTGTGTTGTTTAATAGGGCTGGAGAAGTCGTGGCTATCGCACAAAAGGAATTGAACCTTATATACCCACAACCAGGGTGGGTGGAACAGGATCCTTCTGAAATTTGGGCAACACAGATGGGTGTTGCTGGCGAGGTGATACAACGTGGGGACGCCAAGCCAGCAGATATTCTTGGGATTGGGATCACCAATCAAAGGGAAACAACAATATTATGGGATAGAAACACAGGTAAACCTTTCATGAATGCCATCAACTGGCAATGCAGGAGGTCTGCAAATATATGTGAAGAGTTAAAAGAATTAGGCTGGGAAGACCGGATAAAAGAAAAAACAGGGTTATTACCAGATGCATATTTTTCAGCGACAAAAATTGCGTGGGCCTTTCGCCAAAACCCAAAGTTAAAGCAGAAAGCGGAAAAAGGGGATCTTTGTTTTGGTACTGTGGACAGTTGGTTAATGTGGAATCTGACCAAAGGAAAGAAACACATAACAGATGAAACCAATGCTTCCAGAACAATGCTTTACAATATACATAAGCGGCAATGGGATAAAGATTTACTACACTTATTTGATTTGCCAGAAAGCATACTGCCTGAGGTGGTGCCTTCTCTGGGTGTCATGGCAGAAACTGATGCAGGTTACTTTGGTGGGCAGGCACTGCCCATCGCCGGGGTTGCTGGTGATCAGCAGGCTGCTCTGTTTGGTCAGGTTTGCTTTGAACAGGGCGAAGCAAAGAATACCTATGGAACTGGATGTTTTATGTTGATGAACACCGGGGAGCACCCGGTAAATTCGAACAAAGGCTTATTATCAACCATTGCATGGTCAGATGATACTTCGGTCAATTATGCCCTGGAAGGAAGTATTTTTAATGCAGGGACAGTGGTTCAGTGGATGAGAGACGAATTGAAAATGATCAGCAATGCTGCAGAATCAGAATTACTGGCCCAATCAGTCAGTGATACCAATGGTGTCTATTTCGTGCCTGCTTTTACCGGTCTTGGTGCGCCTCTATGGGATATGTATGCCAGAGGCATGATCATCGGTTTAACACGTGACACAAAAACAGCACATATTGTGCGGGCTGGATTGGAAGCCATTGCATATCAAACAAAAGATGTTTTGGAACTCATGGAAGAAGAAGCAGGAATTCGGCTTAAATCTTTACGGACAGATGGGGGTGCCTCATCCAATGATTTTCTCATGCAATTTCAAGCGGATGTCCTTAACCGGAAAGTGTTGAGATCCACGATACAGGAAACAACAGCATTGGGCGCTGCTTATATGGCTGGTATAGCACTTGGTTTCTGGAAAAATAAGGAAGAAATAAAAAAACTATGGAAACATGATAAAGAGTTTAATCCAATGTTAAAGGAGAAAGAACGGGATAAACTAATTCGGGGATGGAATAAAGCAGTAAAACGGTCATTAAGATGGGAAATTGAAGAATAAAAAACGAGGTTTCAGGATTATTCTGAAACCTCGCCGCGTTTAATCGAGTATAGAGCAACTTGTATTATTGTTGGCTAAGTCTTCTTCTGCCTTCAATTTGTTTCCGCCATGCATGCATGACAAGTGATACACCAATAACACCATATGCCACAAATACACGGAAATATTCACCAAGTTGGGCATCGCCAAATAGATTTCTGCCTGCCAAAGGTGAAACGATGAACAAGGTGTGGAACAGGAAAGTTCCCAAAAGGGCATGGCTGATTTTTGCGTTGGTGACAGAAGCGCCGCCAATCAATAATGCTGCCACTGAATAGAAACCAATTTGTTCATGACTTCCATAGGTGCTGAAAGTTCCCAGGTTTTGCAGAAAGATTAAATGACCCCAGGATGCGAAGACCGTGGATAAGATCATTGCAGTTAACCGGGTGTTGTCAGAATGAATACCGGAAACACCTGCAATATGTCTGTCTTGGCCAACTGTTCGAAAATCCTGTCCAAGTTTTGTCCGTGCAAAATAGGTGGTGAAGATGCACATTAGTGCAATCAGGATCACTGTCAGCATGGGCACTGTGATCATGTTAATGTAGGATGATCCGCTTCTGATGTAAAGCAACCAGGCAATAAAGGCGACCCCGGTGGCACCGGATAGAAGATACTTCTTTTGTCTTGGTTTTTGTGCCAGGGTAGGAATCCCTTTGATGTAGCGATACACTGCATGAAGGATTGTGGCAACCCCAAAAGCCATACCTGCCATTGTGAAGGGTAGTTTCCAAACATCATCAATGGCATATCGCATGCCGCCTGCCAGGTCAATGGTGGTTCTGAGGCCCACACCGGAGCTTAGTACCAGTGTTTCGTTGTTAAATGGGATCACTGAACCGATGAGGATTAGGAAGATCAGCTGATAAATACCATTGGAGAAGAATCCTAAAATCAAACCGCCGATCATTTCCTGACCTTTTGTTTTGTTAAAGAGTTTACCTGTCAAATAGCCCAGGCCCATGGCAAGGGGTGTTGTTAAGATCACTGTTAGCCCAATGCCCGGCATGCCAACCACTCCCCAATGGGTGACAAAGATGATGGCCGCCTGGGCACACATGGCTCCCAGAACAATGGCAAAATTAAGTCCCATCCCTGCCATAACAGGCAAGAGAAGTGCCAGTACCAGAAAACTATTTCTCACCAAACGGGAGATAATAGAGTTAATCAAAAAGCCAAAGGTGAGACCTGAATAATAGAAACCTATGACACAGAGAATAATAAAGAACACTGTAACCATGTTATGAACCAGGCTTTTTTTGATTTTTTGAACTAAACTCAGTTCTGGTGGGGTTACTCTAATATTTGCATCCACTATTCTCCACCTCCAATCTGAGTTAACGCATACAAGATGATGCCGTTACTGATGACAATCCGTGCAATTTCCGCCAAACTGCTAACATCTGCCAAAATTTTATTAGCTACCGGAAGCGAAACAACCAGGAGTGACTGGAATAGTAAAGTACCAATAATAACATTGGTAATGTTGGCTTTTTTAATGGAGGCGCCACCAATCAGTACAGCTGCAACAGCTGCAAAGCTCATGAACATGGGTGCCTGGTACAATTGGATAAAACCGAAACTTTGGCTGTACACCACAATACCAACCGCACTTAAAGCCGTTGACAGCATGGTACCTGTCACACGCATGCGGTTCACGTTAATGCCTGAAGCAGTGGCAAATTTGGGATTATCTCCTGCAGCAATCATTGCCACGCCCGTACGGGTACGTAAATAAGCCCATACAAGGAAGCAGAAGAAGAGCATAAACAACAGCAGTCCTGTGGGCACTGTCACATTCATGATATTGAAAGAACCCCAGTCATTTAGAAGTCTTTCATAACGACCCTGTAACGTAATGGTGGTCCGCAAACCTGTGCCGATGGGCCACCGCATGTCCTCGCTTGTAAAAGGAAGCACAAGCCAACCGATGCTCATTAAGGATACAATAGAGAAGCCAACATATGTAGCGATTGTCATCTCTGAACCTTTAACACGGTTAAGCAACAATCCATAGAAATAACCAGCCACCAGTGCCAACGGAATGCTGATGGCGACGGCGGTGAAAAAGGCTGTAAATCCGGTTAGATTAAACTGGATGGCTAACAATCCACCGAGAAGGCCGCACACAATACCGATAGGAATACCAAAATTAAGGCCAATACCTGCCAAAATGCCAGGGACCATGGAAAGAACCAGGATGCCATTCATACCAGTACGCACCAAGGCATCTGAAATGAGATCGGTGATAGGAATCTCCAGCATAATTGCAGCAACGCATAGAAGCAATAAGAATGCAACAATGATGATCCGTGGAAGTCCAAACCGGTCAACAAACTCTTTGATTTTATTCATCTGCCTTCACCTCCCTGCCTTTAACCTTATGGTATTCGCCAGCCATCATCAAACCAAAATCAACATCACTGGCATTTGGTGGTAAAATGCCTTCTAGTTTACCTTCATTGATGATAGCGATTCGGTGGGAAATCATTCTTAATTCCGCCAATTCACTGGATGTCATGATGATGGTCATCCCATGCTCTTTGTTAAGCTGCACAAGTGTGTCCAGTACAAGTTTTTTGGCGCCTACATCAATGCCGCGGGTAGGTTCTGATACAAACAAGACCTTAGGGTTGAGGGTTAATGCACGGGCAATACATACTTTTTGTTGATTACCGCCACTGAGTCGTCGTGTGATCTGTTGAGGTCCTGTACAGCGAATATCCAACTCTTCAATCATTTTAAGGGCGTGTTGACGAATTCGGTTATTCTCACGTTGTGACAAGGGTCCGTACTGTTTTAAGAATTGACGCTGGATCTGCATGGCAGTAATGACAATGTTCAGTTCAATTGAAGTGTCCAGTAGTAAACCAATGCCCCTGCGGTCTTCGGATACGAAGGCCAATCCCTGTTTCAATGCCTTTTCAGGATTGTTCAGGATAACTTCTTTTCCATCCAACATTACGCTGCCTTCGGATTCATAAAGACCCATAATTCCATTGGCAAGACCAATCTTCCCCTGTCCTGCCAGACCGCCGACCCCCAGGATTTCGCCGTCCAGGATATCAAGGCTTATACCTTTCACAACCTCGCCAGGCATGTCAACATAAAGGTCTTTGATTTCAAGTTTAACTTTTTTATCGGTAGATGTATCAACTTCAGCTGTGGTCATTTTAATTTCCCGGCCCACCATCAGGTTGGCCATTTCAAATACATCAGTGTCTTCAATGTTCTTTGTGGCGACGTGTTGTCCATCCCGTAAAACCGTAATACGATCAGCGACACGTTTCACTTCATCAAGGCGGTGAGTGATAAATAAAATAGCAATACCTTCAGAAGCGATCATTCTCATTGTTTCCAGTAACCTGTCAGCATCAGTCTCTGTCAGTACAGCCGTTGGCTCATCAAAGACCAACACTTTAAGGTTTTCTTTATCCAGCTCCCTTGCGATTTCCACGAACTGCATGAAACTGACAGGTAGCCCGGCAACTTTCACCCATTCCTCAATGTTTAAACCTAGTTTATCAAGAGCTTTACGTGCATCTTTATTCATTGCATCAAAATCCAGGATTTCCAATCTTTTTCCGGCAATGCGGCTTAGAAGTCCGGGGTTTGTGATTTCTCGGTTTAATTTAATGTTTTCAGTAATGCTGTAGCCGGGTATCAACATGAACTCCTGGTGAACCATGCCAATGCCTTTGTGCATGGCTTCCACTGGTGAAGTAATAAATGTTTCTTCTCCATCCACAACTACCTGGCCTTCAAAGCCACCTGTATTGTGAATGACTGACATTCCAAACAGAATGTTCATCAACGTTGATTTTCCAGCACCGTTCTCTCCCAGAACTGCGTGAATTTCACCAGGCTTAAGTTGCAAATTAATGCCGCCTAGAACCCTGGTGCCATAGTATACTTTCCCGATATCACGCATGTCCAAGACATAATGATCGTTCTTATGATCCGTGTTCAAAAGACTATTCCCTCCTTTGCAAAAATGTCAGAGAATGACATGACAGTGTGCAAGGCATCATGCCTTGCACACTGTTTGAAAATACTCTATTCTTAATAACTATTCAGGCTGAAATACTTATGTTTGTTAACCTAAAATACGATAGGGGCTCCTAAATACAAGAAGTAGTTGTCATAGTCACCGTAGTTTTCCAGCACGATTTCGCCACCGGCTACTTCGCTCATGATTTCTGTCAACACAGCTTCATCAGCTTTACCATCGGTTTCGCCCTCAAGGTAAGCAATAGCATATTTAACGCCAGCTTCAACGTACATCATGTTAACAGGAACTGACCACGTTGCAACGCGTCCAGCCATTTCAGCTTCTTCACATTTGGCTTCAATTTCGCTTAAGATATAATCCAGGTCGCCAGCTTTGTCTTCAGGAACAGAAATACCCAAAGCTGCTGGTAAGGCATGGTAAGGTGATGGGCAGCACTGTACAGGGTAAATAGCGCCTGTTTCTACAGTCTGACGAATCATAGGTTCCATCATGGAGCAGTTTGTACCAAAGAAAGCGGTATTGGTACCATATTCAGCAACTTTACGTGGAACGTCTTCCATGATGAATTGCTGTGTTCCTGGGACGCCGGCATCGCCGGTTGGGTCTGGTGCGTCTTCTTCTACAAATGCAAGACCAATACTTTCAGCGGCTTCCTTCATTAAGTCGCGTCGAGCTGCCAGCATTTCATAAGACATATGACGTGGGAAAGAGTAGTGAACGAGTGTTTCTGCACCCATGTCTTTGGCTTGTTGTGCAATTTGAGCACCACGAGCCAAGTCGTTGGTTTGCATGATCACATCGCCGTATCCTGCGATAACGTCTGGGTCTTCACCGGGAACGCCCAAAACAATAAGGATATCGTCTCTGATTTCACGAACGCGTCCAACTGCTGCAGCGGCACCAGGTACGGCCTGAACCATAACGATGGCTTTCACGTCAGGATCTGAAGCCATGGCCATCATGTTGGTGATGGTGGTTTCCTGCTCCTGCATGAAACGGTCAGGATAGGTTGACAGCACAATCATGTCACCGTAGACTTCCTTCATGTTCTCAGCCGCTCTGAATTCTTCTTCACCCTGAGAAACGGTACCAGTCATGACACCAATTTTATAGGAAGTTTCTTCTGCAACTTCTTCAGCAGGTGCTTCTGCAGCCCCTTCAGCTGGTTCTTCGGCTGGAGCTGGCTCAGGGCTTCCACAGGCTGCTAAACTAACCAACATAACTAAGGCTAATAATAAAGCGATACTTTTTTTCAAATTAAATCCTCCCTTTTGTGTGCTTATCAATTTCTTTTTAAATCGGATGGGTAAAGACTAACGATGGCATTCCTCCTCTCGCAGTAATGCATAGCAGCATATATGCAGGAAATTGCAGTTAACCCGACATAATTCGAAATGTGTCCAAACTCAAGGGGTTGAACCAACTCCCTGCTTCATAGAATTATACTTGACCAAAGAATAAAATGCAAGAAAATTCTACGCATTTACACAGTACAGCAAGATATTGCAATAGGTACGATGAAAACAAGAAATAAGGCTAATATACAGTAAGGTATAAAACTAAACATATAAAAACGTCAATATATAGTGACCGTGCTTAGATATAAACATTGTGTCCACAATCATATTTCGTTATACTTTAGACTATACAAGTTAATTTTATAGGAAACTACAAGAATGATTGAGAGGGATCAGGTTAATGAGCATTGTTATAGTTGACCGACGGACAGGAGAAAAAATTGAGGAAGTCGTTGCTGGTGAATCATTTCTAAAATGGAGTTGTCAGACAAAAGTTGGCAGATCATTCATGAAGTTAGTTGGAAGCAAAAGAAATTTGTCATTGCTGATGGGGTGTTACCAGAGTTCGCGATTAAGTAAAGGTCAGATAAACAGCTTTGTTAAGAAGATGGAAATTAATATGGAAGAAGCTGAACGTTCTAAGATATCTGAATACAAGTCTTTCAACGATTTTTTTACACGCAAACTGAAACCTGGAACAAGGTTTATTGATAAGGCTGAAGATGTTGTCATATCACCTGTGGATGGAAGAATTCTGGCGTATCAAAATCTGCAAGAATATCAAATGTTACAAGTAAAAGGTAAGTATTTTTCAATAAAAGAACTGCTTGCAGATGCAGCGAATGCAGAACAGTTTAAAAACGGCAGTTGTATTGTGGCACGTTTGAACCCGGCAGACTATCATCGATTTCATTTTCCTATTACCTGTATACCTGGGAAATACCAGGTGATTGAAGGGCGGTACTACTCTGTCAATCCCATGTCCCTTGAATCTGTTGATGAAGTGTATTGTAAGAATGTGAGACACATAAGCTTTTTAATGGGTGAAGAATTTGGGACAATGTACATGGTGGAAGTGGGAGCAACAATGGTTGGTAGTGTTGTGCAGACTTATGAACCAGGCTTTTTAGTAAAAAAAGGGGAAGAAAAAGGGTGTTTTCAATTCGGTGGGTCTACTGTCATATTGCTCTTTAAGCCAGATCAAATAACACTGGATGCTGACCTGATTGTTAATACAAAGAATGGATTTGAAACACTGGTAAAAATGGGAGAGTCAATTGGTAAAATTAAAGACGTCGAATAATCAACGACGATTTTGTCATTGATCATTTCAACGCCTTCGAAAAGATTTTTAAAATGTCGGTTAGGCAGTCTTAAAGGTGGTAAACATTTCAGGTTTTGCCTTACAGATGGGACAGTCATCTTCTACCTCGGGGCCAGCAATGGTATAACCACAGATGTTACAAACGTGAATGCTTGGTTCGTCGTAGTCTTTACCCGTTTCAACCCTTTCCTTTGCATTTGAAAAGAGTTCTGAATGGGTTTTTTCTGCTTCAAGGGCAAACTGAAAACTTCTTATACTGCCTTTTTCTTCCTGCAAGTTAGCTACCTGAATAAAGGCAGGATACATTTGGTCAACCTCATAATTTTCTCCTTCAATAGCTCCCTGAAGGTTTTCAGCTGTATTCGTCATACCGAAACCAGCTCCTGCTGTAACAGAAGCTTCGCCAACCTCTTTCTTAAGTTCGCGAAAATGATTGGCCGCGTGAACCTGTTCAGCATAAGAAACCGCCATAAAAAGGTTGCTGGCATTTGGGAAGCCCTCTTTTTTTGCTGCTTCGCCCCACTGAATATAGCGCATATGCGCCATGCTTTCCCCGCCGAAGGCTGACTTAAGGTTTGATGAAGTCATTGGATTCAAAATGATTTCCCCTTTCAAAGATATGATCATTATTTGGTTCGTTATAACTGTGAACCGATTATAAAATTACCCAATTACAGGCGTGGTAAACATGTAATAAATGATTTAAGGTGAATCGAAATCTATAGTGGTGGTTGGACACCAGTATTAAGGATAATCATGAGTTATCGTATAAAATTTTGTGAAAGGTGGAACCCCAATGGAAATGACACTTAATCAACTATCCGATAAATATTTGAATAAAGAAGTATCAATTACGTTGTTACTGACAGATGTGAAAGTCAAAAAAGCACGAAATGGAAAAGAGTATGCTGATTTATTTTTGCAGGACCAAACGCAGAAAAGTGAAGCAAGGCTTTGGGATTACAGTGTCTATTCAAGTATATTATCCCAAATGGAATATCCATGTATTCTTGACTGTGTCATTCAGGTGGGAGAATACAAGGGACAGACACAGCTAACGATGAAAAGCTTTCAAAGTTCGAAGGATCAGGACATCACCATAGATCAATTGGTTCAGAGGAGTAAGTGGAATGCAGAAAAAATGAGGGATTGGCTTGATGATTATTACGAATTTATTCAGGCGCCACACATAAAAGAATTGGTGCATAAACTTGTTTTTTCTGAGCAGCATTATGAAAAATTCTGTACTCATTCAGCCGCCAAAACAGTGCATCACAATTATATGCATGGAATTCTTCAGCATACTTTGGAGGTGCTAAAATATGTTAAAATCGTTGCTGGCACAAAGAGGTTAACACAGCGACAAACAGACCGTTTACTGGCAATGACGTTTTTGCATGACTGGGCCAAAATTAGAGAATATGAGCCAGTGCCTTTAAATGATCTAACTGTAGAAGGAAAACTGCTTGGTCATATTTTTATTGGTGCTTATGAAACAAAAAAAGCAATAGAATCAATTGAAGGATTTAATCAGGACGATGCATTAATTATTATTAACGGCATTTTAGCGCATCATGGGTCGCTTGAATGGGGATCTCCGGTTTTACCTAAAACTGTGGAGGCCCAAATACTGCACCAGGCTGATAAGCTCTCAGGCGATGTGGAAAGTATATTAGCTTTTGTGGAAAGTCAGGGAGATGAAGATGGGTTTACTGACAGGTTATGGAACATGGGAACGGACTATTACAAAGGAGGGATGGAATGAAAAAAATATTTTCCAATAGAAACAAAGAATTGGAAAACGAGATAACTGCATACCTCAATGCGGTCACCAAAGGTGGTTTGATTTACAAGGAAGGGATTAGAGAATATTTACACGGCAGCGAGGATGTTTTTGAGCTTAGAAAAAATGAAATGCTTGAAATAGAACACGCGGCCGACGACCATCTAAGGGAAATAAAACGAAAGCTGTATGCGTATAATTTAATTCCTGATTCCAGTGGAGATATCTTGGAATTAACCGATTCTTTGGATGAACTTGTTGATACGGCCAATCATACCTTACAACATTTGTCCATTGAAAAACCTATATTCCCAACTGAAATAAAGAGTTCATTTGAAGAACTAATGGTGATGTCTTGCCAGGCAGCTGACGAGTTGATCAAAGGGGTTTGGAGTTTTTTTCAAAACACAGGAATGGTAGAAGATTTTGTTACCAAAGCTTCTTTTTACGAAAGTGAGACCGATAAAAAGGAGGAGGCCATTGCCAGGCTGGTATTTCAATCTACTTCCATAAATGAACTCAGTCATAAAATTCACCTGAGGTATTTTATACAGCAGGTGGCAATGATCTCTGACATTGCTGAAGGAATAGGTTTAAAACTTTCTGTTTTTCAGTTAAAAAGACAGTTATAATAAAAAACTATTTAATGGAGAAACAGTATGTCCTTTATCAATAAGGGCTTTTTTAAGAGACTTTGCAAATAGCACAGCTTCAGGATGATCACCGTGCAAGCAAATTGTATCACCTGAGAGTGATAGCGGATTGCCATTGATCGATTGGACAGGTTTTTGATCCAGCATATCCAACATCCTTTCAATGCAGGTATTCGTATCATGAATTAAAGCTCCTTTCGCATGTCGGCTGACCAAATGGCCTTTATCATCATAAGCACGATCTGCGAACACTTCACGGGCAAATGGAATTGAATGCTTCAAAGCAGCCCGTTCAAGTTCAGAGCCAGAAGGTCCCATCAGTATTAAATCTGGTTGAAAAATTGAAACAGCACGTGCAATGGCAGACGAAAAGAGAAAGGATTTAACAGCTTCGTTATATAGCGCACCGTGGGGTTTAACATGCTGAAGTTTACCTCCTGATGCTTTTACAAAGGCATAAAGAGCGCCAACTTGATATAAAACCATATCGTGTACTTCCTCAGGTGAAAAGCTCATAGTTCTCCTTCCAAATCCCTGAAGATCCGGATATCCAGGGTGGGCGCCGATGGAAACGTCATGTTTTAGTGCCAGTTTTACAGTATTATGCATAACAGAGGGATCCCCGGCATGAAAACCACACGCAATATTAGCAGATGAAACAAATTCAAGTATGCTTTGGTCATTACCAATGGTATACTGACCGAAACTTTCACCGATATCAGCATTGAGATCTATCATACTAGCCCTCCTTCGTTATGGTGTAAGGCGTTATCCACTATTTGGGATATTTGTTGGATTACATGAATGTATAAGTCGAAATCAATGCCATCAACAGAGACTTCACTTCTCTTTGTGCAACCATCCACTGCACCAACATCAATCATAGCGGTGACAACTTCTTTTTCTGTTCCCATTGGGGGAAGCAGGTATTCTCCTGAAAGCAATGAAAGAGCTGCCGCCATTGCATACCCGCCCCAGTTTGATATGCCTGCGGGGATAGCATAGTCGGCAGTGGTTGTGGTGGCGATAAGTTCACCCAGAGGAACGGATTGGGTGATTTCATCATAAAAGGAACCTAAACCCATTTCATTACCACCATCTCCAACAGCGGTTGTAATATATGACCGCTCAAAGGGAGGATGAAACATCATGTCGAGTTGTGGAACGACATGGTTCAACTTTTCACCACGCATTGAATAAGTATTACCATCCGAAGCCATACCTGGTCTTTCAATGGAAACAATATGGTCGGGGTTAAATTGTTTTAGTAGATGAGTGATCTCAGCGTCTGTGTTTTTTTTCGTAATGGTTGCAATTGTTTTATGACTGGTTAAGTCATACTGTCTCATTCCCTGTTGCAGGATGGCGTATGAGTACTGATCAGTTACATAGGCGATTTCTTTGCCAAGAGCATTGAGGGCGTGTCCTAATACCAATGCACCGGGGGGGCCATCAGTCTCACCAGTCATTGTGTCTAGCACACAAAACCCTGTAACAATAAGAATGCGATGATTATGAAGTAGATGAGATGCAGATTCAAGTAAATTGCTATGGTTCACAACTGATGTAAAATGTCTGTCACCTGGATCCTGCTGAATTAATCCTTCGATACTGTGAATGTGTTGTGCAGATTTTGTTGTCAATTTTTGTCTCCTTCCCACTGTTAATTAATGGTATTTATTATTTTTTCTGGATTGTACTGGTGGTATGTAAATATTCGCAATAGTATACTAGGTTGTGTCTTAAGATTTGATTTTATAATACTTTATGGTATAATATGAATGTGATTTTATTATAACAAAATATTTGATCCCAACATAGACAATAGTTTAGATAACATTGTTTATAAGGCTCTTTCACATCAAAATATGTAAATATTAAACTGTGATCGGGCACTAGATTGTGTATTATTTAACTAAAATCCCGAATTTTATTCTGGGTTTTATACAAATAGATCTGGGGGGTGGTAATGACCAAGGGCATGAGTAAAGCAACGAAGATTACAGCGATGCAATTTGGAAAGAACACAAAGGGGAGGTGTAAACCCTGATGTTCAGACGTCAGGGGAAAATATGAACAAAAAATTAGCGCTATTTTTGGCAGGTATGATGATGTTAGCTTTATTGGCAGGCTGTGGATCACCGGCACCGGAAGAACCAGCAGAGGAACCGGCACCAGCTGAAGAACCAGCGGAAGAGCCAGCAGAAGAACCGGCTGAAACAGATGAATTGACTCAGGACTACGAAGATCAGTTTTTATCAGTTGCTACAGGCGGAACGGGCGGTACTTACTTCCCATTAGGTGGCGCACTGGCAAGTATTTTTAACAGCAATGTGCCTGGAGTAACAGCGAATGCTGAATCAACTGGCGCATCCGTGGCCAATATTGACCTGGTAAGCCAGGGTGAATCTGAGATGGCTTTTATCCAGAATGATGTCACATTCTATGCCTATACTGGAACAGAGATGTTTGCAGATCGACCAGCGGCCATTGAAAACATTCGGGGAATGGCTGTGTTATACCCTGAAATAATACAAATCGTTGCAGCTGCAGATTCTGGAATTACAACGGTTGAAGACCTGGCTGGTAAGAATGTTGCTATTGGGGCACCAGGATCTGGAACAGAAGCGAATGCAAGACAAATTTTAGCAGCTCACGGTTTAAGCTATGACGACCTGGGAAAAGCTGATTTCTTATCATTCTCAGAAGCAGCGGACCAGTTAAAGAACAAACAAATTGATGCTGCTTTTGTAACAGCAGGTATTCCAACAGCAGCTATATCTGAAGTAGCAACCACTTCAGACATCGTTATCGTACCTTTTGATTCAGCAAAGATCGAAGAACTGGCAAGTGAGTATCCTTTCTACGTTGAAGTCACCATTCCTGGCGGCACATATCCAGGAACTGACAGCGATACCGTCACAACAGCAGTACAAGCTATGCTGGTAGTGCCGGAAGATTTGCCGGAAGGTCTTGTCTATAACATGACCAGGGCTATGTTTGAAAATCGCCAAGCGATTATTGACACCCATGACAGAGGTAATGACATTACTCTGGACACAGCTTTAAAAGGTATGCCCATTGAACTGCATCCAGGAGCAGCCAGATACTATGAAGAGATGGGTGTAAACTAAACCGTAATTGAGGTGGATAGGAGTGAAGGTGTTGGATAAACTCCAATACCTTCCTCTCTTTTAGCTATGAAAAGGTCTAAAAATGCTATTATACTGTTTCTTCTTATAACGATAGGCATTGTACATATTCCTATTACTTTTATTGAAATATCCCATAACCGTGATGGGATCGTATATGATCGAAGGATGATTGATATTAACGATAGTATTTCTATCAGATACATTCATTCCGTCATGAAAACACCTGTGTATGAACACTATCTCGTTATGCCGGATGGGCGTTTGCTTCTGACAGACACAGAGTTTATGTCTTATGGGGCAGGTTTACCGGAAAAAAATGAGCATGATTTTGAAATGACAGACAAAGGGTTTAGAGTATATAATATTAACCAACCCTTTGATTTTATTGTGTATAGAACTGCACCTATCCATACAGGTGCAGACATAACACTGATGACAGAAAAAAACGAAATTCCCTTTCTTTCCTTTTCGCAAGAAAGAACACCCGTACGAATTTCAATAAAAAAAGTGCCAGGGTGGATTTATTTATGCAGGGAGGTTGGCAAATGGTTGATGAGCAAAAGAAGGTAGAAGAAAACGAACTAGAAGACAAAACCAACAACAGTGAAAATGATTCGTGGATTGATGAGAATGTCGATATTAATGGAGCAATGGAAAAATTTGACAAAGAGGCAGGATCACAGCGCAAACTTCGGGGAACAATCGGTAAAGCAGTCACCGTATTGGCCATTGCAATGTCAACATTTCATATGTATACCGCTTTCTTTGGTACATTGCTGTCCATTAGACAAAGATCATTACACATTATTTTTGCTTTTGTGATTGGTTTCATGATTTACCCGTTGAGCAAAAAGAGTAAGGAAAAACATGGCTATAAAGTGCCCTATTATGATTATGCCTTGGCTGCATTGGCAGTGATCGTATTTGGCTATTTATTTATTAACTTTCAAGAGATTGCCCTGCGGGGAGCCACCATGCAGTTCCAGGATTATGTATTGGGATTTTTCGCCATCCTTCTCACCCTGGAGATCACACGCAGGGTGGTTGGTCCTGAATTACCGATTGTTGCCATTGCTTTTCTTGTTTATGCAAAATTCGGTCCTATGATGCCGAGTTTGTTGGCACATCGGGGATACAGTTTTCAGAGAATAATTAGCCAGATGTATATGACCACTGAAGGAATCCTGGGAATTCCAATTGGGGTCTCAGCCACCTTTGTGTTTATGTTTATCTTGTTTGGCGCTTTTCTTGATAAAACAGGTGTTGGAAAATTTTTCATTGATTTAGCCTTTGGATTAACAGGTCACCTGAAAAGTGGACCTGCCATGTCAGCAGTTGTTGCCAGCGGGTTCATGGGATCTATTTCAGGCAGCTCAGTGGCCAACACAGTAACAACAGGTGCTTTCACAATTCCATTGATGAAAAAAGTTGGCTACAAACCTTATTTTGCAGGAGCTGTTGAAGCGGCAGCATCAACTGGTGGACAAATCATGCCACCTGTTATGGGCGCAGCAGCCTTTATCATGGCAGAGTTCACAGGTATACCATACATTAGTATTGTAAAGGCAGCCATTATACCTGCACTATTGTATTATTTTGCTGTTGGTACCATCGTACATTTGGAAGCCTCAAAACTGGGGCTGGAAGGTATCCCAAAAGATCGTCTGCCAAATATGAAAAAATTGATTTTATCAAAAGGATACCTGTTTATTCCATTGTTTGTGATTGTGTATCTTCTGATAAGCGGACGCACACCCTTGTTTGCTGCTATATACTCAATCCTTACGGCTGTTATACTGGCATCACTGGTAAGCATCGGAACAATCCTAATTTTAAAGAAAAAAGCAGCGTTTACATGGCGAGACTTCCTGGATGCCATGGAACAGGGTGCCAAAGGAGCAGTAAGTGTAGCCTGTGCCTGTGCCTCAGCGGGGTTAATCGTTGGTGTTGTTACCATGACTGGTCTGGGTTTACGTGTTGCTGAATTGATTGTAACATTGGCCCAGGGCATGCTCTTACCTACTTTATTCTTTACTATGATTGCATCTATTATTCTGGGTATGGGCCTTCCCACAACTGCCAAATACATTGTTTTGGCAACAATGGCGGTACCTGCACTGATCAGGCTTGATGTAAACTTGTTGTCAGCCCATTTATTTGTGCTTTATTTTGGTGTTATTGCGGACATCACTCCTCCCGTCGCCTTAGCAGCTTATGCGGGTGCAGGCATAGCGGGTGCCAATGCTATGAAAACTGGATTTCAGGCGGTTAAACTGGCTTTGGCAGCGTTTATTGTTCCCTATCTATTTGCCATGGACTCTCATCTAATCATGGTGGAATCGGTTTCGGGGTCAACTGTTAATTTTTATGGGCTTCTTGAATCAATGCCTGTAATCATTCCGGCAATCATGGGAACTTTCTGTTTGGCCAGTGGCGTTACGGGATATTTTGTAACAAAAAATAAAATATACGAATCAGCAGTCATGCTGCTTGCAGCAATAGCCCTTATGAATGTTGGCACATACACAGACTTGATTGGAATTTTTGTGATCGGTGGTATTTACCTGTTACAAAAAGCGCGAGTGAAAAAAATGTCATCTTCGAATGCATAAGAAAAATATTGCTGACCTTCTGTGTGAAACGACACAGGAGGTTTTTTTATTAAGAAGACATAATTTGTCAATAAGGGATGATATAATTAAACACTAGCAAGTAGTGCAGATAATATCTCCCAGGAGATGCGTTGTGGGTACTTATGGAGAGTTGAGAATAGCTCGGGAGAATTTGATGATTCAGCTGGCCCTGGGAAGACCGAAAGAACGACTATGGTTAAGTTATAGCCAGGCAACTGTCAAAAGTGAAACAAGAAGACCTTCCACCGTAATCACTATTATTTGATTAATGTAGAGGCATCGTTTAAGACGACTGACCAGGCGACTATGCTCCTGCTCCAACAGGAAGCTATGGATGAGTTGTTAGAGAAAGCTTACGAAGAAGCGAACCCACAGCAAAATTTTCATCGGATGAGGGGCTTCATAATTCGCAGTGGGTTATATACTTAAAAGCGTATTCAATTTTAGTAGTCGAGAGCGTCATTTCTGCAAGCAAACAAGCTTTGAATATAGCGCAAAAACCAAATGGTCCACAACTATATATGTCTATTTTGACCCAAGAGATGGAGTCTTTCGTTTTGTTAAAAGATAGATTGCAGGAAGATATAAATGTCGGATTGAGCTTTGTACACAAATTAGAGTTTAAAAGATTACCTCCCTGTAAAGATGGGGATTTAGAGCTGCGAGAAACTGTTAAAAGTATTAGAAATATAGTAAAAAATGACATCAAGCGACTCAAGGAGCTGTGGTTTTATGATACGATAGAAACATATCAGGAAGATCATGCAAAAATTGCAGATGCAGTTAACCAACTGGTTATTTTAGTCAATAAGTTGAATCCATCTATCAAGATAAAAAGAAAAATCGAAATGTACTAGATTTCCATGACTTAGAGCACTATGCATTAAAAATACTTTCTTTTTCTGAAGCAAAAGATTTTTACAAGCAACAGTTTGCAGGAATATTCATTGATGAATATAAGGATAGTAATCGGGTTCAAGATCTTTGATTGATAAAATCAAACAGGATGATAATCTTTTCATGGTAGGGGATGTTAAACAGAGTATATATCGTTTTAGGCTCGCTGAACCATGAAACAACCCTTATCCAAGGAATAATCGATTGCTGTTTCATAGAAAACGAAAATTGGATCCTTGTAGAGTATAAAACCAATAGAATATCAGAAGAAAGATTAATGCAATGGAGCCAATCCTATGAAGCTCAAATACATTTATACAAACATGCATTGGAAAAGACTTCAAACTTCAATGTGAAGGCGGCTTATTTGTATTCTTTCCATCATAACAAAGAAATAAAAATAATATAAGAGAAAGAGGGATATTGATGAAATCAGACGAATATAGTTTTGCTAGTGATAATTGCGCGGGAGTAGATCTGGATATTATGCGTGCATTGAATGATGTAAACCAAGGCTATGTGCATTCATATGGCGATGATGTTTATACAAATAAAGCGAAAGAAACCATTAAAAATATGTTTGGCGGTAAAGCTTCAGTGTATTTTGTTTATAATGGTACAGGCGCAAATGTGACAGGCATATCTCAATTGGTACATTCTTATCATACGGTATTTTGTTCTCAAGTGGGTCATATTCATGTCGACGAATGTGGATCCCTTGAACATAATGCAGGGTGCAAGGTGATTGCCCTGCCAAGTACAGATGGAAAGATTTTTCCTGAGCAAATTGCTCCCTTGTTGGTTGGAATTGGTGACGAACACAGGTCGCAGCCTGGGTTAATCTCTATTACACAATCAACTGAGTACGGCGTTGTGTATTCCCAGGAAGAAATCAGTAAACTTGCAGTTTTTGCCCACGACAATAACATGCATCTGCACATGGATGGAGCCAGAATTTCTAACGCAGCAGCTGCACTAAATTTACCCTTAAGAGCCTTCACAAGTGAATGTGGAGTGGATTTACTGTCATTGGGAGCGACAAAAAATGGTCTTATGTTTGGCGAAGCGGTAGTGTTTTTAAATGAAGCTTTAGATAAATGTTATCCTTATGTCAGAAAGCAAGGGATGCAATTGCATTCTAAAATGAGATTTATCGCAGCACAATTTGAGGAAATGTTTGGAACAGATAGGTGGTTAAATAATGCCACGCACGCAAATAACATGGCCCAACGCCTGGTGAGGGGGATCGAAAAACATCCTCAAATTACCATCACACAAAAGGTTCAATGTAATGCCATTTTTGCAATATTACCTGAAAGTATGATTCCTGATTTGCAGAGCTTATTTCATTTTTATGTTTGGGATGAGTCAAAGGGAGAAGTAAGGTTAATGACTTCCTTTCAAACGACCCAGCAGGAAGTGGATCACTTTGTTGATGCTATAAACAGGCTGATGCAATAGTTGCAAAGCAGTCCTCTGATTATTTTCTTTCTTTCTTGGGTAAACATAAATACTCCCGTTGGTTGGAATGAAAGGATGGTTCCTATGAACACTGAAGCATTTGAATCATATTTAAAGAAAGAAAAGCTCATGACTGACCATGAAGCCAGAGAAGTTATATCGAGAATCAGATGGATTGAAACAACTTTTAACATCAGTCTTGATAAAATGTTTAACGAAGGTGAAGATTTGGATGAGATAAAAATAACAATAATGGATGTTGTTGTAGCTGAAGATAAGGCAAATCTGTTTTATGAAGCTATTTGTTTATACCAAACCTTCTCAAAAATACATTGTCAGTAAAGGTGGACAGGATACATGGACATATTGACTATCGTGGGGTTTGCCATTGCAGGTTTTGTTTTGGTGCTCTCTATAATATTTATGGTAGGATTTAAAACTAAAGTACCTGATGCAGAAAGCGCGTTTGAGATAGAACCCATTAAATATGAACAATGGAAGGAAGACATTCCTACATTAATCATTAAACATTATGAATCCATCTATGAGATTGCTGGTATGCCTGTGATTAAAACCGTGATGTTTAAAGGAAAAGCAAAATATAAAATATCTAATCTTTGGATGCCGGTCATTTATCATACCTGGATCGAGAATGGAACGGGATTTCTTCGCGAACTTGATTTTTATTGGTATGGAAAAACCATCTTAAAAGGTGTAGATTTCTGGATTAATGGAGTTGGAGCCCTACAAGTAAATGGTGTTATTCGAATGAATGAAGCTGGAAATAATGTCACGAAAAGTCAATATATAAATTTTTTAGCCGAAAGTTTGCTTCTTGGCATTTTCGATTTTTCAAAAGAGCAGTTTACATGGAATACTCTAAATGAAAATACTGTCCGTCTAACATGGCCCTCCCGTGATGATAAGACCCAAGATGTTCATACCATAGACATTCACTTCGATGATAGAACAGGACGAATTAATTATATTTCTTCACAGCGTTACCGGGGACAACAGGAAAACAAACAGATACAATGGACACTAGGAGTAAAAAAATGGGATAAAAAGCAGGGGATGTGGGTTCCTCAGTACCATGCTAAGTGGGAAGATCAAAAGAAACCGTGGTGTCATTATTCAATACACAGTGTGTCTATAAATACAGCCCCAAGAGCAGTAGCAGAAGCTATTTCCAAAATTCATACCAGTAAATACAAAAAAGAAAAGGAGATAAAAAAACACAATAATAGAATTTGAAAGTCAGAAATAATATGTTCTTCTATTAGTAGATAGATTGATAAATAACAAACAAGGCGACGAAAAGAAGAAAAGGGGATGCCTGTGATTTTATCAGGAAAGGAAATCAAGAACAGACTGGGTAAGGACATATTCATTGAACCGTTTCAAGAAAGCAGATTAAACCCTAACAGTTATAACTTAACATTGAACAATGAACTGTTGGTTTATGATGCTCCTGAACTTGACATGAAAGTGAGCAATAAAACAAAGAAAATAACAATTCCTGAAGAAGGACTTGTTTTAGATCCTGGACAGTTATACCTTGGAAGGATTAATGAGCATACAAAAACCTACAATCTTGTTCCCATGCTGGAAGGACGGTCCTCAATCGGCAGACTGGGGTTGTTTATACATGTCACCGCCGGTTTTGGCGATGTTGGTTTTTGTGGATATTGGACGCTGGAAATATTTTGTATACACCCAATTAAAATATACGCAGGTGTAGAGATATGCCAGATTTATTACCATACCATTGAAGGCGAGCATGAACCCTATAACAATGGAAAGTATCAAAATAATCAGGGCATTCAATCCAGCATGTTGTTCAAAGATTTTAAGTAAAAATCCTTGAAGTGACTGGAAATTGTTGTCCCAATAAGCTGGTTGATATTACGTAGGAAGGGTATGCATTTTATGTGGCAGGTTGATGTGCGAAAATAAATTGGAGGGATTGGTATGGGAGAAGAACTGAGAGCTAAAGATATAATGACAAAAGATGTTATCACTGTAAAAAGAGATCATACGGTAAACCAGGTTATTGAAATATTAATGAATAAGAACATTAGCGGGGTTCCAGTCGTTAACGATGAAGATCAAGTAATAGGTATCGTTACGGAAGGCGACTTGATATACAGAAGTAAGAAATTGGAAATTCCGAGGTATTTTACCATACTGGATAGTTATATTTTTTTGGATAATACAAAAAAAATGGAAGAGCAAATACGTAAAATGGTCGGTTATCGAGTGGAAGACATCATGACGAAGGATGTTATTGTTGTCAACGAGGAAGATACGTTGGAAGAAATTGCAACAATTATGACAAAGAAAAGCGTTAACAGGGTACCTGTGGTTGCAGATGACAGACTGGTGGGAATCGTAACCCGAAGGGATATCATACGTGCGTACGCATCAGGCATGGAATAATAAAAATACATTTAAAAAATATGGCTACTGGAATAGAATCTTTCCGGTAGCTATTTTGTTTGCTTTAAAGTTAGAAAATTAACAATATAGATTCAATAAAATTAATGTAAATGAAATACAGAAATCACTAGACAAAATTTTAACGAAGTAGTAAAATATAAATAGATGAAAGTGTATGCGAGGAGGAGTAATGATGAATAGAAAAGTTGGAGGATTTATTCTTTTTGCAGCTACAAGCATGTCGTTTCTTGGTGCAGCAATTATTAGACAGGATCATCTTTCATATACGGTCCTTGCAGTGATTTTGGTTTTTTTGGCTTTGGCAGGTTTGAAGAATCATTTTAAAGAATTAAGGTAACAGGAGGGAAACGATGGTAAACAAAGATAAGTTAAAAATGATGATATGTGCTATAGCTGGCGTAATGATCACCTGGTTTATTAACCATCAAATGGGATATGGCCCAATCATTGCAAACGGAATGGTTGGTGTTGTGGCAGGAGCTTTATTACCAGGTCCGTTGGCAGGAGTAGTGTACACTGCATCTTTTGTAGGCATGTCAGGCCTGGGTGTTATTCCCTCTCTTCTAGCTTCACTAATGGGTGGAGTTGTGGTGGGCACTGTCATTATTTATACACCTGAAATATACGCTGGTATTGGTGGGAAGGGCGGAACAACAGCCGCGGTATCAGGTCAAATTACCCGTGCAATTATAAACATCATCACATAGAACAGGAGGGGTAGAATGGATCAGTTAACAATGGTTCTGGTAGCTGTTGTTGCAGCTGTTGCAGCTTATTCAATATCCATAGAAATGGGAAAAGGTGGCGTTTTTGGATCAGCGGTGGTTACGTTGATTGCAGGTGTGTTGTTTAGGTATCTGGAAACAGAAGGTATTATAACGATTACTGGATTAGCAGTTGTAGCAACAACTGCAGGGTATGCGGGAATGGCAGCCCAAAAGAACATAGCGAATGTGAAGGAAATGGCAATCGTAGGATTAATTACGGGTATTCTGTATATTGCAGGTGCCAATGCCTTTGTTGGTGTGGGTGGCAGATTGGGAACAATTGCAGCAATCTCTTGTTTTTCTTGGGTTGGGTTCAAATCTATCACTGGCTTTTCAATCCAATCTGCTAAAACCAGATACTAGGCAACTCGACATTAAGTAATAAAACAATCAGATTTTCTATAGGTTTTCCTTTCATAGGGAGAACCTTTTTCTTTTGTACAGAGGGATTTCGTATGTTATACTGTAGTGGTATAAATGGTTCGATCTATAACTTAGAAGATAGATAGAGGTGATACTTTTGAGAATGTATAAAAACATCACAAGTAAAAAGATGGCGATTCCGTTCCTGTTGTTGTTGTCTTTCTGGCTTGTTCTGACACCAAACATAACAGTGGAATCGATTATAATAGGTATGATTGTATCCGCACTGGTAGTGTTATACTCCCAGAATTTGTTATTTGAAAAACAAGAGATTCCTATCTATAAGATGGCAAATTTTATCAATATGATCAAATTTATTGGAGTGCTCATTGTTGAAGTATTCAAGGCAAATATTGACGTTGCCAAAATAGTCTTAAACCCTTCTTTGCCAATCCAGCCTCATTTCATAAAAGTGCCCATGATGTTGAAGAACGATTTCAACAAAGTAATTTACGGTAATTCAGTCACGTTAACACCGGGTACATTGACTGTTGATATCACGGAGGATGCATTCATTATCCACGCCTTGACAAATGATGCGGCAGAGGCCATGGAGAACAGTTTTATTGAGCAATGGATTATCAAACAGGAGGACGAACAATGATGATAGCTGCATTTACGGCAACGTTAATTTTCTTGGCATTATTGACTTTTTTCTCTCTGTATCGAGCGTATTCGGGTCCCAGTGCTGCAGACAGGGTTGTTGCAATAAACGTGTTGACAACAAAAATTGCCATGCTTATTGTACTCTTATCCATGATTACCGGACAGGAAATATTTGTTGACGTTGCGTTGATCTATGCAATGATGGGCTTTATTGCCACAATATGTGTATCAAAGTACATAGAAAAAGGAAAGCTGTTTTAATGTTTCTGTCATTGCAAATGAATTTGAAGGAGAGATAAAATGCTTATAAACGGCGTGGCAATTATTATGCTCATTGGAGGTGCCTTTTTTTTCCTTGTTGGGACAATTGGGTTGATCAGATTGCCGGATGCTTTTACAAGAATGCACGCCACAACCAAGTGTGACACATTGGGTGCTGGTATGATTTTAGTTTCATTAATGATCAACCAAGGTTTTCACATGATTAGTGTGAAGCTTTTCATTATTTTATTGTTTATCTTGGTTACTAACCCGACAGCAGCCCATATCATAGCGAAAGCCGCTTACAATTCACAACATATGCCCACCGACGTTGATTCATCAATTAAGGAGTGATTGTATGCAGATACTCAATGTTATCCTTATTCTATTCTTAATTCTCTGTGCCCTTGCAGTTGAAAGAACAAAAGACTTGTTAAGTGCAGTGATCATTTTTGCAGCTTATAGTCTGGTGATGGCCGTGCTGTGGTTGTTGCTCAGATCTCCGGATGTGGCTATGACCGAAGCTGCAATCGGTGCAGGTGTAACAACAATTATGTTTGTTGCGGTAATCAGCAGAACCAGGAGGATGGAAAAATGAAAAACATCTTAGTTTTTATTGCTTTGGGGGGACTACTATTTGTTATGATATTCAGTTACGCTGAAATGCCTCCCATGGGAGATGTGGGTAATCCTTCTTATAATGAGGTGGCACATCATTATTTAACACAAAGCTTAGAAGAAACAAAAGCACCAAATGTGATTGCTAATATCATAACAGATTACCGTGCAATTGATACATTAGGCGAAGCCACAGTACTCTTTACATCGATTGCAGCAGTGCTGACAGTTCTGGCAGGTAAAGAAAAGAAGAAGCAAGAGGAGGGAGAGATGCGTCATGGATGATTTGATTGTTAAATACATCAGCCGATTGATCATTCCCTTCATTCAACTCTATGGTATTTTTGTTATCTTTCATGGCCACTTATCGCCAGGTGGCGGGTTTCCTGGTGGAGCAATATTGGGTGCCAGCATAATACTATACACCTTAGCTTTTGGTGCGGAGCGGGGACATGAAAAAATGCCTCATCGTGTTTCAGAAAAATTGGAGAGCGGGGCAATCATCTGGTACATTCTTTTGGGAATGGTAGGTATTTGGACCGGCAATCAATTCTTAACAAACCAAGCTGCGGGCTTTCCCATGGGAGAAATTGGCGCAATCCTAAGCGGTGGGTTTATTCCGCTAATCACCCTGGCTATCGGACTGAAAGTTGGTAGTACAATGATCACCTTATTTCATACAATGATCAAGGAGGAACAATGAACTTGAATGCAGCGTTTATTTATCAAAACATCAATTACGTTGGATCTTCATTTTTATTTGTGATAGGTTTATACACAGTACTGACTCATCCTAACTTGATAAAAAAAATTATTGGAATTAACATAATGGAAACCTCTGTTTTTTTATTTTTTGTCTCCATTGGTTTTATTCAGGGAGGCCAGGCACCAATTCTAAACCTGGAGGGAAAGCCTGTGCTGTATGTTAATCCTCTGCCTTCAGCCCTTATACTTACTGGAATAGTTGTTGCTGTAAGTATAACAGTATATGCATTAAGTATGATTGTGAAAATTTACGAGGCGTATGGAACAATTGAATTGGATGAGATTATGAAGCTAAGGAGTGAAGAGGCTAATGAGTAATATTCATATGCCTGTGTATCTCCTCGTGGTGTTACTTGGAACTGCACTGGTGATTCCCTTGATGGCTAAAATGACCAACAGGATTGTTAACATCTTTTTGACCTATGCCATTATGATTGCTGCAATACTGAGTGTCTTTACCCTGGTCAACGTACTTTTAAACGGGGCCTTTACATATCATTTTGGGTTATGGCATCCTAGTTATGGCATAGAGTTTGTCGTGGATGAGTTTTCCGCAGCGATGACAGTCCTGGTTACTGTTATGTCAGCCCTTGTCATTATTTATTCATTTAAAGACGTAGAGCATGAACTTGAGGGTCATGTGATACCAGGATATTATACACTTATCTTTTTAATGCTTTTTTCCATGGTTGGAATGACACTGACTAATGATTTGTTTAACATGTATGTGTTCATGGAAATTTTGTCGTTAACTTCCTGTGGGATAGTTTCCATTAAACGTAAAAGAGAAAATTTAATGGCTAGTTTAAAATATTTGATGTTGGGAGCCATTGGTTCTATTTCAATTCTTTTGGGAATTGCCTTTCTGTATATGGTAACCGGGTCGCTTAACATGACTATTAGTTATGACTTGATTCAGAATGCATGGAGTATTTATCCTCGTAACATTCTTGTTGCATTAGGATTCATATTGACTGGTTTCGGCATCAAGGCAGCTGTATTTCCCTTACATACCTGGCTGCCGGATGCACATTCAACGGCTCCGACCCCATCAAGTGCCCTGCTATCAGGATTAGTTGTAAAGATATATATTTTTGGAGCGATCAAAATACTATTCCGAGTCATAGGGATAAACATCATTAGTGAAGTTGGTATACCACTTTTTATTACATATTTCGCCATCATTGGCATGATCATGGGTTCGGTCTTTGCCATTGGTCAGAAAGACATAAAGCGTATATTGGCCTACTCCAGTGTTGCTCAAATAGGCTATATCATTCTGGGAATTGGGTTAGCCACTGAAAGTGGGTTGTCTGTTTCTCTGTTTCATGTTGTAACCCATGCACTGATGAAGTCGGCACTCTTTTTAAGCGCAGGTGCTGTGATATATCAAACTGGTAAAAGAAATGTCAACGAACTAAACGGTATAGGGTATCAAATGCCGGTCACCATGACAGTTTTTTCAGTTGGAGCTCTGGGGATGATTGGCATTCCTGGAATCAATGGGTTTATGAGTAAATGGTATTTAAGCTTTGCGGTGTTAGAAGCAGGCAGACCACTGATATTACTGGTAATTCTCCTTAGTAGTTTTTTAAATGCGATCTATTACCTGCCAATTATTATTAATGCTTTTTTACGCGAGAGTAAAGATAGAGAAAATATATTGGAAAGAGACCAGGTTCCCAAATCAATGCTGATTCCCATGGGAATCATCGCTGGTCTATGTATTTTGTTTGGATTTTTCCCTCAGTTAATTATGGGTGTTATCGAAAGAGCAGTGCTCACCTTTTTTAACATTTAGATTATCGTAATGGAGGCGTAGTTGATGGTGCCAAGTGGTTCAAAGGAAGACAGGAATAAAACAGGCAAACAAGGAAAACCACTTAATAAGTGGTACTATAGAGTGCTTAATTATTTCTGCATTAGCTGCATTATTATGTTTATTATTACATTACTCCTGGTAGGAGCCTTTGTTGCTGTGGTTATAGGCAGAACGTCAGATGGTGCAAATGGTAACATCGGAGGATCCTTAACAGTGCTGTATAACTTATTGGATCCTTTGACCAACTACGCATACCTTCCATTATTGGCAGTTTTTGTTCCGCTCATTGGTGGACCGCTGGAAGCCTTTATTGGCAAACGTAATGAAGGTTTGCGGGATTTTACGGTGGTGTTTAGTACTTTCGGAACTTTTATCATTATACTTGCCATGTTTCCTCAAGTGGCTGACGGTGGAATAACGAATTCCATTCCTGGTGTGTTTGGATATGGGCTTCATTTTAAGGTTGATATGCTTAGTTACATAATGGTCAGTACAGCAGGCGTTTTATGGTTAATGGTAAGCATATATGCCCATGAATACATGGGCATGGAACATCACAGAGATCGCTTTTATCTGTTTATGTCCATTACATTTGGTGGCGTTTTGGGAACCGTCATGGCTTCTGATATATTGACCATGTTTCTTTTTTTCGAATTAATGACATTTAGCTCATATTTGTTGGTGGCACATAATCAATCCCCTGATTCAATTCTCGCAGGCAACAACTACATTTACATGGGAGTGGGAGGGGGACTAGCAGTACTGGTAGGTATGATACTGCTTTTATTTAATACAAATCATTTAGATTTTGTATTTCTTGCCACTGAACTCAGTGAGTTGGGATGGATGCAATACCTGATATCTGGCCTTTTTATCATTGGGTTTGGAATAAAAGCTGGTATGTTGCCGTTGCATATCTGGCTTCCAAAAGCACATCCTGTGGCGCCTACACCTGCCAGTGCATTATTGTCAGGTTTGCTTATTAAAATAGGTGCCTATGGATTGCTAAGGGTTACAACCAGTTTCTATATGCCTTCGGCTGATTTGATCTCAGGCAAAACAGATCCATTGTGGGCATTGTCAAAAAATATGGGGATTGTCGTCATTTGGATCGGCGTTATAACCATGGCCGTTGGTGTTTTTATGGCATTACAGCAGAGTAACATGAAAAAAATGCTTGCATATCACAGCATAAGCCAGATGGGATATATCGTCATGGGGATTGGTGCAGCCTCTTATCTAGGCTATATTGGAGCCATGGGATTTGCAGGCGCCATATATCACACCATCAACCATGCCTTCTTCAAGGCTTTGCTGTTTATGGTGGTAGGTGTGATTTACGTAAAAACTCATGAGATTGACATGTATAAATTGGGAGGTTTGTGGCGTCAGATGCCATTTACTGCCTTTGTCTGCCTGATTGCAGCACTGGGAATTACAGGTATGCCTGGCTTTAATGGTTTTGCAAGTAAATCGATCCTTCACCACGCAATTGTTGAGTCATATGAATATGGCCATCCCTCATTCCGTTATGCCGAAATAATATTCACCATTGTCAGCGGAGGCACAGTGTGTTCCTTTATTAAATTATTTTCGTATGCATTTCTCGGTAAATGTCCAGAAAAATTCCAAAATATATCCAAAGATGGTAATGGCATGATGCAGATGGCCATGGGTGGTTTGGCGCTACTGATCATCGGTATTGGACTGGCACCTGGCTTTATCATGGATCAATTTATCATACCGGCAGCTTCGAATTTTACTTATGATCCGTATTTTATAAAGAAATATTTAGTGGATATGAACTTTTTTAACCAGAAGGATCTGTTGGCCATGGTACCCGTGTACATATTAGGAATTGGCATATTTCTGACGGGAAAGAAATTTGACCTGTTCCATTTGCATATGCCTAGATGGATGGATTTCGAGTTCATTTTATACAAACCCATCTATAAAAATGTTATGCGAATTTCCCAGGGAGTCACAGAGCGGTATGAAACTAGAACAAACAATGCAGATGTTTATATCTATGCAATGATTCTGGTGGCAAGTTTGTTTTTCCTGGCAGCTTATTTAAGGTGATATAAGTAAAGGTGGAGATTCCAATGAGCTTGGGGAGAATATGCATACAAATAGGATTGCCATTGTTGATGGTGTTGTATTTGTTACTGGAAATAGCCGTGCTACCTTTTTTGCATAAAGGACATCGGAAAATTCGGCGCATCGTCGTACAAGTATTTATATCACTAACCACATTATTGTTTTTGCTTTCCTTTTCTGAAATACTTGAGGAACCCATTATCTACAGCATTGGTGGGGTCTTTGACTATGGTATTTTTTTCAAAGTTGATCTGTTGAATTTTCCACTCTTGATATTATCAGGTTTATTGTGGTTGCTTATCAGTTTTTACAGCAGGGAAGATATTCATTATCTTTTTTACAGCGTTACTTTCATCGCATCTATTGGAACCCTCCTGGCAGGAGATTTGTTAACATTCTTTTTGTTTTTTGAAATCATGACATTTGCTTCTTATGCCCTCATGGTATATCACAGGGGTAATGAACAATTGGAAGCTGGGTTCATGTATATTTATATGGGTATCATAGGCGGGCTCATGATCTTAAGCGGTATTTTAATGCTGTCAGCCTATACTGGCACTTTCGAATGGACTAATTTGGCAGTACGGTTCAGTGAATTAGGTTTGATTAAGTATTTTATAGGGTTCTTTTTTGTTGCTGGTTTTGGTTTGAAAGCCGGAATGGTACCTTTCCACTTTTGGGTTCCTCAAATCTATGAAGGTGCTCCCATAGCAGTAGCTGCTCTCTCATCAGGTGTTCTGATAAAAATCGGTGCTTATGGAATGCTAAAAATATTTTCTGTTACCTTCTCCGTTGACACCAGTCAGGGGCTTCAATTTTATCCTCTGTTATGGAGGATATCTGAACAAATAGGTTTTTTTGTCATCTGGTTGGGCATCATTACCATGGTAGTTGGCGTTTTTATGGCATTGCAGCAAGGAAGTACAAAAAAAATGCTAGCCTATCACAGTGTTAGCCAAATGGGTTATATAATAATGGGGATTGGTGTTGCTGCATATTTGGGATATATTGGTCCTATGGGATTTGTTGGAAGTATCTATCATATGATTAACCACTCTTTGTTCAAAGTGGTTTTGTTCATGTCTGCCGGAGCGGTTTTATACCAAACAGGTGAGACAAACATGTATAACATGGGCGGACTGTGGAAAAAAATGCCTGTTACTGCGTTATTAACCTTTGTAGCAATTCTTGGTATCACTGGAATGCCAGGGTTTAATGGCTATGCAAGTAAAACTATATTACATCACGCCATAGATGAAGCTTTTCAATATGGGCATCCTTCTTTTGAGTATGCAGAATGGATCTTTACAGTAGTGAGTGCAGGAACAGTCTGCTCCTTTATTAAATTTTTCTACTTTATATTTTTGCGACGGGAACCTGATAGCTTCAAAAACGATGCAAAAGACTCGAAAAATATGGTGATAACAATGGCTGTTTTGGCTGGATTAGTCCTTTTGATTGGTGTTTTTCCCAACTGGTTACCAGATAATGTATTAATCCCCGCAGCAATGTCTTTATCCTATGACCAGAGTTTTATAGGGTATTACTTAACAGAAATGAATTTTTGGAATTACAAAGATTTATGGGGTACGGTGATTGTTTATGTATTAGGTTTCATAATGTTTGCAGCAGGTTACCGATTCCATTTATTCCATTTAACATTACCTCGATGGATGAATGCGGAAAAATTCATTTATACACCTGTAACAACTGTGTGTGAAAAATTTCCTGACTTTTGCGTGGCAAAGTACGAAAAACCCATTATATTTGGCGATACATTGATATACGCCATTATTTTGATCATCATCACGGGCTCATTGATTATTACCAGGTTTATTTTCTAAAGAAAGCAATTACTGCAACGTATCATCTATTTTGAAGCCAGGTGCGAGAAGGGTGAACATATGTTTTTTAAAAAAAGACCTCAGCTTACGATTAATCCTGATGTCGTAAAATCAGCCGATTTTCCTGTATTAGTTAAAGATAATGAATGGAAGAAAATGACATCAGGTATTCGTAACAGAAAAATGAATCATTTAATGGATGAAATTAGTCGACAGCTGGTTGATCTTGAAAAAACCAAAAGAAATCTTCAGGCATTGAAAGCAGCTAAGAAAAAGCTGACAAAGGACATTTTAGCCTCATCATATTTGATAAACGAAGGTGATGATAATTTGGAAAAATTAAACCGCCTGGAAGCTGAGAGAGACCTGTTGCGAAAAACATCTCAGGAAATGGAAGCTGAACAAAGTAAGGTTGAAGAGATTCCTTCAAAAATCAATGAGCTAAATCTTAAATTGCTGGAAGAAACATCTAGACAGGTATACGTTGCACTCATTGAATTTGATAAAAAAAACAAAAAGATTGAAGAGAAAGTGACATATCTACGGAATGAACTTAATGGTTTAAGAGAGGAAAAAGAAATTGTGGAAAAACAATTAGAATCCTGGTATTCATTTTTGCACCATTTAGTAGGACCCCATGAAATGGAGAAACTGGATCAACAGATTTCTTTTCAGCCTAATATAGAAACAAAGGACTTGGTGAAATAATGATCATTGCAATGGGAACAGATATTGTTGAGATCAATCGTATTAAAAAGGCTGCAAAAAAAAATCCCAAATTCATTGAGCGCATCTTAACGCCCCGTGAAATGGATGTTTTGGCAACAAAAAGTTACCGCAGTTCATCATTAGCGGCAAGTTTTGCTGCGAAAGAAGCAGTTAGTAAGTTGCTTGGAACGGGAATCGGTGAAGTATCATGGCATGAAATCGAAATACTGAATAACAGTAAAGGAGCACCTTATGTTATTTTAAGCGGAAAAGCAAAAGAAATTTCTGCACAAATGGACATTAATGAAATATTAATCAGTATTACGCATGACAAACGAACCGCATTTGCCAATGTGATTGGCCATAAGAGATAAGGGGGAGAGTTATCAATGCAACCAAAAATGATAAACCGGCCCTTATGGGCAGAAATTCATCTCGATCATCTGGAACATAATTTTAAACAAATTCGTTCACACATCAGGTCAACAACTAAGATCTGTGCTGTGATAAAGGCAAATGGATATGGTCATGGTGCTGTCAAACTGGCACTGGAATTGGAAAAAATCGGAGTCGATCACCTGGCTGTTGCCACATTGAATGAAGCCTTGGAACTCAGAAAACATGGTTGTAAAATGCCTGTGCTGATACTGGGTTATACACCGGATGAAAAAGCTGAAATAGTCATTGATAATAATCTCAAGCAGACGATTTACACAAAAAAACAGGCAAAAGTATTTTCAAAAGTTGCACAAAAAGCAGATAAATTAGTTTCTTTGCATGTAAAAATTGATACAGGCATGTCTCGACTAGGGTTTCAAACGACGCAGGAAAGCATTGAAGAAATCGTTGAACTAACTAACTATCCAAATATCAATGTAGAAGGAATATACACTCATTATGCGACAGCCGATGAACCGGACAAAAAAGAAGCTCTATTACAATTTGAAAAGTATCGTTGGGTGGTAGATCAAATTGCATCCAAAGGATGTAATATACCCTTATTACACACTGCAAACAGTGCGGCCATTATTGACATGCCTGAAACACATTTAGATATGGTTCGGGCAGGCATTATGATGTATGGGTTGTATCCTTCAGCAGATGTTAATCACAAAGATATTCAACTTAAACGAGTGATGTCTCTTAAAACAAGAGTTGCTCATGTGAAGGAAATTATGCCGGGGACGGGAGTAAGCTATGGGCTTACATTTCGTGCTGCGAAGAAAATGAAAATTGCCACATTACCAGTGGGTTATGCTGATGGTTATACACGGTTGCTGGGTGGTAAGGCTGAAGTCACTGTCAATGGAAAGAAGACGCCAGTTATTGGTCGCATTTGTATGGATCAGTGCATGATTGATGTAACTGATATAGATGTAAAACAGGGTGATGAAGTGACTTTATATGCCCTGTTGCCTGAAATGGGTGATACTGTGGATGATGTGGCAAGAAAATTAGGGACCATTAACTATGAAATAACGTGCATGGTGAGTAGACGTGTACCCAGGGTTTATTTACGGGATGAAAAAGTAATCGATACGTGGGATCCTTTGTTGGAATAGTGAATATGGATAATGAAAAGGTGTCTACAATTGACAGTTAGTTTGTTCTTCAGGTATAATAGCCTCAATAATCAGGTTACATGGAGGTGGCTTATGAACAGAAATGATAAAGAAGTAACCATCAAACTTCCGGAAAAGTTGGTACGCGAACTGGATGTTTACAGTCATCTGGAGAACAAGGACATTAATCAATTCATCAAAGAAGCTGTCCAGCAAATCTTATGCGAAAGAGACAAATGCCAGCTTCATGAAACGATGCGTGTGGGTTATGAAGAAATGGGTGCCATTAACCTGGCTCTGGCTGAACTGGGTGTCTGTATTGAACAATCTTTGTTGGAAGATTATGAAATATGCTGTCCTGAGTGGAAAGAAGAAAAATGGTAAAACGTGGAGAAATTTACTACGCAGACCTGAGTCCTGCCGTTGGATCAGAGCAAGGGGGTATCAGGCCTGTTTTGATTGTACAAAATGATATTGGAAATAAATACAGCCCCACGGTGATTATTGCAGCTATTACCACTCAGATTAACAAGGCTAAACTCCCAACACATATTGAAGTGCAAGCCCCGGATTATGGGTTGATAAAAGATTCTGTCATACTGCTAGAACAGATCAGAACACTGGATAAAAAAAGATTGCAACAACGTTTAGGGCAGATAGATGATCAAAAGATGGAACAGATCAACCAAGCTTTGTTGATCAGTCTTGGATTGATAGATTTCTAAGGCTTAAGTGACCCTTAAGCCTTTTTTTTAAGAGAAAATAATGCACAGAGGCGTGGTTTAATGAAGACTCGTTTAGAAAAAATATTCGTTGTTTTTATAGTTATTAGTCTACTGTCAGGTGCAGTAGCAATCAGTAACAGGATTGAAATTGAAAATTCTCATAACCAAGTAGAAATATTTATTGATTATTTTGAAGTAAATGAACTTGCTCGACAATCAGATCAAAGCATGGAATGGTGGCTGGATTATTTCAAAAAATTAGGTGTTACACATGTTGTTCTGGAAGAAGAAAGTGTTGGATTAATGAGGCAGGCACTTATGCCTTTGAGAGTGGAAGTTGGTCAGGATTTGCTTAAAGAATGGAACTGGCAACAATTTGTGCCACCCGTTTTAAGCGAGTATCACGAAACACAAGGCATAAATGATTATGATTTTATTTTAATGACGAAAGATGAAAAGATATATAATCAAATAGCGAGTGGTCTAATAAGTCGCTATCAAGAGGACCGCTACAAATTGTATCCTGACGTTGAAGGCAATGTGATTGTTATTCACGGAACCATTGAAGATGCAGTTTATAGTCCCCCTGCCGATTTAATGGATTTTGAAGGGGAAAATTATTATCGGGAAGTACGACTTCATTCATCACAACTAACACGATTGGGCCTTGGTTTTGACGAAGAAAAAATCAATAGAATTCAAAAGACGGGCCTTGGTATTATGCCGCGACCTTATAGTTATTCTGATTGGGGTGGAACTAAATACCTAAAAGGATACTTAAACGATCTTGAAAAATGGGACATGATCCCCAGCGTTTTATTTTTTGGTGGTAAGCAATTGCCGGGTTATGATGATAATAGTTTATCCTTGTTAGGTCAGTTTATGTTGAAAAATGACGTTAAGGTTGGATTAGTAGAATCTTCGTTTCAACGAGAACATCTGGAGCAAGATGGCTTGGAGGAACTTACTGAAATGCTTGATTTTAAAGCGGTGAGGGTCTTTAATGTCTGGCCTTTTGTTCAGGAAAGATACCAGTACTATCACTACGAAGGTGCAGAAGAAATTGAAAACACTCTATACCGTGCAGTAACCGAACGTAATATCAGGATGATATATTTTAAACCCTTTAAAGAAACTTCCATGGTTTATGTGACAGATCCTAATGAGTACCAAAACATATTTCAGAGATTTGAGACGCGAATTGATAGCCATGGTTTGACCATAGGGGAAGCATCTGTTTTCCCGGACACTACACCGGGATTGCTATTACAAATGATGATGAGCATTGGCATTGCAGCAGCAGCTATATGGTTATTGAAAATCTTATTCCCTTTTTCAGATAGAGTGTTAACAGTTCTGTTGATACTGTGTGTCATGCTTATAATAAGTATTTTACTCATAAGTCAGGATTGGGGAGAAAAATTGTCAGCACTTTCAGCAGCCATATTATTCCCAAGCTTGTCTATGTGGTTGTTTTGCAACCAGACATACAGATGGATGATGTCTTCCCAGCGCATGTCCTATACAGAAGCACTTAAAAATGGCGTTCTGCTTTTACTTAAGATGTCATTGATTTCTGGCATTGGCGCTTTATTAGTAGCAGCCATGCTATCCGACGTACGCTACTTGCTGGAAATTGATATATTTAGAGGGGTTAAAGCAGGACAGTTGGTTCCAATTGGATTGTTTGGGGTGGTATTTTTACACTTTTTTGGTTATCGACGAAATGAAGAAGTGATAAAAAAACCGGGTATTCGCCCTTCAGAAATTAAGTTGTTACTATTGGAAAACATACGAGTACTTTATGTTGCGATACTGGGATTTTTAATGATTGCAGGATATATTTACATTGCCAGAACAGGCCATGAAGGCAGCTTGCAGCCAACAGAAATTGAGATGATTATACGTAATATTCTTGAAGAGAAACTACTTGTTCGACCACGTACAAAAGAATTTACAGTGGCATTTCCAGCACTGATCATGGGAGCATATATCGCTTCTCTTAAGTTTAAATCTTTGATCTTCATCAGTGGGCTTGCGGCCGTTATTGGGCAGACATCCATTGTGAATACCTTTAGTCACTTAAGAACGCCTGTTGTTGTTTCAGTTATCAGAACACTGTATTCACTGGCTGCAGGGACATTCTTTGCTGCGTTATATTTAGGGATATTCATTTTGTTTGTTTGGATTTTGGAAAAATGGGGGCCAAGGCTATGGCGGGCCTTGGAGAAGAAATAATGTTTTCAGGAAAGGATAGACCCATGAAAAGAGTGTTCATTTTTGGATATTATGGTTTTCATAACATTGGCGATGAGGCTATTTTGGAAGCGATCGTAGAAGAATTTCGCGAAATACTTCCTGACGTCAACATTACAGTGTTAAGCTATAATGCGTCGGAAACCTCAAATCGCTACCAAATAGCTGCAGTTAGTAGGAACAGGTTTTGGGAAGTTATAAAATCAATCAAAAATGCTAATTTGGTCATGAGTGGCGGCGGTTCAATATTGCAGGACGTAACAAGCAGCAGAAGTCTTATGTACTATTTAGGAATCATTTTTCTGGCTAAGTTGATGGGTAAGAAAGTAGCTTTTTATGGAAATGGTTTTGGTCCCATCTTGCGCCCATCAAACCAGTGGCTTGTTAAACACATTATTAATTATGTTGATTTAATAACAGTGAGAGATGTTGAATCGCGAGAAGTGATGCAACAACTTGGCATAAAACAGCCGATTCATGTAACTGCTGATGCTGCTTTCATGCTGAAAACACTAAATATGGATTTATCAGAAAGCCATAGGGATTTACACAGCAGAAAAGTGGCAATTTCGGTAAGACAATGGAAAAACAAAGAGCAGTATGTGCCAATTCTCGCTGCTTGTGCTGACGAACTGGTGCAAAAAGGATACGAAATTTTCATGATACCGATGCAGACGCCTTCAGATAGAATCATATCCGAAGAAATAATTCTACAAATGCAGTCTCCGGCCAAAATCATTAACTCTAAACCTACACCCAAAGAGATGATTGGTTTGATCGCTGGTATGGATTTTGTTATTGGTATGAGATTGCATTCATTAATTTTTTCCACCATTGCCTGTGTTCCTATGATTGGATTAGCATATGAAACAAAAATAACGAGTTTTTTAAAAATGGTGGAACAGCCATGTGCAGGGAATGTAGAAACGTTAACACTTGATGATATGATGATGACAACCAGTGAGTTTCTGGAAAACATGGATAATTATAGAGCGAAGATATCACATTATAATCATGAACTAAAGATGAAATCAGCGAAAAATACATTGTTGATCAAGTCTTTTCTAATGGAAGGAGATTCGTCGGTATGAAGCCAGTTATCATTATGGATGTTCCGGTTCATCCGGTGACAAATGATGAGATCATTGATCGGTTGAAGGATATGATGAAAGAACCTAAAATTCACTCCATCATGACTCCGAACCCAGAAATGGTTATGTTGGCAAACAAACACCCAGAATTAATGATGGCACTTACTAATGCTGACCTGGTTTTACCAGATGGAATTGGTCTTATTATAGCTTCCAAGATGAAGAAAATCGGTTTAAAGGAACGGGTAACAGGAATCGACACCATGGCCAAAGTGCTTCAAATTTGTCATGAGAATCACATGAGAATATTCTTGCTGGGAGGGAAACCAGGACGAGCAGAAAAAGCTATCTCAAATATGCTGGAGAAATATTCTGGGATTGAAGCTGCTGGATGTCATCATGGTTATTACAATGACGATGAAAATGATAAAGTAGTCAGCCTAATTAATGAATATCAGCCACATGTTCTTTTTGTCTGTCTGGGATCCCCGCGGCAGGAGGTTTGGATTCATAAAAACAGTGATCAATTAAACTGCAGAATTACCATGGGGGTGGGCGGAAGTGTTGATGTGTATGCAGGGGAAGTAAAGCGTGCCCCCGCTATATATCAGCAATTAGGAATAGAATGGTTTTACAGATTGATTCAGGAGCCAACAAGAATACGGAGAATGTCTGTTTTACCTCTTTTTTTATGGAGATCTTTATGGATGCCAAAAAGGGTATACAGGAAAGAAAGGTGATTATATGAAAAAAACAACGCTGCTTCTTGAATATGCTGGGATGGCATTAGGAAGCGCTCTAATGGCCTTTGCGCTACATTTTTTTCTGGAGCCAAACACCATAGCACCTGGTGGTGTAACAGGGCTTGCCGTTGTTATTCAACGAATCACAGCTGTTCCCATGGATGTAACAAACTTGCTCATTAACATTCCTTTGTTCATTATTGGAATTCTCATATTGGGAAAAGCCTTTGGAGCAAAAACAGCCTATGCAACACTTATGTTATCTGTTTTTCTTAGGCTTTTCATCATTGTATTCGGCACAGAAGGCACCTTGACATCTGATATTTTATTGGCAGCAGTATACGGCGGTGTTTCAATGGGTGTTGGTCTGGGATTAATATTTCGCCTTGGAGGCACGACTGGTGGCACCGATTTGGCAGGGGCTATTTTAAATAAGTTTTTCCCTGCTCTAAGCATCGCTAAACTCATGATGATTTTAGACCTTATCATTGTTGCAATTGCCGGATTGGTCGAGCGGAGAATTGAAGCTGCATTATATTCAGTGATTGCCTTATACATCACAGTAAAGCTGACAGATTTTATTGTTGAAGACCTCAGTTATTCCAAAGCGGTCTATATTATTTCTCAAAAACCGGTACAGATTAGTAATCGAATCATGCAAGAATTGGAAAGAGGTGTAACCGCTCTTGAGGCCAAGGGGATGTACACTGGAGCCCATCGCAATGTATTACTCTGTGTAGTGAATCGAGCAGAAGTGGCTAAGCTTAAAAAACTTGTTTATGAAGAAGACCATACCGCTTTTATTATGGTAACCACAGCGCATGAAGTGCTGGGGGAAGGATTCAAAGAAATAAAGAAATAACACTGAATAAGAGGTTAAAACTAATACCGCCCAAGGGCGGTTTTTCTGTTGTAAGTCGAAAGACCTGAATGTAATGGCTTAAGAAATTGTCATTATTCTGTAACCCAATCATCCATTTTATCGTCTATGATATAAAGGGAAAGAATAACTTATGACAGGAGTGGAACATTAGAAATGAAATACTTAAATAAAAAGTTTGGAGTTTTCACCAGCATGTTCATCGTGCTGATTATATTATTTAGTTCTAATATAGTATTCGCCCAATCTTGGATCTATACCGAGAGTTCAGAAACTAATATCGCAAGCGGTGTAACTCATCAGCATATTCTTCGTTTTGGTGAACAGGGATGGCAACAGATTAATGTGGTAAGAGTCAATTTGGAAGATGAAAATAATAAACTGGAGCTTATAAAAAGCAGTAATGGTGTGAGCAGTAGAGAAACCTTGAGTAATATGATGAACCAACTGGAATCTCCCATTGCGGGTATAAACGCTGACTATTTTTATTTAACACAACCGGATTCACCTTTAGGTATAATGGTAAAAAATAGTGAAATGATCAGCAGCCCTGTTTTTGATCGACCATTCAGCAGCCTTACCGTCACGTATGATGGAAAAGCTGACTTGGCAAATTGGAAAAACTACTCATATATTTCTACTAAAAGTGGGAATCTTTTCAGTATTGAAGCGTATAATAAAATTTCATGGAACTACCATAAAATTACTTTACTGGACAGTCAATGGGGGAAGTTATCGCCTGGAGCATCAGCTGATTATTTGGATTTAGTGGAAATTGTGGTTGAAGGGGATACTGTGAAAGAAATCAGACGTGGTCTACCGGGCACCGAAATACCTGAAAATGGATATATTCTGCTTGCATCAGGTCAACAAGGGGCTTCACTATACAAAGGCATACAGCTGGGAGAAGTAATCACATTCTATCCACATATGACGCCGAAACTTGATGATATAGAACTTGCGGTTGGTGGAGGCACTGTGTTGGTTCAAAATGGCCGACCTGTTCCTTTAAGTGAGTCAGTAAATGGTAACCATCCGCGGACTGCCGTAGGAATAAATAGAACCGGCAATGTACTATTATTTGTTACCGTTGATGGAAGACATCGTTCTTTTACAGGTGTGGATGGGACCAGGCTTTCAGACATCATGATTGAGCTGGGTAGCGAAAAGGCGATAGTGATGGATGGTGGAGGCTCCACCACCATGGCCACGAAACCCATAGGTTCAAATGATGTTACCATTGCAAACAGGCCATCTGATGGGAGTGAAAGAAGAATCATTAATGGGTTGGCAGTGGTTTCAACTGCGCCGAAAGGAAACTTACAGGGGTTGTTGTTTAAGAGTGACCAAAACCAGGGATTTGTGAATCACACCATCGACCTAAGTGTCACTGGGTATGATGCCTATTATCAATTATACCCACTTAATCAACAGCAAATATCTTACCGGTTGGTCGAAGGAAATGGTAAAATTGATGGCAGCACATTAATACCTGAATCAAAAGGAAATATCATTGTTGAAGCCGTTGTTGGCGGTATTTCAGCTCGAAAAGAAATAAATGTGCTAGGTGATGTTGCTGCACTTCAAATTCATGTGCCGAAGTATACCGTCAATTCTGGTGAAAGATTACCTCTTACTGTTGAAGGAATTGATCAAAATGGATTTCGGGCACCACTTGGCTTTGATCGTATTCAATTATCTGATTCCAGTGGACTGGGAGAGTTTCAGGAAGGCGTTTATCAAACTGGACAAGGATCGGGAACGACAATTATTAAAGCAACCTACAATGGATTCCACGCTGCAGTGCCCATTAGCGTTGGTTTGAATAAAGCGACGGCAGGTAACCTGGGTCAATATCTGCCGACATTTCTAGGCTATCCGTCTATAGTTCAAGGACAAGTACGATTAACATCCGATGGTCCTGAGCATCACAATGCGATTCAATTGGATTATGACTTAACGAGTGTTATGGAGACAGCAGCGGCCTATGCCGTATTTGATGAAGGCGGCATAGTTATTCCCAATAACACAACTCGTATTACAATGGATGTAAAAGCTGAAAACACAGCGCCTCACTGGATCCGAGGGCAGGTAAGAGGTGGTGATGGAAATATGCATACTATTGACTTTAAACAAGGGATTGACTGGACAGGTTGGCGAACACTTGAAGGCAATCTTCCGCTGGGAATTAAATTCCCGTTAACACTGGAACGTGTATATGTGGTAGAAACTGATCCTTCATACAAAACAAAAGGTACATTATTGTTTAGCAACATTGCATTTCAAGTGCCTTACACACTTCCTACACTGACACAAGAGGAAAGTGGCGGCCAGGTTACTGATAACCTCAACAGAACTCCTGAGCAAATAAATCAACAATGGTTAGTATACGGAGGCACTTCTAATGAGGAAAAAGCTTTAGAGATTTTAACACATCTAAATCAATCAGGGATACAGGGACTGATTACTGGTAACATGCCTTCACCTGTACGCAACCAAAGTGAATCAACTTTTTTCGGAGGTAATGGTGGTTATGGTGCTACAAATGTGAACAATGTGATGATAATATCCCTGAACAACGGTTTGGATGGAATCAGAAGAACCAACTATCAGCAGTGGCCATGGCTTACTAACACGTTAAAAGGTTCACTTCCAAATAATATCGTGATTCTGATGCCAAAACCTGTTTCTGGTCCATCGGGCTTTACCGATGAACTAGAAGCTGATTTGTTTGTTGATACGCTTATAGAATTAAATCAACAGGGAAAAAATATTTTCGTGTTACATGGCAGTGAAGCTGAAGATGAGGTATTAATCAATGGAATAAGGTTTATTGGTACTGGTAAAAATGAGAATAATGGGATTCAGCTCATGTTATCAGATGGGAAGCTCTTTTATGAAAGAACGAGCATTGGCAGTAGTACACCTGCGGCTCAACCGCCCCAGAGTAATATTACGAACAACGTTATTAGTTTCAAGGTAGGCCAGCGATTCTATACATTAAACGGTAAACAAGTTCAACTGGACACAGCGCCATACATTAAAGATAGCAGGCTAATGGTCCCTGTAGCACACGCATCAAATGCCCTTGGTATTCCCAAAGATGCGGTTGAGTGGGACGCAGAAAGTGAAACTGTAATAATTAGAGCAGGAGAAGGAAAAACATTGCTTCTCACCATTGGCAGCAATCAACTTTGGTTGGAAAACGAACAACTTGAAATGGACACAGTAGCAGAGATCACAGATAATAGAACGTACATTCCAATTTCCTGGTTTGCAAAAGCCTTAAGCATCGATTTTTCATGGGATCCCAATACAGAAACAGTAATATTTAGATAGTTGAAAAGACAGCGACGCATTATTGTCGCTGTTTTTTATGAATGAATATCCTTTGAAAAGGTATATAGACTATAAACATGAGTGTTCACTGTGAAAGCAACATAAGGGGGAAATCAAAATGAATGAACATCGATTAAACTGGCAACATCTGAACCATTTTTGTTCAACAACTACCTTTCACTTTGAGACTACAGAAGAGCTGGAACCACTTACAGGAATCATTGGGCAGGATCGTGCGGCTAAAGCTTTGCAGTTTGGTCTTAAAATGAATAAGAAAGGTTACAGTATTTATATTTCTGGTATAAGTGGCACTGGTCGTAGCAGCTACAGCAAATCAATTGTCCAGGAACACGCAGAAAAAATGTCGCCGCCACATGACTGGGTGTATGTTTATAATTTCAAAAATCCGGATAAGCCAAAAACACTGGCGATGGAAGCAGGCGTGGGGAAACAGTTTAAGAAAGACATTGAAAACATGATAGAGCTTATAAGAAAAGAAATCATCACGGCGTTTCGCAGTAATGAGTATGAAACGAAGAAGAATGAATTAATCAAGGAGTACCAACAAAAAAACCAGGAATTGATTAAATCTCTCAATGAAAAAGCTCAGGATTATGGATTTGTTTTCAAAGAGACAGAACATGGCCTCATGACCATTCCTTTGGTCGACCAGAGACCAATGACCCAAGATGAATATGAAGAGTTGTCAATGGATGAAATTGAAAGTATACGGGAAAGATCTAATGAATTAAGTATGCAAACATTTGATTTGTTCTCTGATATCAGGGAGCTCGAGGAAAAACTAAGAAAGAACATGAAAAAATTAGATGAAAAAACTGGCTATAATGTTATCAACTATTATATAAAAAAGTTGTTGATACGTTATAATCATCGAAACGAGATCAGAGAATACATTAATGATTTGGAAAAAGACATTGTCGATCACATTCAACGTTTTCGAAAAGCAGAAGATGGACAGGATAAAACAACTGCTTTACTGTTAAGAAAATCAAGTGATGACAGTTTTCAAATAAGGTACAAAGTCAATTTGTTTGTCAATAACAGTGAAGCAAAAAATGCACCAATTGTAAATGAAACAAATCCAACATTCTATAATTTAATTGGTGCAACGGAATATAAAAATGAGATGGGCGTTTTAAAAACAGATTTCACCCAAATTAAGCCAGGGGCTCTTCATATGGCAAATGGGGGTTTTCTATTACTCCATGCCAAAGAAATATTGACACAACCTTATGCCTGGGATGCTTTGAAAAGGGCATTAAAAACAGGAGAGATCAACATTGAAAATTTATCACAACAAATGGGTTTAGCTGTTACTTCGACGCTGAAACCAGAGCCCATCCCGCTTGATATCAAAGTAATCTTAATCGGCGATTCATACACGTATGGTTTGTTGTTTCACTATGATGAGGATTTTAAAAAACTTTTTAAAGTAATGGCAGATTTTGACATTGAAATGGAACGAAATGATGAAAACACAAACAAAATGGCTCAGTTTATTGCAACTCATTGCAAAAAAGAGAATTTAATACCCTTCGACTCAAGCGCTGTTTGTAGGATTATTCAATACAGTTCCCGATTGGCAGACAGCCAGAAAAAGCTTACATCCCGGTTTAGTCAAGTGGTTGAAATCCTATACGAGGCTGACGCCTGGGCTCATATAGAAGGTTCAGACATTGTAACTGTGGAATATGTCGAGAAAGCCATTCAGGAAAAGATATATCGTAATAACATGTATGAAGAAAAGTTAAATGAACTGTTCGAAGAAGGAACTCTTTTGATGGATGTGACAGGTGAAGCTGTGGGACAAATCAATGGGTTGGTGGTTATGGGGACAGGGGAGCATTCCTTTGGAAAACCAACCAGAATAACTGTCTCTACTTACCAGGGTAAAGCCGGCATCATTAACATTGAAAGAGAAGTCGCAAAAAGTGGACCGATCCACTCTAAAGGTGTTTATGTTTTAAGTGGTTATCTTGGATCAAAGTACGCCCAGGAACATCCTATTTCATTAACGGTGAGCATAAGTTTTGAACAAAACTATTCGATGATAGACGGAGACAGTGCATCGAGCACAGAATTATACGGTATTTTATCAAGCATTGCTCAGGTGCCTATAAAACAGGGTATTGCAGTGACTGGTTCAGTAAACCAGAAAGGAAATATTCAGCCCATAGGGGGCGTGAATGAAAAAATCGAAGGCTACTATGATATTTGTAAAATTATGGGGTTTACAGGTAATCAGGGAGTTATTATTCCAAAGCAGAATGTACAGAATCTGATGCTGAAAGATGAAATCATCAAAGCGGTTAAAGACAAAAAATTTCACATCTATGCGATCAGTCATGTGGAAGAAGGCATTGAAATATTAACTGGAATCCCAGCAGGTAGACGTAACGATGACGGTGAATATCCAAAGGGAACAATTAATGAACTCGTATCAAATCGACTAAAGGAGACATATGAACGCATGAAAGACAAAAACAAAAAAGATGAATAGACAATAAATAGCACCCCTGATATCCTGGTGAGATAAGCAGGGGTGCCATTTAACTTGGTTTATAATCTATCTGCACTGAATGATTCGTTGTTCCGTTACGATCATATGCACTGGCACATCATGGGGTTCTTTTGGAACAACATCTACAATTTGCAGTTCATATGCCAGCGAAACCAAGGGCACATGAGGGTCAAGTGTGGGTAAAAAACGGTCATAATAACCGGCGCCAAAACCGATGCGGTATCCATTTTTATCAAACACCAGACCTGGCACCAGTACTAAATCAATGATGTTAGGGTCCACAGGTCGCAAAGTGTCTTTGTTTGGCTCCATCATACCAAACTTACTGGGAAAGAGATCTTTCTGTGGATCTATTAATTCAGAAACAATCAGTGAATAATCCGAAGGATCAGTTACAGGAATTAGTACCTGTTTTTTATCCTGGAGCATTTTTTCAATTAAAGGGCCCGTTTTCACCTCATTACGAAAATCTAGATATAGCATAACATTTCCAGCCTGTTGATAAGTTTTAAGCGCCGTAAATTTACTAACAATCCCTTGTGACAAACGGTCAACCTCATCTGATTCAAGTTGATTTCTTTTTAAAAGTATTTTTTTGCGCAATTCTTCTTTCATTTTTATCCTCCCTTTCCCACTTATCTCTATTTTACCAGATTTCATTGCATTTTAAAGGCTTTGACGTTATAATGAGATGAGAATCGAAAGATTCCAACGTATTCAGCTTGGGAGTGAAATCAATTTGATAGAATTTCGTAACATTCATAAAACTTATGATAATGGGGTTCATGCACTTGAGGGCATAAATTTAAAAATAAATAAAGGAGAATTCTTATTCCTAGTTGGCCCAAGTGGTGCTGGAAAATCAACATTTATAAAATTGTTATTGAAAGAAGAAGAACCTACCAGTGGCAGTATTATCGTCGATGATGAAGATATCACCATTTACTCAAAAAGAAAAACACCGTATTTAAGGCGGAAAATCAGTGTGGTGTTTCAGGATTTCAGATTGCTTGAAGAAAAGACACTTTACGAGAATGTGGCCTTTGCAATGCAGGTTGTTGGAGCATCTCCCAAAGAAATCAGGCGACAGGTTCCCATGGTTTTGGGAATGGTGGGGTTAAGTGATCGGGCAAAGCAGTACCCTCACCAACTATCTGGAGGTGAAAAGCAAAGAGTTTCCATCGCCAGGGCCATTGTTAATCGTCCCATTATCCTTATTGCCGATGAACCAACTGGGAATTTGGATCCGGACACTGCATGGGAAGTTATGAAAGTACTACGACACATCAGTCGTCGTGGCACAACGATTTTAATGGCCACACATGCTAAGGATATTGTTGATGTTATGCAACAACGCGTAGTTGCCCTTGAAAAAGGCCGCATCGTTAGAGATGTGCAAAGGGGGATCTACGGATATGAAACTTAGAAGTATTCAGTATGTCTTACAACAAAGCTTTCGAGGAATATGGCGTAATAAGGGTATGAGTGTTGCTTCAATCAGTTCGGTGGCGGCTTCCTTGACAATACTAGGGCTTATCATGATACTAATATTAAACATGAGCCATCTTGCTGGACTTGCACAGTCTCAATTCGACAGTGTCCAGGCATTCTTGGTTGATGACCTTGAACCTGCGGATATAGAAGTTTTAGGGAAGCAAATTGCAGACATTTCTGGTGTGGCGTATGTCCAGTATGAATCGAAGGAAGCTGCGTTGGCCAACATGAAAGAACGTTGGGGACAACAGGGATATTTGCTGGATACTCTTGAAGAAAACCCATTGCCTAATTCCTACATTGTCCATGTGGGGCATATCAGTGAATCGGATCATGTGGTGGAGCAACTAAACAGTTTCACAGAAATTGACGAAGTCAAGTATTACCGTGATATCATAGACAATCTCATCAGGGCAGCAGAATTAATACGTTCCGTAGGTCTGCTTGTTATTGTTACACTGGTGTTTATTACCATTTTTATCATTTCAAATACCATTAAACTAACCATTAATGCCAGGAAAAGAGAAATTAATATCATGAAATATGTTGGCGCCACGAACTGGTTTGTCCGATGGCCATTTATGATAGAAGGCACACTACTTGGCTTTATTGGAGCCTGCATAGCGTTGATCTTGGTGTATTTTGGGTATCATACTGTTTTTGACATGGTTACCACCAGGTTTTTTGTCATCTTTAGTGCCTACCTTCTAACAGTGCAAGAAATGATGAGTCGTACGGTGATGATGTTTATTGTACTGGGAGCAGGTGTTGGGGCTCTGGGCAGTATCATTTCTTTAAGACGGTACCTTGAAGTATAGTAAATGATAGAACTCCAAAAGGAGGATTGAGGATGCGAAAAACAAATAAAATAGTTATTCTGATATTACTGCTTGCTCTATTAGCCTCAACAACCGCAACTTTTGGGAACGAAATTGATCAGATAAACCACCAGCTTCAGGAACTCCAGGAACAGCGGAAAGATCTTTCCACTGAACTGAAACAAATAGGCAGCCAACAACGTGATGTCAGTGCTGAGTTGGAAAAAATTAGTACGGCCATCACCAATACTGCGAATGAAATTGATACACTTCTTACATTGATACAGGAAGCAGAAAAAAACATTGCTCGCACAGAAGACGAGCTGATCATGGCAGCCATGCAGATAGATGAGAAGAAAGATTTGCTCGCCAGGCGACTGGATGCTATGTATCGTAATGGCAACATAGCCTATGCTGAGGTGCTTTTTAATTCCGAAGATTTTTCAGAATTAATGAGTAACTTAGATATGGTTCAAATGATTGTTGAATATGATGTTGAATTGCTCCAGTTTCTTGAAGAACAGAGGCTTATTGTAGAAGACCGTAAAATTGAGCTTGAGGCTGGAAAAGAATTGTTGGGTAAATTAAGAGTTGAAGAAGAAAACAGACAGGAAATATTGCTTGTATCCAGAGGAGAGCAGACACGCCTGCAACAGGAATTAAGTCAGGATGCGGCTGAAGTAAAAAAACGGTTAGATCAATTTGAAAAGGAAGCAAAAGACCTTGAACAAGTCTTGGTAAAATTGCAATCTGAAGGTGACTACATAGGCGGTGCTATGAAATGGCCTGTGATGGGACACACCAGAATATCATCTCCTTACGGTAATAGAATTCACCCAATTTTGAAAACAAAACGTTTCCACTCAGGCATCGACATTCCGGCACCAACTGGAACGAGCATTGTTGCTGCAGCACCAGGAATAATTGCTTTTGCTGGGACACAGGGAGGTTATGGTAGAACGGTGATAGTGGACCATGGTGGTGGAATTATGACACTTTACGCCCATAACAGTCAGCTGGTGGTGAAAAAAGGCGATCAGGTAACCCAGGGAAGTGTGATTGCCAAAGCTGGAAGCACAGGTATGTCCACGGGACCTCACTTGCATTTTGAAGTACGTAAAAATGGTAAATACATTGATCCAATGCCTTGGCTAAAAGGTCAGTAGTTATAGACAATGTTAAAAATTTGAAGATAAACCCGATTTTTCCGGGTTTATTTGTGTTTTCTAAACATATTATTCTGGTGGTTTTATCCATTGATTTGAGGTACAATGAACGTACAGGTTTTGAAGCAATATTAATCAATCATAAGGGGAGCGTGAAAAATGATACGAAAACGTACTGCGGTTATTGGGGCCATCGTTTTAATAATCGTAACGTCAATGATAACTTTCACTTTCGGCAACATTAATGCACTTAGGGCAGGAGACAAGGTCATTGTCAGCAGTCAAATGTTTGACCAGATGCAGGAAGAAAGCGACGGACTAAACAAACTTGTTTATTTGAAGGAATTTTTATTGCAGGAGTATTACATTGAGTTAGATGAAAATGATCTAATGGATGGCGCTTTAAGAGGCATGTTTGAGGCCGTTGATGATCCCTACACAACCTATTTGGATGAAAAAGATTATTCAGACATGATGATTAGCACACAGGGAACCTACGGAGGAATAGGCATTATTATAACAGCAGATGATGAAGGCTTTGTCAGTGTAATATCTCCGATAGAAGGTACTCCGGGCGAGAGGGCTGGTTTGTCAACGGGAGACAGGATACTTCAGGTGGATCATCAGACAGTTACTGGCAACCGACTTGATGATGCAGTTGCCTTGATGAGAGGGGAACCTGATACAGAGGTTGTTGTTGAGGTGATAAAAAAGAATCAGCAAGAAAGTTTGGAAATAGGTATCATAAGAGAAATCATAAAAATACAATCAGTTAGATCAGAAATAATTGAAGAGAAAATAGGATACCTTCGGATCAGTTCCTTTGATGAACAAACAGGTCAGGATTTCAAAAAACACATGGATGAACTTGTGGATCAGGGAATAGAAAAACTGGTGCTTGATTTGAGAAACAACCCGGGTGGTTTGTTGAACCAGGCAAACTATATTGCTGATCTGCTCTTGGATGAAGGTATTATTGTTTATACAGAAAATCGACATGGATACAGAAGAGAAGAAAAATCGGATAAGAATATGTACGATGTCGAGATGGTTGTTTTAATCAATGAAGGAAGTGCCAGTGCTTCAGAAATTTTGGCTGGGGCTATTCAGGATCACCAGCGGGGACTCATTGTTGGGACAACAAGCTTTGGCAAAGGGTTGGTCCAGGAGTTGCAACGCATGCCGGACGGCACGGGTTTTAAATATACCGTTTCTCAGTATTTCACTCCATCGGGCAGGAACATTCATGAGGTAGGCATTGAACCTGATGTTGTTGTAGAAATACCGGAAGAAATGCTGGAGAATTCCCAGGAACTGACAGACGAAGAGGATATCCAGTTACAAAAAGGGATAGAGCTTTTGAAACAATAATAGGATGAGCTGTGTTGATGAAAAATCCTCATCTCATGGGGATTTTTTCTTATAGGAGGAGGAGAACCACCACCATGAAACGATTCAGTGTTGTGTCTGATTACGAACCCATGGGAGACCAACCTCAGGCGATTAAAAGTTTGAGTCAGGGCATTCAAACAGGGTTAAAACATCAAACTTTGTTAGGGGTAACGGGATCAGGTAAAACATATACCATGGCAAAGGTAATTGAACAGATTCAAAAACCAACCCTGGTAATTGCCCATAACAAAACCCTGGCAGCCCAATTATGCAGTGAATTCAGAGATTTTTTCCCTGATAATGCAGTGGAATACTTTGTAAGTTATTATGACTACTATCAGCCAGAAGCCTACGTGGCTCACAGGGATTTATACATTGAGAAAGACTCCTCAATTAATGATGAAATTGATAAATTAAGACATTCGGCCACAGCGGCATTGTTTGAACGGCGTGATGTGTTAATTGTGGCCAGTGTGTCATGCATTTATGGGTTAGGAGATCCTGAAGATTATCAGGATCTGATGGTGTCACTGCGAGTTGGAATGGAACGAAACAGAGACGAAATTATGCGTAGGCTTATAGACATTCAATACCAGCGTAATGATGTGAGCTTTACCAGGGGAACTTTTCGGGTAAGAGGGGATGTGCTGGAAGTATTTCCTTCGTCATCCTCTGAGAATGCCCAAAGAATTGAATTCTTTGGGGATGAAATTGAACGAATCATGGAAATAAATACCATAACAGGGGAAATAATTGGTACGCGCCAACATTTGGCGGTATTTCCGGCTTCTCACTATGCCACTCATCAGGAAAAAATAAAAAAGGCAGTTATTACCATAGAAGAAGAATTAATGGAGCGCATTCAATGGTTCAAAAGTAGGGATGAACTGCTGGAAGCTCAACGCATTGAACAAAGAACAAAATATGATATAGAAATGTTAAGAGAAATGGGTTTTTGTTCGGGTATTGAAAACTATTCAAGACATCTTTCTGGTCGAACACCAGGAAGTCGCCCATTCACGCTGATTGACTATTTTCCAAATGATTTTTTGTTGATGGTAGACGAGTCACATGTGACACTGCCTCAGATCAGAGGAATGTACGGAGGGGATCGATCTCGAAAAGAATCTTTAGTGGAATATGGATTTAGACTGCCATCTGCGATGGACAATCGACCATTGAATTTTTCTGAATTTGAATCATTGATTAACCAGGCAGTGTATGTAAGCGCTACCCCGGGTCCCTACGAAGCAGATCATGCTGAAAAAGTAACAGAACAGATTATCAGACCTACTGGGTTAATAGACCCTGAAATAGAAGTGAAACCAATAAAAGGTCAAATTGATGATTTGATGGGTGAAATCAATAAAAGAGTTGACAAGAAGCAGCGTGTGTTAATAACCACACTCACCAAAAAAATGGCTGAGGATTTAACAAATTATTTGTCAGATGAAGGAATAAAAGTAAGGTACCTGCATTCTGATATTGATACCATGGAGAGAATGGAAATTATTAGGGAGTTGCGTTTAGGGGTTTTCGATGTTCTTGTGGGTATCAATCTGCTCAGAGAAGGTCTGGATTTACCTGAAGTCGCACTGGTGGCTATTTTGGATGCAGATAAGGAAGGATTCCTCAGATCAGCGACCTCCTTAATACAAACTGTTGGAAGAGCAGCCAGAAATGTTGAAGGTAAAGTAATTATGTACGCAGATCGTATCACAGACTCAATGGAACGAGCCCTTGATGAGACTGAACGAAGGAGAAACATTCAAAGGGAACACAACGAATCACATGGAATAACACCTAAAAGTATTTTCAAAAAAGTGCGTGATGTTATTGAAGCCACAAAAGTAATTGAGGATGAATCTGACTATACAACATCGACTAAACCTAAAGATAAAAATGTCTCCACGGGTAAATCTGTTGATAAATTTATAAAAAGCCTCGAAAAAGAGATGCATGAAGCAGCTCAAAACCTTGAATTTGAGAAAGCTGCAGCGCTGAGGGATGAAATAATGTTGATCAAAAGCCTTCAGCCTGATACAATGATCAGACCAAAAAGTATAAACAAGTCAAAAGAGGTGTGAAAGTGTCAAGAAATGAAATAACAATAAAAGGTGCCAGAGAACATAACCTTAACAATATTGACGTGGTTATTCCAAGAGATAAATTGGTGGTTCTGACTGGCCTGTCTGGTTCAGGAAAAACCTCTTTAGCTTTTGATACCATCTACGCAGAGGGGCAACGACGCTATATTGAGAGTTTATCATCCTATGCCAGACAATTTTTGGGACAAATGGAAAAACCCGACGTAGATGATATTCAGGGCTTGAGTCCTGCCATTTCCATAGACCAAAAAACAACTAGCAAAAACCCCAGGTCCACTGTGGGAACGGTCACAGAAATATATGATTATTTACGATTACTGTATGCCAGGGCAGGGATTCCCCATTGTCCTGTTTGTCACGAAGAAATCAAACAAATGACCATCCAAGAGATCGTAGACCAGGTTATGGAACTTAAGGAAAGTTCGCGTATCCAGATTCTAGCACCAGTTGTGCGGGGCAAAAAAGGAGAGCATCAAAAACTCCTGGAACGTGTGAAGCAGGAGGGTTTCGTACGCATACGGATTAATGGAGAAATCCGGGAAATATATGAAGAAATTAAATTAGATAAGAATAAGAAACATGACATTGCCATCGTTGTTGACCGAATTGTTATCAAAGAAGGCATCGAACAACGATTATCAGATTCTATTGGCACAGCCCTGCGATTTACAGACGGACTAATACTTGTGGATGTCCTGGACAGCGAAGAAATCGTGTTTTCCACTAAATTGGCATGTCCTGATCATCAAATAGGTATGGATGAATTGGCACCACGTATGTTTTCTTTCAACAACCCCTATGGCGCCTGTGATGCATGCAAGGGAATTGGACACATGAAAGAAGTGGATCCTGAATTGGTGATACCAAATCCTGACCTGAGCATTAGAGAAGGTGGAGTTGCGCCGTGGACAAACAGCAGTGGACAATCAGAAGATTCGTATTATTTTAGGATGTTGGAAGAATTAGCGAAGAAGCATAAAGTCAGTCTTGATGCACCTATAAAGAAATTACCAAAAGAATTTGTCAACACGATGCTTTATGGTTCGGGTACTGTGAAGGTTTCATTTACATTTGAATCAAAATTTGGTGGAGAAAGGACTTACTCATCGACCTTTGAAGGAGTCATACCTAATCTTGCACGAAGATATGAAGAAACACACTCAGACTACATGAGGGAAAAAATTGAATCCTTCATGAGTGAGAACCCGTGTCCCGTGTGCCATGGAGCAAGACTTAAAGAAATTTCATTAGCTGTTACGGTTGATGACAAAAACATACATCAAATTACCCAGATGTCCATAAAAGAAGCTGTTGAATTTTTCAATAATATTACGCTAAGTCAACGCCAACAACTAATTGGCAGTCAGATTCTAAAAGAAATCTGTGAAAGATTGAACTTTTTGAAAAATGTTGGTTTAGATTACTTAACACTGGCAAGAAGCGCAGGCACATTATCGGGGGGAGAGTCTCAAAGAATCAGGCTGGCAACACAAATCGGATCAAGCCTAGTGGGAGTGTTATATATTTTGGATGAACCCAGCATAGGCTTACATCAAAGAGACAACGATAGACTCCTGAAAACATTACGAAACTTAACAGATCTTGGTAATACCGTTATTGTTGTTGAACATGATGAAGATACCATGCTTCATGCCGATCACATTATTGATATCGGTCCGGGAGCAGGAATTCATGGAGGAAACGTTGTTGCCCAGGGAACTTACAAAGATATCATGGCGTCACCAGAATCAATCACAGGACAATTTCTCCGAGGTGAACGTTATATTGATATCCCTGAAACCAGAAGAAATCCAAATGGTAGTTGGGTTACAGTTAAGGGCGCAAAAGAGAATAACTTAAAAAACATCGATGTGAACTTTCCCCTAGGTGTATTTACCTGTATTACTGGGGTATCAGGTTCTGGAAAAAGCACACTCGTTAATGAAATACTCTATAAAAGATCTTCGCAGGAATTCTATCGAAGCAGAGACAAACCTGGGGCACATGATAGCATTTTAGGATTAGAAAACCTTGACAAAGTGATAAAAATAAGTCAAGATCCAATAGGAAGGACTCCACGATCCAACCCTGCCACGTACACGGGTTTATTTGACCCAATAAGGGATTTATTTGCACAAACACCTACAGCCCGCATGAGAGGATATAAAAAAGGGCGGTTCAGCTTCAATGTAAAAGGAGGGCGTTGCGAAGCGTGCAAGGGTGATGGTATCATTAAAATAGAAATGCATTTTTTACCGGATGTGTATATTCCGTGTGAAGTATGCAAAGGAAAACGATACAATCGAGAAACCCTGGAAATTAAATATAAAGGTAAAACCATCGCTGATATTCTGGAGATGAACGTGGAAGAGGCTTTGGCCTTTTTCGAACATTTGCCATCTATTAAAAGAAAACTTCAAACAATGATGGATGTTGGGCTTGGGTATATTTCCCTTGGGCAACCATCCACACAATTATCAGGAGGTGAAGCACAAAGAATCAAATTAGCCACCGAGTTGAGTAAAAGGAGTACAGGTAAAACATTATACATTCTGGATGAACCAACCACAGGACTTCATATTGCTGACATTGAAAAATTGATTGAAGTGTTGCAGAGATTGGTTGAAGGTGGCAATACCGTGGTGGTCATTGAGCATAACCTTGAAGTAATTAAAACAGCTGATTATTTGATTGATTTAGGGCCGGAGGGTGGTTTTGAAGGAGGAACTGTGATCGCCACAGGCACACCGGAAGAAATTTCGGCAACAATAAGTTCATATACCGGCCAGTTTTTAAAAAAATACCTGGATGATAAAAAAGATATTGGAAAACATGAGGAGGAAAAGTAAATGGGAAGAATTGGTTTTCAAGAATTACTAATTGTGTTTGGTTTGGCCCTGTTAATATTCGGCCCTTCAAAACTGCCGGAAATCGGAAAATCATTGGGAAGAGGTATTCGTGAGTTCAAGCAAACTTCTAAGGAAATTAAAGATAGTGTTAGTTTAGAAGACAACGACGAAGATAAAAAAAACTCGTAGTAAATGAAAGCAGGTGAAATAATGAGGTTTGGATGGATGGAATTGTTGTTGATAGCAGGATTAGCCCTGATCATCATTGGACCAAAAAGATTTGGGCTTGTTGGAAAATCAGCTAAACAGGGAATAAAAGAATTCAAGGAAATTGCCAAAGATGAAAAAGAGAAGCAAAAAGAGGAATGAGACAATTTTAATCGTTAAAGGCGAGGTGTGCAGATGGCGTCAGTGGAAGAATCAAAGTCAATGACAATTATTCACCATTTGGAAGAACTTAGGAAGAGGTTGATCGTATGCTTTGTTGCATTGGTGATCACAGCGAGCTTCAGTTTCTCTTATGTTGATGAAATAAGGCAACTGTTGGTAAAACCTGCAGGAAAACTTGAACTAATCTATATTTCACCACCCGAAGCGCTGATGGTGAATATTCGGTTAGCTATTATATCGGGGATCATGATTGCAATGCCAATCTTTGTGTACCATTTCCTTGCCTTTATGATGCCTGCGCTGTACAAAAATGAAAAAAAAATGATCATCCCAGTGGTTTTTGCTATGATCATCATGTTTTCCATAGGCATCATGTTTGCTTATCGCATCGCGTTTCCTTTTGCGATTGCATTTTTTCTACAGTTTGCATCAGAAGACTTGGTGGCGATGTTTTCAATCACTCAATACACTACTTTCGTGACCCAGTTTTTACTCACTTTTGGATTGGTGTTTCAACTACCCATTGTGTTTTTATTCCTCGGAGTCTTAAACATCGTAACAGCTCCTTTTTTACGAAAAATCCGAAAATATATGGTGCTTGTGATTGTGATTGTTTCAGCGATCATCACACCACCGGACGTGGTGTCTCAAGTAATGGTAGCGGGTCCATTGTTAGTGCTTTATGAAATTGGTATAATATTAGTGATGATTGTACAGTTTAAAAAGAGGAAAAACGAACTATAAACGGCAGAGACCTTGCAAAGTGAAACTTGCAAGGTTTTTTCCTATGCACAGTTATATACATGCCGGACATATTTAGCAATCTGTGATGAAGCTGGAAATCCACCAAAGAAAAAGGTACAATAATAGGGTAAACGAACGACTGATGAAGAGAGATGATTTTATGTTACTGGAAGATAAACTGGCCAATTTATCTGATCAGCCAGGCGTTTATCAAATGCTGAATGATCAGAATGAAATTATTTATGTGGGAAAAGCAAGAAATCTGAGAAGCCGTGTGCGGCAGTATTTTCATGCCGAGTCTAACCACTCACCAAAAGTACGTGTAATGATGCAGCATGTTTCTGATATTAATACAATTGTTACAGACTCGGAGGTTGAAGCCCTCATTTTGGAATGCAATTTAATCAAGGAGTACAGACCAAAATACAATATTTTATTAAGGGATGACAAGAGCTATCCCTATATAAAAATCACTTTGCATGAAAAGTTTCCAAGAGTTATTAAAACAAGACAAATGATTAAAGATGGCTCAAAATATTTCGGACCTTATACCGATGCAGGAGCAGTTAATGAAACACTTGAATTAATTCGAAAAATATACCCCATTCGCAATTGTAACAAGAAGGTTGACCCCGGCTCAGGTAAAATTGAAAGACCTTGCTTAAACTACCACATAAGAAAATGCTTCGGACCATGCAAAGGAGATATTTATCATGATGAATACTTGGACATGATTCGTCAAATTGATTTATTATTGCAAGGAAAAGAAACAGACGTAAAAAAGCTTTTAATTAACAAGATGAAGGAGGCATCAGAGCAGCTTCAATATGAAACAGCAGCTATCGTGAGAGATCAGTTGGAAGCTTTGGCCAAAATTACCGAAAAACAGAAGATGGATACTGGAAAGGAACAGGACCAGGATGTTATTGCAGCAGCCATAGGTGAAGTAGAAATATATGTACAGGTGTTTACAGTTAGAACAGGAAAAATAGTTCAACAGCATTATCATGTCATGAAAACCGATGGAGACGTTAACGACAACCAAACCTATACAGCTTTCCTTAAACAGTTTTATGGAAATGCACCATCAATTCCGAAGGAGATTTTGCTGCCATTTGAAATAGATGATAAAAAAACCATCGAAGCATGGCTTTCTGATATAAAGGGCCGCATGGTAACAATCAAAACACCTAAAAGAGGTGATAAAAAGAATTTGGTGGAATTGGTTAAGAAGAATGCCAACATTCATTTAGAACAGAGAGAAAAACTAAGAATTGCAAAAGAAGAAAATGATATTAATCTAATGGTGGAACTTCAGAATTTAATGAAATTGGAAAACACACCACACCGAATTGAAGCAATTGACATTTCCCATACTGCTGGGGTTGAGTCTGTTGGAGCATTAACGGTGTTTGAAAATGGAAGTCCAAATAAAAAACGATACCGTAAATATAAAATTCGATCCATTCAGGGTCCTGATGATACGGGAAGTATTACCGAATTACTGACGCGTCGGCTTAAGAGAGCTCAAATAGAAGCAAATGAGGTGTTGGAGGGATCTAAGAAACCTATTAAAGTAAACAGCGAATTGCCAGATCTATTTTTGATTGATGGCGGAAAAGGGCAGGTTTCAGTGATGGAGTCCGTCCTGTCTGTTCATAAGACATATATCCCAGTGGCAGGAATGGTAAAAGACTCAAAGCATAGAACCAGGTGGCTTTTATGTAATGGAATCCAATATGATTTGAAGAATATGCCCAGACTATGGAGGTTAATAACTGGGATACAGGATGAAACACATCGGTTTGCCATCAGTTATCATCGTCAGAGGAGAAGCCAGCAGTTGACGAAATCTGCTTTAATGGAGATTCCAGGTATTGGCGAAAAACGCCGCCGGCACTTGATGGCACATTTTAAAACAATTGAAAGATTACGCCAGGCCAATTGGGAAGAAATCGAAGAAGTGCCGGGGTTTTCAGAGCGCTTGGCAAAAGCAGTGGCACAATACTTTAAAGGGAGCATTGCTGTAGACTGAGGAGGATCATATGGATCATATAAGCGTTGACCAAGTTATTCGAGATCATCAACTTGTTGATTTAACACCAGAAATACCAGGAACAGCATTAATTACTACAAATGATATCAATCGTCCCGGTATACAACTTGCAGGATTTTTCGATATTTTTGCTTTTGAACGTATCCAAATTCTCGGGAAAGTTGAACTTTATTATCTTCAGACACTGGATAAAGAAACCTGCACGAAACGATTTGAGAAACTATTATCGTACCCCATTCCCTGTCTGATTATATCGCGAAACCTGGCATTGTCTCCGGAAATGGTAGATGTCGCGCGTCGACATCAGGTTAAATTATTGGGAAGTTCTATGAACACGACGAAGTTAATCACAAGATTGTCAAATTATCTGGAATATCATCTAGCAGAGACAGCTCGGGTTCACGGTGTCTTAATGGACATTTATGGTGTCGGGGTGTTGATCACGGGAAAAAGCGGCATAGGAAAAAGTGAGACGGCGGTGGAGCTGATAAAAAGAAACCACTTGCTTGTAGCAGATGACACTGTTGAAATCAAAAAAGTGGGGCATGAACTGTTGCTTGGTTATGCGCCGGAGCTGACACGTCATATGATTGAAGTACGCGGGATTGGTATTATGGATGTGAAAAGTCTTTTTGGCGTTGGTGCAATTAAAAACAGAACTGAAATTGATTTGGTGATTCACCTGGAAGAATGGGATAATGATAAAGATTATGATCGATTAGGCCTTGATGAAAACTATCGAACAATATTAGAGGTAAAAATTGAAGAAGTCAAGGTACCTGTAAAACCGGCAAGGAACATTGCCCTGATCATCGAGGTTGCAGCACGCAACCACCGTCAAAAAATGATGGGATATAATGCTGCACAGGCTTTTAATGACCGGTTAATCGACTATTTGGACGAAGAATACAGAGATCTACGTTAGGGAGTGAGAGTAATGGTTCTAGTTGGTATAGATGTTGGGGGAACCCAGATAAAAGCTGGGTTAGTGACGAGGGATGGTAGATTGATTAGTCATATTATTGAAAACACAAAAACTAAGTTAGGCTATAAGGCTGTCTTGGAACAAATGAATGAAATAATTCTAGCGCTTGCAAAAGAGAATCTGGTTGATGTAAAAGACATATCCGCTGTAGGTATTGGTGTGCCTGGAACGACAAGTCCCGACGGAGTTGTTTATTTTGCCAATAACCTGGGTTGGGAAAACAAAGCACTCGTTAACGATTTTGGAAAGTTATGCCAGTTACCTGTGTTTATTGAAAATGATGCCAGCATGGCAGCTATGGGAGAATTGATGGTAGGCAGCTTAAAAGGCGTTAAGAATGGTATTCTCATTACGTTGGGAACCGGATTAGGATCGGGTATTTTGTTGGACGGGAAAATTTTCAGCGGTAGTCATGGTATCGGAAGACAGGCCGGACACATGAAAGTGGGAGAAAATTTTTATGAATGCACATGTGGTGCCAATGGGTGTCTTGAAACCTTTGCATCTGCCACTGCCTTGGTTAAGTACTATAAACATATTAAAAATAAACAACAAGCCACTAAGGATATACAAGTGAACACAGCAGAGATAACGGCAAAGGAGATCATGAAGTTAGCAAGATTAGGAGATGCTATTGCTGAAAAATCAGTTGAAAGGTTGATACATTACCTTGGAATAGGAATTGCAAACTTAATAAATATATTGGATCCAGAAATTATTTCTCTGGGAGGTGGTTTAGCGAAAGCTGGGGACCAGTTGATGATCCCGCTAAGAGAATCTGTCTATAACCAGTTATATGATAAGAAGAGATTTTTTACCCGTCTAAGCATTGCGAAACTCGAAAATGATGCAGGTATGATTGGAAGTGCCATGTTTGCATGTGAAAATAATAACAAATAAAAAATAAAAAACACAATATATATTTAAAAAAAGTATACACGAATAGAAATAGACAAATAAGTGAGGATATTTGATTGTAAAACTTATATAAACACAAATAAATAAGAAAATAAATGATAAAATATTAACAATCATACAAACCGATGTGGTATAATAATGTAAATTCCAAAATTTCATACATGCCAATACATCAATGTAATATTAAGGAGGGTCATCAATGGCAAAAGAATATTTGACGGAAGAAAATTTTAAAAAGCTTGATGAAGTGATTGAACATCATCAACATCAGCAGGGAGCGCTAATGCCTGTACTTCAGGAAGCCCAGGAAATATTTGGGTGCTTACCTATTGAAGTTCAGCAGAGAATTTCAGAAGGTATACAAATTCCCATGAGCGACATATATGGAGTGGTAACGTTTTACTCCCAATTTTCATTGGAACCAAAGGGTGAATATACCATCTCTGTTTGCATGGGGACAGCTTGTTACGTGCGTGGCGCAAAGCCTATTGTTGAGAAAATAGCAGAGATGTTAGGAATTGCTCCTGGCGAAACCTCTGCTGATGCAAAATTCAGCCTGGTAGCTACTCGTTGTATAGGTGCCTGTGGATTGGCACCAATTATGACAGTGAATGAAAATGTGTATGGAAGACTAGTATTGGAAGATATACCTGAAATTGTTGAGAAATATCAAAAGGAGGGTTCCTGATGAAATCCATTGCTGAATTAGAAGCTATCCGAAAAAGGGCGCAGGAAGGGGTTAAACTAAGGTCTGAAAAAGGTGGCGTTCGTGTGGTTGTTGGAATGGCAACCTGTGGTATAGCAGCAGGAGCGAGACCAGTTATGATGGCTTTTGTTGAGGAGATTAATAAGAGAGAATTAAAAAATGTGGTTATTACACAAACAGGATGCATCGGAGCCTGTAGATTGGAGCCAATGGTAGAGGTTTATCAGGGAGAGGAAAAAATTACGTATGTTAAATTAACAGCTGAAGATGCAAGAAAGATTGTGGCTGAACATCTGGTAAACGGACGTGTTGTGAAAGAATGTACCATTGGCGCGTACGAGAAATAATGAGATACATTATCATAAAAATAGTAAGGAGGGTCAACTATGGATTTGTATCGATCCCACGTGCTTGTGTGCGGCGGTACTGGTTGTGCATCTTCAGAATCAGGGAGAATAATAGACAATTTTAACGAACTACTAATTGAACACGGTCTTGATAAAGAAGTTAAAATCGTTAAAACTGGATGCTTCGGATTGTGCGAAGCGGGTCCGGTTGTCGTTGTATACCCTGAGGGTGCATTCTACAGTATGATAAAAGTTTCAGATGTTCCAACGATTGTGGAGGAACACCTGTTGAAAGGACGTATTGTGACAGATTTGTTGTATAAAGACCATACAACGTCTGAAACAATGAATTCTATTGATGAAGTTGGATTTTATAAGAAACAGAGACGTGTAGCACTTCGAAATTGTGGTGTGATTAATCCTGAATCAATTGAAGAATACATAGCCTTTGACGGTTATCAAGCGTTGGGCAATGTTCTTACTGAAATGTCACCGAATCAAGTCATCGATATCGTTAAGCGTTCAGGACTTAGAGGAAGAGGCGGTGGAGGATTTCCAACAGGCACGAAATGGGAATTTACCCAAAAGGCAGTAGGCGATCTGAAGTATGTTGCCTGTAATGCAGATGAAGGTGACCCGGGTGCCTTTATGGATCGGTCGGTATTAGAAGGTGACCCACATGCCATTGTGGAAGCAATGGCCATCGCAGGTTATGCTGTAGGGGCAAGTAAGGGGTTTGTTTATGTGCGTGCAGAATACCCCATCGCTGTTAAAAGGCTTCAGATTGCCATTGACCAGGCGAAAGAAAACGGGTTGTTGGGAGAAGATATTTTTGGCACTGGCTTTAATTTTGATATGGAAATAAGGTTGGGTGCGGGAGCGTTTGTGTGTGGCGAAGAAACTGCTTTGATTGCCTCTATTGAAGGTAAGAGAGGAATGCCAAGGGTTCGCCCGCCATTCCCTGCAGTAAAAGGAATTTTTGACAAACCAACCCTCTTAAACAATGTGGAAACCTTTGCTAACATTCCACAAATAATTTTAAAAGGCGCTGAATGGTTTGCAAGTATCGGTACTGAAAAATCCAAGGGAACCAAGGTGTTTGCCCTTGCAGGAAAAATAAATAATACTGGGTTGCTGGAAATACCAATGGGGACAACCTTGAGAGAAGCTATTTATGATGTTGGAGGTGGCATTCCAAACGGGAAGGCTTTTAAAGCAGTCCAGACGGGGGGACCTTCCGGTGGTTGCATTCCAGCGGAATATTTGGATACACCGATTGACTATGACAATCTGATTGCTTTGGGCTCAATGATGGGTTCCGGAGGGATGATTGTATTGGACGAAGATAACTGTATGGTTGATGTTGCCAGGTTCTTTTTGGACTTCACTGAAGAAGAATCCTGCGGAAAGTGCACTCCCTGTAGAGAAGGCACTAAGCGTATGCACGAATTGCTTGATAAAATTGTTGATGGTAAAGGGACAATGGATGATGTAGCAAAACTGGAAACCCTGGCGAAAACCATTAAGGGAGCCTCTCTTTGTGGATTAGGCCAGACAGCACCGAATCCTGTATTATCCACTCTCAAGTACTTCAGACATGAATACGAGGCACATGTTCTTGATCATAAATGCCCTGCCGGTGTGTGTTCGGCCTTGTTACAATACCTGGTGGTACCCGACTTGTGCAAGAAATGTGGTATTTGTGCAGCAAAATGTCCTGTAAACTGTATCAGTGGAGTTAAAGGAAAAGAAGTTTATTTAATCGATCAGGACAAATGCATAAAATGTGGTGCTTGTATGGATGCTTGTCCCTTTAAAGCTATTAAGAAGGGATAAGTGAAATTATATTTATTAGCAAAGGAGGATTAGAATGATCACTTTGAATATAAATGGTTTCGAAGTTGAAATCAAAGAAGGCAGCACCATTTATCAGGCTGCATCGAGCATTGGGGTTAAAATTCCAACGCTATGTCATGACGAAAGGCTTAAACCCCATGGATCATGTCGCATCTGCGTTGTAGAGGTGGAAGGAGCCAGGTCTTTGGTTGCATCATGCAGCACTCCTGCTTCCAATGGTATGGTTGTCCACACGGAAAGTGAATCTGTTATTACAGCAAGAAGGGAAATACTGGACCTCATGCTGGCCAATCATCCATTAGATTGTTTGACATGTGAAAAAGCTGGACGTTGTACATTGCAAGACCTTTGTTATCAGTATGATATCGAAGAAAGTTCTTTTGATGGAAAGAAAAAGAAATATGAGAAAGACACATCCAACGAGTTCTACTATGCTGATCAGACCAAGTGCATTCTTTGTGGAAAATGTGTATACGTTTGTTCTCAGGTGCAAAATACTGATGCCATTTGTTTTGTTGACAGGGGGTTTGAAACACACGTTGGAACACCTTTTGACCTGGGTTTGGCTAAATCAACATGTGTATCTTGTGGAAACTGCGTCGCAGCATGTCCTGTAGGCGCGTTGATGCCTAAACGAAAGGAAAAATTTCGTTATTGGGAAATAGATAAGGTGAAAACAACCTGTTCCTATTGTGGCGTTGGTTGTCAAATGGAATTGCTTGTTAAGGATAATAAAGTTGTGGAGGTTGAACCGGTCAAAGGACATTCCAATGATGGAATGCTATGTGTAAAGGGCCGTTTTTCCTACGACTTTATAAACCATTCATCAAGATTGAAAAAACCAATGGTAAGAAAAAATGGTGTGTTGGAAGAAGTTTCCTGGGATGAAGCCTATGATGTTATCGCCAATAAAATCACAGAAGTAAAAGAAAGTGACGGTGCCGATGCCATCACGGGATTTTCATCTGCCAGGGCCTTAACAGAAGAAAATTATTTGATGACCAAGTTAATGCGTGCTGTGATTGGAACAAATAACATTGATCATTGTGCGCGTCTCTGACATTCCTCTACAGTTGCAGGTCTTGCAACTACACTGGGAAGCGGAGCAATGACCAATGGTATTGCAGATATACAAAAAGCAGATGCTTTATTTGTGACAGGATCAAACACAACAGAATCTCATCCCGTAATTGGTGCTCAGATAAAAAGAGCAGCCAGAAATGGTGCAAAACTTATTGTAGCCGATCCGAGAAAAATTCCATTGGCAGAAGAAGCGGATATTTTCCTGAAAATCAAGCCTGGTACGAGTATTGCACTACACAATGCCATGATGAATGTTATTATAAACGAAGGCCTGCAAGACGATAAATACATTAGAGAAAACACAGAAAATTACGAAGAACTGGTTGAGAGCCTTAAAAAATACTCGCTGGAATATGCGGCAGAAATTACTGGCGTTGAAGCATACCTCATTCGAGAAGCAGCTATCATGTATGCAAGTGCTGAAGCAGCTTCAATCCTTTATTGCATGGGAATTACCCAGCACACAAATGGAACAGAAACAGTTATGAGTCTGTCAAACCTTGCTTTGATAACGGGTAATATCGGTAAAGTGGGGACTGGTGTTAATCCGTTAAGGGGTCAAAACAATGTGCAAGGTGCCTGTGATATGGGAGCTCTTCCCAACGTCTATACAGGGTATCAGCCCGTTACCAATACAGGAGCTCGAGAAAAATTTGAACAGGCTTGGGGTGTCAAGCTTTCTGATAAAATTGGACTTACTGTCACTGAGACTTTTAAAGCAATCGATGAAGATCGCGTTAAAATGCTTTATATTTGCGGAGAGAACCCTATGATTTCTGATCCCGATACACATCATGCAGAAAGAGCACTGGATAAAGTGTTTTTAGTAGTACAGGACTTGTTCCTGACGGAAACAGCAGAATTGGCAGATGTGGTATTGCCAGCAGCTTCTTTTGCAGAAAAAGATGGAACATTTGTAAATACTGAAAGACGCATACAAAGGGTGAGAAAGGCTGTTGAAGCTCCTGGTGAAGCTAAACCTGATTGGATCATCTTTATGGAATTGATGAATCGCCTGGGATACGAAGAGCATTTTAACAGTGCTGAAGAAATATTTGAGGAAATCCGTCAACTAACACCGCAGTACGCAGGGGTCACGTATGAACGGATCAAAAATAAAGGTATTCAATGGCCATGCCCAACATTGGATCACCCAGGAACTAATGTGCTTCATGCAGGTAAACCTGCAAGAGGTGCAGGATTCTTAAAACCTGTTGAACACCTTGAATCTCTGGAAATAGGAGAGGATAAGTATCCGTTGGTGATGACGACAGGCAGGATGCTTTACCAATACCATACAAGAACGATGACGGGTAAAACCGAAGGTATTAATCTAATAGCACCAGAGCTTTATGCAGAAATCAATCCATCCTTGGCTCAAGAGAAAGGAATAACTGATGGAGAAGTGGTAAAGGTAACATCAAGAAGAGGTTCTGTGACCATGAAAGCTAAGGTGACTGACCGCGTTAATAAAGAAGTTGTTTTTGTTCCTTTCCACTGGGACAGTGGAGCCAATGTACTTACCAATGGGGATGAGTTGGATAAATACTGTAAAATTCCAGGACTTAAAGTAACCGGGGTTAATATTGAAAAAGCAGATTAATTGTATGTAAGTATAGGTAGTAACATAAATGGGTATGATGGTTATAAGTTGATATTAAGGAGGTGCTTTTGTGAATCAAAACTACAAGAATATTATTCGTTATGCCATGGAGAGAGAGTTGCAAGGTGTTGATTTTTTTCGTCAGCAGGCAGAGAAAGTGAATTTAGCCAGTGCAAAAGACATGTTATTGAGGTTATCTGAAATTGAAATGGACCACTATGAATACCTGAAAGAGCAGTTGGATCACTTTGAACAATACAAAATATTTAAGGAAGTTGATTTTGATCTTGACCGGGAAAAAAATATTTTTGAAGACCGGGCTGAGTCTGAGCAATTAGGTCAACAGATGACTGAGTCAATGATTCCGGATATGAGCGTGCTGCGAACAGCCTATTTGATGGAAAAGGATTTTGCTGAATTTTATCAGGACACTGCTGATCAATCTGATGATCAAAATGCCAAAAAGCTGTTTAGTACCTTGGCTCTCTGGGAAAGAGGACATGAAAGAATGTTCAAGCAAGAATACCAACGATTAATGGATGACTATATGACCCAACCATGGGGAGGATGAATAACCGTGGCATGAATAGACTACGTCCGATATCTACTATGATATCGGGCATAGTTTTATGCATAAGAGATGTTGAGTGGAGGATATCATGACTCAAAAACCAGAGAAAATTACTAAAAAAGTGCCAATCATTAAATATTCAGCATTAGGAGTTATGAAAGAGGAAGACACAGTTATTGTTGAATACCCACTTACAATATATCTAAATGACACTGAATGGATTACACTTTTGTGTTCTGGAGAAAACCAATACTACCTGGCCGTTGGATTCATGTATTCGGAAAGTATCATAAAAACCATTAATGATATTGACAGATGGCATTTGAAAGAAGAAGAAGGAAAAATATTTTTATATGTTAACGAAAATGTTGTGTTGAGGGATAAGATGAAAGGAAAACGAACGATTACCACTGGTTGTGGCAAAGGTACAGTTTTTTATGACGTACTTGACTCGCTGACCACCAAACCATCTACGAGTAGTGCAACGATTAAAGCTGAAACCATCATCAAAAAAGCTTCTGAATTTCAAAAGAGGTCAAAATTATTCATTGATACTGGTGGGGTTCATGCATGTGCATTATATTTAAATGAAGATTTGGTTTGTTTTCACGAAGATATTGGAAGACACAATGCTCTCGATAAAATCATTGGACAGGTTTTAACTTCTCAACAAACAATAACAGAAGAGTGGTTATTGGTAAGCGGACGAATCTCTTCAGAGATAGTTCTAAAAGCATCAAGGATTAATATTGGTGTCCTTGTATCAAGATCTGCACCTACAGACTTAGCTATTGAAATTGCAACAAATATTAATTTGACAATTATTGGATTTGCCAGAGGAAATCGATTTAATCTATATACTGGCAATGAAAGGGTTTTATTTGAAAGAAATGAATGATATAATCAAACGTATATAAGTTTTCCGAGTTAATGAATCTAAGGGAACTCGTTCCTATGGTCATTAACCAATGGGTATAAAAAGAAATTTTTATGCCTCCCGTGATGGAAAGGAAAAACCCGTTGGGGATCCTTTCTGGATTCTTTTTTTTATGAAAAATAATATGAATGATTCTGAGTCAGGAGGATAACCCATGGCTGATCGTTATCATAGAAACATAACTTATATGCGCATATCTGTCACTGATTTATGCAACATGAGGTGCCAGTATTGCATGCCTGAGTATGGAGTTGAGAAAAAACCTCATGAAGAACTGTTAAGTTTCGAGGAAATTGTAGCAATCGTAAAAGCGAGTGTGCCTTTGGGCATAGAAAAGATTAGAATCACTGGCGGCGAACCGCTGGTACGTAATGGAATCATAGGATTGGTTGAACAGATAAAACAGGTGGATGGCATAAAAGAAATAGCCATGACTACAAATGGCTCGCTTTTGAAAAAAATGGCAAAACCACTTAAAGAAGCAGGGTTAACCAGGTTCAACATAAGCATCGATTCTTTGGATCCTGCGCGGTATAAAGAAATCACCAGAGGCGGTAATTTGTCTGATGTACTTGAAGGTATTGATACTGTTTTGGATCTGGGAATGACTCCTCTGAAACTCAATACCGTGGTCATAGGAGGCTTGAATGACCATGAAGTGTCGGATTTTGCTGCTATGACAATTGATCGGCCCATTGATGTCAGATTTATTGAATTAATGCCTGTTGGGCAGGCAAGTCAATGGGCAAAAGAGCGATTCATTTCCAACGAAACATTGCTTGATCGCTTGGGCCTCATGGTGACAGAAGTCGCTGAAAAAGGAAGCCCTGCAAAATATTTCCGTTTACCGGGGGCAAAAGGACGCATTGGTTTTATCAATCCAATCAGCCATCATTTTTGTCATGAATGCAACCGTTTAAGACTGACAAGCGATGGAAAGCTCAAACCATGCTTGCATAGCAACGAAGAAATTGACTTAAGAACCGTTTTGAATAAACCAGAGCAGCAAATCACTCGCGTTATTGCTCAGGCCATCGACCATAAGCCTGAGAAGCATCAATTGGATCAGGAAAATATTTGTACTACGCGTAATATGTGTCAAATAGGAGGTTGATTCACCATCAAAGTGGAGATGATACAATCTAAAAACGATAACAATGAATGGACTAAAAATGATGAGATGGTTTTTAAATCTGAGGTTGATTCCAGTCATGATAAAAATGATGTGAGTCTAATAAGTAATAAGGCATACTTGGAAGCCAGACAGAGTATTCATAAAGGATTTTGCCACAACCGCTTTGAACCGAACCTTATTATTTCAATGAACAGTGACGAAGAAAACCAGATGAAAGTGGGTGTTGAGCTTGACATAGATGGTGTCAAGCTTTTTGTATTACGTAAAAAACATCGATGTCACCAACATTGTCCTTTGTTTATGATGAACAACCAGTCTTGCCAATGGATCAAATACATTTACTATGCTGGTATAAAAAAAGGGGGCAGGCTAAAAAAAGGTTCTTCAGTGGTCATTCGAACCCCTTGAATTGACTCAAACTGAACAAACGGATATAATATTATCAGATGACAATCATAAAACAATGAGGTGAAATCCCGATGTTAGAAAGCATCATTAGATCAGTTTACAGTGTTATTCATTCCGAGAGAGTTTTTATTGATGAACCCATGAGTAAGCACACTTCCTTTCAGATAGGGGGGCCGGCAGACGTGTTGGTGGTTCCCAAGAATGAAGATGAACTTCAACAAATTATCCAATTGTGTGAACGTCAGGCTATTCCTGTTTTGATTATGGGTAAAGGCAGTAATATGTTAGTGTCTGACATCGGTATAAGGGGTGTGGTTGTTAAACTTGGACGGGGTTTTAACAAGGTATATTTGCATCAAGAATATATATTTGTACAATCGGGGGTAACACTGAGAAGTCTTTCTCAGACACTGTTGCAGCATTCATTAGCTGGTTTTGAATTTGCCGCAGGCATTCCCGGCACCTTAGGTGGTGCATTGGCCATGAATGCCGGTGCGTATGGCGGGGAAATGAAAGATATTCTGGTTTCATGCAGAGTGATGAACCACGAAGGACTGGTTAAGGAGTTGTCCCGGGAGGAGTTGGAATTGGGTTACAGGAGCAGTCGGGTGCAAAAAACGAAAGAAATTATACTATCTGCAAAATTACAGTTTAAGAAAGGCAGTTATAAGCAGATTAAATTCATCATGGACGATTATTGGCAACGACGGATCACCAAACAACCTTACTATATGCCCAGCGGAGGAAGTGTGTTTAAACGACCTGAAGGATACTTTGCCGGGAAATTGATTGAAGATTGCCAGTTAAAAGGAGCCTCTATAGGTGGCGCTATGGTTTCAGAGTTGCATGCAGGTTTTATTGTTAATACTGGAAACGCCACAGCTGAGGATGTTGTTCGGTTAATGGAGCTGATACAAAAAAAGGTTAAAGAAAGATTTAATGTCGATTTAGAAGCTGAATTACGGGTTGTTGGCGTATCATGAAAGTGGTGAATAAATGAAGTTTGTTATTATTACAGGTTTATCCGGAGCCGGTAAAAGCTTGACAGTCAAATGTATGGAAGATTTGGGATACTACTGCATCGACAATCTTCCGCCTGCACTGATTCCTAAATTTGGTGAATTATGCGAAAAAACAAAAGGTAGTATAGATAAAATCGCATTGGTAATGGATATCAGAGGCGGTTTGTTTTTTGATGAACTTTTCACTAGTTTAGAGGATTTCAAAGAACTGGGTTATGATTATGAAATCTTATTTCTAGATGCAAGTGATGAGGTATTAATAAAACGTTTTAAAGAAACCCGAAGAAGTCATCCTTTGTCCCGGGAAGGGTCAATTGGTGAAGGTATTAGAATAGAACGGAACAAGTTAGCACGTGTAAAATCGATGGCAGAAATCATTCTTGACACAAGCCGGCTTAATCCAACCCAGTTAAAAGAAGAACTACGACATCTTTTTCTGGAGGGCGGAGAACGCAAACATTTTATTATATCCTTGTCATCCTTTGGTTTTAAACATGGGTTGCCGCTGGACTCTGATATCGTAATGGATGTACGGTTTTTACCAAATCCGCATTACGATGATGAATTAAAAAGTTATACCGGTTTGGAAGAAAAAGTCAGAAATTATGTGATGAACAATCAGTTAGCTGAAGAATTTTTAAATAAATTGCAAGACTTAATGCTTTTCTTAATTCCACAATATATAAAAGAGGGAAAGCACCAGGTTGTTGTTGCAATTGGTTGTACTGGAGGTAGACACCGATCAGTTACCATAGTGATCGAATTAGCCAAACGATTAAGGGCTAAAGATTATCGAATCATCGTTGAACACAGGGACATTGAATAAGGTGATAAAATGAAACTGATCTATTGGCTAAAACCTGGTTTGAATATGAAAAGATGGCTGATTTTAGGATCGGTTGGAATTATTATGGTGGCTATCGCCTTCGGGCTATCTATGAGAAACATTCCGATCATGATGAATCTATCGGCTGAGTCTATATACCCTTTGGCGTTAGTGCTGGCTCTGATGGGCATATCAATTTTGATTATTTCTGTTAAGCAGGGGACCGTGTCATTGATGAAAAACCTTGACAAGACACCTAAAACGGACCATGTTCAAACTGAAGGAGCGCGTCTCGCCCAAATGGTGTATGATCGACAGGTGCTCTCAAAAGGGCCAAAATTTGTTGTTATAGGAGGAGGCACAGGGCTTTCAGTTCTTTTAAGAGGAATGAAACAGATCACAAGCAACATTTCCGCAGTAGTGACTGTGGCCGATGACGGTGGGGGATCGGGTGTTCTCAGAGAAGACCTGGGCATGTTACCGCCGGGAGATATTCGGAGTTGCTTGCTGGCGTTAGCCGAAATGGAACCAACCATGGAGGCATTGCTTCAATATCGTTTTACAGAAGGCGCTCTTAAAGGACAAAGCTTTGGAAATCTTTTTGTTGCATCAATGAATGGAATTAGTGAAAACTTTGAAGAGGCTGTAAAAAAAATGGGGGAAGTGTTAGCTGTAAAAGGACGCGTTTATCCTGTGACGTTGGAGGATATCACACTCTTCGCTCAGCTAGTGAATGGTAAAGTTATCAAAGGAGAATCGAAGATTCCCATTAAATCAATAGAGGAGAATAGTCCCATCGATTTTGTTTTTTTACGACCCCGGAGACCATCACCTTTGCCGGAAGTGATCGCAGCAATCGAAACAGCAGAAGTGATTATTCTTGGCCCTGGAAGTTTGTTTACCAGTATCATTCCCAATTTATTGATAAATCAGGTAACAGATAAGATCAATAAATCAAAAGGTTTGGTTGTATACCTTCCAAATTTAATGACGCAGCCTGGTGAGACAGATCACTTCTCAGTTCATCAACACGTTGAAGAACTGATGAAAAATACAGGTCTTGAAAAGTTGGACCTGGTACTAGCAAATTCTCAGAAGGTTTCAGAAGATGTCATGAAAAAATACCAGGATGAAGGAGCAGAAATGGTATTGCCAGGCGATGAGGATAGAAGCTACTTTAAGAAAAAAAATATTAAGTTCCTGGAAGTTGAAGCCGTTGAAGTAAAAAGTAATTATGTGCGTCATGACGCACTAAAAGTATCAAGATTAATTCACAGCCAACTAATCGACTCAATGAAAAATGTATAAGTCTTAAATGATTTGATGAGTGACTGTTTCAGAAAATAATGATTTTGTATTTTAAACGCGCTGATGTATGTTGGTGTGGGATAAAGGATGATTTGATGAGATATGAAACCAGCGCTGGTGGAGTCGTTGTTTTCGGCAACGCAGTACTATTGCTTAGAAAATACAACGGCGACTGGGTTCTACCAAAAGGCAAGGTGGAGCCAAATGAAACAATTCGGGACACGGCACTGAGAGAGGTATCAGAAGAGTCAGGTGTGAAAGCCGAAGTTATTCATTACCTTGGTGCAATTCACTATGTCTATCAGGCTAGTTGGGCAAAAAATGAAAGTATTTATAAAACAGTCCACTGGTTTTTTATGAGGTCCAGAACAATGAAATGTTTTCCTCAAAAAAACGAAGGATTTGTAGAAGCAAGATTTGTTCATATGGGAAGAGTACTGGAAATGATCAAATACCCGGATGAACGTCGGATGGTTCAAAAAGGCATTGATAGAGTTGAGAAAAAAGATAATGAGAAGGATCAAGAAAGGGAATACATCTGATGTCATTTTCTACAGACACAAAAGAAGAGTTAGCCAGAATTATACCAGAAAAAAACTGTTGTATGATAGCTGAATTATCAGCTCTCATAAGGATGTCTGGAACATTGGAATTTGCAGGTCGAAATGAATTAAGAATTCAACTGAGCACAGAAAATCCTTCCACAGCCAGAAAAATATTTAAACTTGTAAAAAAGGCTTACGGATTTAGTGCAGAAATTCAAATCAGACAAACGCCCAGGTTCAATAAAGGTAAGCAATATGTTCTTTTGATTCATGATGCGAAAGGAAGTTTGCATCTTCTTAAAGAAACAGAAATACTGGAAAAAACCTCAGAAGGCCATCGTTTATCTGATGAATGGCCAAACAGGATACTGAAAAATCGTTGTTGTAAAAGAGCGTTTTTAAGGGGTGCATTTTTAGGAGGCGGTTCCATTAGTTCGCCAGAAAAGAACTACCACCTTGAATTTGTCTCGTCAAAAGAGCAGCATATCGACACGATTCACAAACTACTAAAACACTTTAGTTTGATGGGAAAAATGATAGAAAGAAAAGGACATTTCGTATTGTACCTGAAAGAAGGCGAACAGATTGTTGATCTATTGAATATCATGGGTGCACATCATGCACTGCTTGCACTGGAAAATATCAGGATTCTTAAGCAGATGCGAAATAACGTAAATCGCATCGTTAATTGTGAAACAGCTAATCTAAGTAAAACAGTAAAAGCCTCAATGAGACAGGTGGAAATGATTAATTTTATTGACAAACGTATTGGTATTCAATATTTGCCGGAGAGACTTAGAGATATCGCAATCGCCCGCTTAAAATACCCTGAGGCCAGTCTGAAAGAGCTTGGAGAACATCTGAACCCTCAAGTTGGAAAATCTGGTATTAATCACCGATTTCGGAAGCTGGAACAGATAGAAAAGAAACTTAAAATGAAAAAAAAACTATAAAATAATGTTTAAACATGAAAAATGGCTGTTCATAAGCGTTCTAAAAGGTTATAATGTAAATTGGAATATTTAATTAATACTAACAACAATATGAAAATTCCCTTCAGGCAAGGAGGTTGTCCATGCTAGAGGTCAGTTGTGACATACTAAAACCAGGAATGAAGTTGGCAAAGCCTGTTTATAATCTCAGCGGATTGTTGCTTATGAAGGACGGCGACATGATCTATTCACAAAACATTGATCAATTGAAAACAAATCGTGTCGATAAAATTTTCATACAATGGCCTAATTTGGAGTCTGTTGAAGTGGTTTCCGTCATTAAGGATGAAACGCGGAATAAGGCAATCGATTTTGTCAGAACTTCAATGACCAATACATATCAATCGCATATTCTAGAAATCGAATCAATGCGAACTCAAGTTGAGACTATTCTTAATGAAATATTATCACATGATGATATGCTGTTAAACTTGACGAATTTAAGAGCTATCGATGATTATACTTTTGGTCATTCAGTTAATGTTTGTGTGTTAACCCTTATCTTAGGAACAACGATGGGGATAGAAGAAAAATCATTAAAAGACCTGGGCCTGGGAGCCATCATTCATGACATTGGTAAATTATTTGTTAACCAGGAAGTGTTAAATAAAAAAGGCACTTTGGAGCAGAAAGAATATGACGAAATGAAACAGCATGCAACTTTGGGTGCAGCATTGGTTAATAATTTGAATGAAGTATCTGAACAGGTACTGGATGTCATTCGCTATCATCATGAGTGGTATAATGGTGCTGGTTATCCATCAGGACTTGCTGGAGAAGAAATACCGATGGCAGCAAGAATGGTAGCAATATGTGATGTTTATGATGCATTAACATCAGACAGGGTGTATAAGAAGAAAATATCTCCACAGCAAGCACTTGAATATTTAATTTGTATGGGTGACCGACAATTTGATTTTAGACTGCTAAAACAATTCATTAAGCATATTAGAATTTATTCATCAGGGATGATGGTGAGGTTATCAACAGGCGAAGAAGCCAGTGTATTATCCAACAATGCAAACTGGCCAACAAGGCCATTGGTGCAGGTCACAACAGACTCTTGGGGAAAGCCTGTAAAGGAGTATAAGGTGGTTGATCTCTCTCGAAATCTAGGTGTGGAAATTATTTAACGTCTTTCAAATCGATGAAAGACGTTTTCTTCATTTATTTTGTTGGCTGAATAGCGTATAATAATAGTGACTATAAAAACGCCGCAGCGCATTAATAAAGAAAAGGGAGTTGATTTCATGTTGCGGGATATCGTGGCCATCCGCGGAGGTGGAGAAGTTGGGACTGCTATTGCGCATAAGATGCAACGTAGTGGTTTTAAAGTATTTATTATTGAGAATGACACGCCGATTTCCATCCGTCGAACAGTTGCTTATGCCCAGGCAGTTTTTCAAGGGGAAATGACTGTACAGGGAATTAAAGGGATAAAGGTGAACGAAGCTGAAGAAATTATGGAAGCATGGGAAAGAAAAGAAATACCAGTGATTATTGATTCAGAATGTAATATATTAAGAGAAATCCCAGTGGATGTTCTGGTTGATGCCATCATGGCACGAAAGAACATTGGAACGAATCGCGATATGGCTGCTATAACCATAGCTACAGGACCTGGGTTTACTGCTGGGGTAGATGTTGATATTGTGATAGAAACAAGAAAAGGACATGACCTTGGCAGACTTATATTCGAAGGAACAGCTGAACCAGAAACTGAAATTCCTGGTGAAAGTGAAGGTGTTGACAGCAATAAGGTGATAAATACCCCTGTGGAAGGAAACATTAAAACATATGCTGACATTGGTGACATGGTTAAAAAAGGTCAAATTGTAGCCGAAATTAATGGACATAAAATATTGGCACAAAACAGTGGCATTGTAAGAGGAATCATTCAAAATGGATCTTCCGTATGGAAAGGCTTAAAGGTTGTGGAAATTGATTCAGAAGTTTCGCCGGAACAGTGCTATCGTTTATCCCAAAGGTCGAGGGATATTGCTGGAGGCGTTTTGGAAGCAGTCATGTATTTGAAGCATGAGAAAGATTTAAACAATGACTAATCTTTCGACAATAATCTAATGTTATGGGTGATACTATGTTTGTGCACCTTCATGTTCACACAGAGTTCAGTTTGTTAGACGGCTTTACAACCATGGGCTCAGCAATGAATTACGCCTCATCAATTGGTATGAAAGCAATGGCCATCACCGATCACGGGACTATGTTTGGTGTTGTTGATTTTTACAAGGAAGCTAAAAAAAGAAATATTAAACCAATCATTGGTTGTGAAGTATATACATCATCAAGATTAATGAAAGACAAAGACCCTGCTCGTGATAAGGATCAGGGTCATTTGGTGTTGTTGGCAAAAAATCAGGTTGGTTATCAAAATCTTATTAAGCTTGTTTCACTTGGATTTATTGAAGGATTCTACTACAAACCAAGAATTGATTATCATATATTAGAAACATACTCCGAAGGCATCATATGTCTTAGTGCATGTCTTGCTGGTGATATTCAACAATTAATTTTAAACAGTCAATATAATGAAGCAAAAGATCTCGCTATAAAACTTGACAAAATATTCGGGAGAAATAACTTTTATCTGGAACTTCAGGACCATGGCATAGAAGATCAGAAGCTTGTAAATAAAGAACTTATTCGCTTGAGCAGTGAAACGGATATCCCTTTGGTTGCGACAAATGATGTACACTACATTAAACAGGAAGATGCAGAGGCACACGATATTTTGCTGTGTATACAAACTGGAAAAACCCAAAACAATGACGATCGTATGAAGTTTCCAAGTGATTCATTCTATTTAAAAACTGAAGATGAAATGCGTCAACTTTTTTATGCTGTACCTGAGGCAATTGATAATACCTGGGACATTGCCCAGCGGTGCAATGTTGACTTTGATTTTGACACAATTCATTTGCCCGAGTACAAGGTTTCCAACGATATTACTGCAAATGAATACTTAAAAGAGATCTGCATTAATGGATTGAAGGAAAGATACTCAGAATTAAACAATGAAATTAATGAACGCCTTATGATGGAACTGGATGTCATTTTTCAAATGGGGTATGCTGAATATTTTCTGATTGTATGGGACTTTATCAAATATGCCCGTGACCATGGAATACCCGTTGGACCAGGAAGAGGAAGTGCAGCGGGCAGTCTGGTAGCATACGCTCTAAAAATAACGGATATTGATCCTCTTAAATATAAGCTTATTTTTGAGAGGTTCTTAAACCCTGAGAGAATCTCCATGCCAGACATCGACATCGATTTTTGTTATGAGAGACGAGAAGAAGTGATCGAATATGTCAAGGAAAAATATGGGCACGACCATGTGGCTCAAATTATCACCTTTGGAACAATGGCAGCGCGAGCAGCGATACGTGACGTTGGACGAGTGATTCATATGCCTTATGGTGAAGTGGACCAGATAGCAAAAATGATACCAATGGTTTTAGGCATGACTATTAATAAAGCGTTGGAAGTGAACTCCCAACTACAGCAGTTAACGATTGAGAATGAACGAGCTAAATACCTGATTGACATGGCAAGAAAATTGGAAGGAACACCGAGGCATGCTTCAACACATGCAGCTGGAGTCGTTATATCAAAAAAACAATTAAGCGAGCATGTCCCTTTGTATATGCATGAAAACAGTATTACCACTCAGTTTTCCATGGGAATACTGGAAGAACTTGGACTGTTAAAAATGGATTTTTTAGGGCTAAGAACCTTAACTGTGATTCAACAATCCTTGGAAATTATTAAAGCTACTGAAAGAATAACGATTGATTTTTCAAGCTGTGAATATGATGATGCCAGTGTCTATGAACTAATTGGAAAAGGAGATACCCTGGGTGTTTTTCAGCTGGAAAGCAACGGGATGATCCAATTCATGAAGGAATTGAAGCCCAGTGGATTTGAAGATATTGTGGCAGGGATATCGTTATTTAGACCAGGTCCAATGGAGTCGATTCCTAAGTATATACGAAACAAAAATAATCCCAAACAAGTCAAATACCTTCACAGAGCTTTGGAACCAATTTTAAACGTTACTTATGGTTGTCTTGTCTATCAAGAGCAGGTCATGCAAGTGGTGAGGGATTTGGCTGGTTATAGCTATGGACGAAGTGATTTGGTAAGACGTGCCATGAGTAAAAAGAAAATGGATGTGATGGAAGAGGAAAGACAGTTCTTTATCTATGGAAAGCATCATCAAGATGGATCGCCAGAAATTGAAGGTTGTGTGGCACGAGGAATACCTGCTGACATTGCTAACATGATATATGACGACATGATAGATTTTGCAAAATATGCCTTCAACAAATCACATGCTGCGGCCTACGCGGTGCTTGCTTATCAAACTGCCTATTTAAAAGTTCGTCATCCAGTCGCATTCATGGCAGCGTTAATGACCAGTGTGATGAGTCAATCAACGAAAGTTGCTGAGTATATTTATGATTGCCGCAGGCAGGATATCCAGGTATTGCCACCTGATTTAAACAAAAGCATCAGTGGTTTTTCTGTCGAAGATGGATCAATTAGATTTGGCATGGCTGCGGTTAAAAATGTGGGTGGTTCAATGATTGATCAAATGGTTTCTGAAAGGAACGCCAATGGTTTTTTCAAAGGACTTACAGATTTTTGTGAACGGATGAATGCAAAAGATTTGAATAAAAGAGCCATCGAAAGCATGATAAAGGCTGGTGTTTTCGACAGCATAGGGGCCAATAGAGCACAACTTATGTCTATCTATGAAAATGTGCTTGAGAGTGCTGTTAGAAATAGAAAAAATAACCTTGCTGGACAACTGGATCTTTTTGGGATAACTGATGGATTCAATAGTCAGGCAGATATTATTTATCCTGATATTGAAGACTTTTCTGAGAGCATCAGACTAAAAATGGAGAAAGAGGTATTGGGACTGTATTTAAGCGGGCACCCATTATTTGCTTATCAGGAAGTGTTGAAAAATTTGATTACCGCTGACAGCAGAGATTTTATTGATATGCTTGAATCACCAGAGTCAAGCCCTTTTAAAGACCGTCAATCTCTGATTGTTGGCGGCATTATCATGACGAAAAATATGAAGACAACTCGTAACAATCAAATGATGGCTATTATACAACTGGAAGATGTTTTTGGAAGCATAGAGTGTATTATTTTCCCCAAAACACTGGAAACCTACCTCTCCCTGGTTCAGTTGGATGAGATTGTTATTGTTGAGGGGTTACTAGACTATAAAGATGAAGAAGCTCCCAAATTGTTAATAAATCATATGTCTGGTATTGATGAAATCTCTTCATGGAAAAAAAGCCAAATGAGTAACAAGTTTCGACCCAACCTCGTTCATAATAACAAAATAATATCAACTGATCGTCAATTATCTAAATTATGGATTAAAATTTCAAATCCGGAAGACGTTCATTTAATAGAACAGGTTAAACCTCTCTTAGAGCAATATCATGGAAGCATACCTGTAATAATATACATCGAATCAACCAGGCAGCGACTTGTGGCAGAGAAAAAGCTGTGGATCAGGCATAATAATGAACTGATCAACGCTTTAAAAAATGTATTTGGAGATGCAGCCATAAAAATGGTATAATGACACCATAACCTGGTCAAAAAATGATCATGCGGGACATAATTAGACCAACAACTTAAGTTGCTAACATTGGAGGGAAAATAATGAAAACAATTGGAGTACTAACAAGCGGTGGAGATGCGCCGGGCATGAATGCAGCCATTAGAGCCGTTGTTCGAACCGCCATTTATAATGAATGCAAGGTCTATGGCATTAGAAGAGGTTTTGATGGATTAATTAATGCCAAACTTGAAGAAATGACACTTTCTTCAGTGGCAGATATAATCCACCGAGGTGGGACAATGCTCCAAACAGCACGGAGTGATGAATTTATGACAGAAGCTGGACGTAAAAAGGCTTTGAATGTATTAAATGTATTTAATGTTGATGGACTAATTGTTATAGGTGGAGATGGGTCAATGACTGGTGCAAGTAAGCTGAACGATCTCGGTATCCCATGTATCGGTGTACCGGGAACCATCGATAATGATTTGGAATATACTGACTTCACCATAGGTTTTGACACAGCTATTAATACTGTCGTCGATGCTATTAGTAAAATTCGTGACACGTCAAGCTCCCATGGCAGAGTAAATATTGTGGAGGTAATGGGGAGAAGGTGCGGCGACATTGCACTTTACTGTGGATTGGCCGGAGGTGCAGAGAGCATAGTGCTTCCAGAAATGCCCCATGATATTGACAAGATTTGTCGGAAGATAATTCGGGGCAAAAATAGAGGGAAGCTTCATAGCCTGATACTATTGGCAGAAGGCGCTGGTAGTGCCGTTGAAATGGCTAAGATTATAGAAGAAAAAACAGGTATGGAAACCCGGGCTACTATCTTGGGACATATTCAAAGAGGTGGCAGCCCTACAGCTTCTGACCGCATCTTAGCAAGTCATTTGGCTGCCCGGGCTGTCGAATTGCTCCTTGAGGGTAAAAACAACCGGGCTGTTGGTATAAAATGCAACGAGATGGTTGACATTGACATAACTGAAGCATTATCCATGGAAAAGAAGTTAGACATGGCTACTTACAAGTTAGCGGACATTCTTTCCATATAAGGGTTATATTATAAGGGTTGTAGTAAAGGAGTGGTTGTTATGAAAAAAACTAAAATTGTATGCACATTGGGACCTGCAAGTGAATCGAAGGAAATATTCCAGCAACTTGTCATTCATGGTTTGAATGTTGCCAGGCTTAATTTTTCCCATGGTACACATGATGAACATCAATCAAGGATCGACATCATTAAAGAAGTAAGACGTGAAATGAAAATTCCAGTGGCAATTTTGTTAGACACAAAAGGACCTGAAATCAGAACAGGCAAGTTCGATGAACCAGAAGTGTTATTGGAAGAAAACCAGTCTTTTACAATTACATCTAGGGAAGTGATGGGTAATAAGCATATCTGCAGTGTTAGCTATGAAGGACTACCAAGAGATGTCGAGCCTGGAGATACAATACTCATCGATGATGGACTTGTGGCCATGGAAGTTGTGGAAATAAAAGATAAGACGGATATCATATGTCGTGTTCTGAATGGGGGTACTATTAAAAACCACAAAGGTGTCAACGTACCAAACGTAAAAATAAATTTACCGGCGATCACGCCTAAAGATCGCGCAGACATAGAATTTGGTATACGTAATGGCATCGACTTTATTGCAGCATCTTTTGTGAGAAAATCGGAAGATGTCTTAGCCATAAGAGAAATTTTGGAAGATCATAATGCTGGATATATCCAAATCATTTCTAAAATTGAAAATCAACAGGGAATGGACAATCTGGATGAAATAATTGAAGCTTCTGACGGTATAATGGTTGCAAGAGGAGATCTGGGTGTAGAAATACCCACAGAGGAAGTTCCCCTTGCACAAAAATCCATGATCAGAAAGTGTAACAAAGTGGGTAAGCCTGTCATAACTGCCACACAAATGCTTGATTCGATGATCAGAAACCCGAGACCAACCCGCGCTGAGGTCACTGACGTGGCCAATGCCATTTTCGATGGAACAGATGCAATTATGTTGTCTGGTGAAACGGCTGCCGGCAAATATCCTGTAGAAGCTGTAAAAACCATGTCATCAATTGCAACACGTACAGAATCTGCAATTGATTACCGCACATTGCTTCAAAGCAAAGATTTGCATAAAGAAACAAGTATTACCGACGCAATAAGCAATGCAACCTGCAACATAGCCATGGATTTAGGTGCAACTGCCATCGTAACTGCCACATCATCAGGGCATACAGCCCGCATGGTATCAAAATTCAAACCATCTCAAGTGATTGTGGCAGCGACAACAGATAAGAGGGTTACCAGACAGTTATCGTTGTCCTGGGGTGTGTATTCAGTACTAACCACCCATTTGACTTCCACCGATGATATAATTGACAGTTCAATAAAAAAAGCGTTAGAGTGCGATTTGATTCATAATGGTGACCTGGTGGTAATAACAGCAGGGGTACCAGTAGGAGTTGCAGGAACAACCAATTTGATTAAAGCTCATATTGTTGGTGAAGTATTGGTGTCAGGAATGGGTATCGGAAAGAAAGCTGCAACAGGTAAAGTCAGAATTATTACCAATGATCCCGAAACCTGGAAGAGTTTCAGTGAAGGTGATATTTTGGTGGCAGACTCAACAGAGTCGGATTTGGTGCCATTAATGAACGTTGCAGCAGCCATTGTCACGGTAACTGGAGGACTGACAAGTCATGCTGCTATTGTTGGTCTTAATTTATATAAGCCCACAGTGGTTGGCGTAAAGGATGCACTTACAAGTCTAAAAGATGGTGACCTGGTGACCGTTGATGCAGCTAGTGGACAGATTTATAGTGGTCGCACACAGGTACTATAGTTAACGAAGCCACAACATAAATACCGGCAAATAAATTGGACTTGTCTTCAGACAAGTCCAATTTGAATTTCCGGTATGTCATGATGCTGATTGTTGTGCGTACTAATGGTATGATATTGATAGAGATAGATTGGTTATACTTCTGGGTTTATATAGGCAGGTGCTTCCAGTGGATCAATAAAGGAAATGTCTGTGTCTAATTCCGGCAACTCACCGTTAACACGGATTAAAACATCATTGACATCTTCAACTGAAGTTAAAGTTAAGAGTATGGAATCTAACATTATGCGTCCTTGAAGAAGATTTTTAGCAAACACATTAGTAAAGGCTTGATTAAAATCTACCATAAGCGTGCCTTCTGCTAATGAATAACTGATGAGTTTTACCTCTTCTGGTATAGTTGGTTGAATTTCGGTGCTGTAAAATTCAGGATTATAGTCAAATGTAAGCAATTGTAGTATTTCATTTATTGAAACAACGGTTTCATCAATGATGGATGGCACTAAAAAAGCACGACCGTTGGGAGCACGGTAGATTACATACAAAAATGGTGGTTTTTCTGGCTCAATAATGGTATTAGTTGGCACTCCGGTGAGTCCTTCATCCACAATTCGGTTATCAAAATAAAACTGAATACGCTGAACTTCAGGTATGCTACCAAGGGATTCAACCAGGCTGCGGGCTGCCATTTTTGCTACATTTGGATACTCATTATAAAAACCTAACTGACTAGATAAATACAAACTGGCAGTTCCCCCGGAAAGCTGAATACGAGGTACAGGTGGAATAGGAGAACGGTCAAATAAGGCTAGGTTGGCAGAGGGGCCACTTTCCAGCTGAGTGACGGTTTCTCGTAAAGTAGTATTTGTTTGTGGCACAAACCTGGTAATAGGCACTAAATAGTTTGATGACTCATCAGGAAAATACAGAGTCAATCCGATGTTGTTGGGCGAAGGGGTTTCATTGATGGCATACTGGTAATCAGTTATTGACGTATATTGTATTGGAATACTAATTGCCTCTATATACTCAGATAATGCATGCCCTGTCCTTGGGGTAACAGTCAGTTCATATGTTCCATCAGGAAGATCAAGTAGATTTTGGTCAAGAACAATTTGGTTTGTGACTTTATCCACAGAACCAGTATCACTCATTCCCGTCGAAGACCAGGAATCGTAATCTGAAGACAAGTCAGCGATTTCTACATTATGCGATAGCAACTTGATTGAGAATGCATTAGTTAAGTTTTGTGTGTATTCAAATCCTTCTTCAAGATCAATCCATAAATCAATCAAATAATATGTGCTGCTATGATCCTGGAAAGCATACTCCAAGGATAGTTGTGGAGGTTCTTCACTTTCATCGGAAGAATCTATGTCAAGATTAATGGTATCTGTATAAAACACAGTTCCTGCCCCCACAAAACTGAGTACAAGGAGCAGCAGAATTGTTTTAAAAAAATATCGCATGGAAGACACTCGCTTTCTTGTTTTGGCATAAGTTAAGTGCATGTGTTTACATTATATGATAAGTTTAAGTGGACGTAAAGAGATGGATTATCAATATAGGGAGGAAGAGAAGCTTTGAGAAATGATAAACTGGTTAAAGTGATTGTTGAAGATTTAAGCCATTTAGGTGAAGGTGTCGCCAAGGTTGACGGATTTCCTATTTTCATACCTGCAGCAATGCCTGGTGACGAACTTGAGGTGGAAATCGTTAAAACAAAAAAGAATTTTGGGTTTGGAAGGATAAAAAATATCATTAACCCTTCGTCAACACGTGTACACCCCCGATGTGATAAATTTGGCATTTGTGGTGGTTGCCAGACGATGTCACTTGCTTATGAGACACAGCTTGAGTTTAAAGAAAAAAGAGTGAAAGATTCCATACAACGAATAGGCAAAATCAATACGCCGGTTTCAACCATCATAGGCATGGAAGACCCATGGAATTACAGAAACAAAGCACAATTTCCCATTGGAATTAATGGCAATAGGGTGGTCATGGGTTTTTATCGCCAGGGTACCCACGATATTGTTAATTCAACGAAATGCTATATTCAACATCCAACCATTGATAAAGTGAGAGAGGTAATGCGTGCTTTTATCGTTGAACATAACATTTCATTATATGATGAAGATACTGGCAAAGGTTTAATCAGACATTTGGTGGTAAAAGTGGGCTTTACAACAGAAGAAGTGATGGTAATTTTGGTGATTAACGGAGAAAAACTGCCTCATGAAGGACACCTTGTGGAAAACTTGAAGCAGGTTATACCGGGTTTAGTGAGTGTGTGTGTTAATTACAATAAGAAAAAAACTAACGTTGTGATGGGTTCACGGGTAGATGTTGTATATGGAAGCAATTATTTGACTGACAGACTTGATCAGTTAACGTTTCGCATCTCACCCCATGCTTTTTTTCAGGTCAATCCTGAACAAACCATTAAACTGTATGATAAAGCTTTGGAATTTGCATGTCTTAGCAAGAAGGATAATGTGATGGATATCTATTGTGGTATTGGTACAATCAGTCTTTTCGCAGCACAAAAAGCCGGTAAGGTTTTAGGTATTGAAAGTGTTGAAGCTGCTGTGAAAGATGCAAAAATAAACGCAGAGATAAACAATATTAAAAACGTAGAATATGTGGCAGGTAAGGCAGAAGTCGTCATGTCAAAATATGCTTCTGCCGGGTATGCTCCGGATGTGATTATCGTTGATCCACCACGAAAAGGCTGCGATGAAACAGTGCTGGAGGCCATGGTTAGAATGAATCCTTCCAGGATCGTATATGTATCTTGTAACCCTGCCACACTGGCCCGAGATTTAAAAATTCTTGAAGAACAGGGATACAAAACAGTAAAAATTCAACCAATTGATATGTTTCCCCACTCAGCTCACGTTGAGACGGTGGTCTTGATGTCACGTAAAGCTAAATAATAGGCTTGGAAAGCCTGAAATGATTGTAATTTAATCCATATACCGATTTGAAGGAATCAAAATAATTGACAAGACTAAAAATGAATTTATACTAAAATTAATAAATTAGAGTAAAAGGAAAATGTCCCTAATGCCAGGTCTATGTAGAATAAAAATTAGGAGGTACAAAAATGAATGAGCAAAAAACAAAAAAAACACCATCAATCGATGAGTGGTTAAAAAATGCAAAGGCAGACGCAATTTCAGCTAAAGTCGGGATGTTTTTGGTTCACAATGGCGTTGTTAGAGAAACACCAAAAGCGAAAGTGAGACTTGGTCTGGATGATGGAACGATTGTTGAAAGTATGGAATTTTCTTTTGACGCGGAAAAAGTCAATCGTGCTGTGGAAGAAACATATGAATTAGAAGGAATTCACTATGTTAAAATTTGGCTTAATGAAGGTTTGCTCCAGGTTGGAGATGACATTATGTACGTGCTTGTAGGTGGAGACATCCGACCACATGTGATTGACGGGCTCCAGTATCTGGTGGAAAAAGTAAAAACCGAATGTGTGGTAGAAATTGAAAAGAAATCATCTATATAGTAAATAACAGATAAGGTGATTCAACCCCGATTGACATTTATTAGCCCTTGGGAGATACTGAAATAGAAAGAGCATGATTTATAATGCTATTACGAAAGGATGTAATCAATGGAAGCATTGAAAATACCTGAATTTAAGAGTAAAAAAGAACTTTATCGTTTTATGAACATGCGACTTGTTGGAATCCTGTCATCTGAGACTGATTGGCTGGCTAATTTGTGCAACGCAGCGGCACTGATGAACCAGTTAATGGATGGAATTAATTGGGTAGGCTTCTATCTGACTAAAGGTACCGATGAGCTGATCCTGGGACCCTTTCAGGGAAAACCTGCCTGTGTACATTTGTCTTATGGAAAAGGCGTTTGTGGAACTGCAGCACACAAGAAAGAAATACAATTGGTAGCAGATGTACATGCATTTGAAGGGCACGTTGCTTGTGATCCGGATTCAAGATCTGAAATTGTAATACCACTGATCGTTGAAGATGAAGTAATGGGAGTCTTGGACATTGACAGCCCTGTGATAAATCGTTTTGATGAAGAAGATATGGAAGGCCTTAAGAAGGTTTCTAAAACATTGGTTGACTACTTAAATTGGAAAGCTGTTAAATTTTACCTGGAACAATAGGATAATATAAGAACCGAAGAAATAACAAGAAGACCTGAAAGCTCCTAGTGGAGTTTTTCAGGTCTTTTTATAATGCATATTTTTAGTTTGAAGCTACAAAATCCATTCCTTTTTTTATCGCTGTTAAATTGCTTTCCAACAGCTGCGGTCGTTTGCTGGTCAGTTTATCCATTGCTTTTTCAATGGTGCTATAGTCAATAAGGTTCATTGAAGGCAATAGTGCTCCGAGGCATACCATGTTAGCAATTGCCGGATTGCCCATTTCATTGGCAATTTCAGTAGCAGGAATTTTGACAATGGTGATATCATCACGTTCTTTTTCTATTTTTGCCAAAGAGGCGTTAACGATTAATACACCGCCGGGTTTTACACGGGATGAAAACTTATCGTAAGCTGGTTTATTTAATACAATGGCAGCGTCGGCTTGGTCAATGACGTGTGAGTATATTTCTCCATCGGCTAGAATAACTGAACAGTTGGCAGTGCCGCCACGCATCTCAGGGCCATAGGAAGGAATCCAGCACAGTTCAAGATCTGTATTCATGCCAGCATATGCCAGAACTTTGCCTAAGAACATAACGCCCTGGCCTCCAAATCCTGCCATGATCACTTTATCCATCATAGTTTTTCAACCTCCTCTGACACTTTTAGTTCCCCCATTTCGTAAATCGGCATCATGTTTTCACGCAGCCATTTTAGACTTTCTGATGGGTTTAATCCCCAGTTTGTGGGGCAAGTTGATAGTACACTTACAAGCGAGAAGCCTAGGCCTGCCTGCTGAACTTTGAAAGCTTTTCGAATAGCATCTTTGGTTTTCTTGATGTTTTTAGGAGAATCGACAGAAACGGATGCGACATAGGCAGCACCTGGGATTCCTGCTAATAATTTTGGAAAGTCCATGGGAAAGCCCATGGTTTGTGGATCCCGGCCAAATGGACTGGTGCTTGTTTTCATATTAGTAAGTGTGGTGGGAGCCATCTGCCCACCAGTCATTCCGTAGATAGCATTATTGACCATGATCGATGTTATTTTTTCTCCGCGGGCAGCCACATGGACAGCGTGCTGGGTACCAATTGCTGCAATATCTCCATCCCCCTGATAAGTAAAGACAGTGCGATGGGGTAAAGCTCTTTTGATGCCGGTACCAACAGCTTGTGCTCGACCGTGAGCAGCGCCAACAAAATCGCAGGTAAAGAAGTCTTGGCTGAAACCTGCACATCCAACGGGAGAGACACCAATGGTTTCTTCAAGGATATCCAACTCTTCCAGCACCTCAGCAATTAAGCGCATGATAATACCATGAGTACAACCGGGGCAGAAGGTAAAGGGCACATCGGTCAATCCTTTGGAACGTGAAAATACTTTGTTCATGCCTGCACCTCCTTAGCGTCTGTTTTCATGATCATTTCTTCAATATATTCAAGAATTTCCGTTTCAGTGGGCAGCATACCACCTTGGCGACGGTAAAGTTCAACCGGTACTCCACAGTTTACTGCCAGCTTCACATCTTCTATCATTTGACCGGTATTCAGTTCCACAGTAACAATACCCTTAATTTTTCCCAGAAAAGGTTTGAAAGCATTGACTGGGAATGGCCACAAGGTGATGGGGCGAATTAAACCAAGCTTAATGCCTTTTTTACGTGCATTCAGAACGGTGCTTTTACTGATTCGACCAGTTGTCCCATAACTGACAATCAAGTAATCAGCATCCTCAGTATGAAATTCTTCCCACTGTTGTTCCTTTTTTTGTATTTCTTTGTATTTTGCTTCCCAGTATAAATTGTTGGCTTCCCCAATTTCATTGGTTAAGGAATAACTGGCTAAAATACGTTTTTCTCTACCTTCTGCGCCATCAACGATCCAACTGCGATCCCATTCCTGAGCAGGAGGTCGTTCTTTTAGTACAACAGGTTCCATGGTTTGACCTAAATAGCCGTCGGTTAACACCATCACCGGATTTCTATATTGATCAGCCAAGTCGAAGGCTTGCATCGTATAGTCATATAACTCCTGGGCTTTAGAAGGAGCTAGTACGATCAGGTGATAGTCACCATGGCCGCCCCCTTTAACAGACTGAAAATAATCTGACTGAGCTGGGCCCAATCCACCAAGACCTGGTCCACAACGATTGACGTTGACAATAACCATGGGCAACTCAACGGCAGCACTGTATGACAAGCCTTCCTGTTTGAGACTAACACCTGGGCTGGAGGAAGCTGTCATAACCCTTGATCCTGTACAGGCTGCTCCATAACACATATTGATGGCCCCAATTTCATCTTCGGCTTGTAATACTGTACCTCCCTGACCAGGAAGGTTAGCCGAAAGGTACTCGATGACTTCTGTTGAGGGAGTGATGGGATATCCGAAAAATAGTTTGCAGCCTGATCTTATGGCGGCTTCACCAATTATTTCATTTCCTTTTAACAAAACTTTTTCTTCCAAGGTTGGCTCAACTCCTTTCGTTTATCCTTTATTTGTAGACATCAATGGCAACATCGGGACACACAGTGGCACATAAAGTACAGCCAATACACTGTTCCTGATCAATGCAGGTTGCTACGAAATAACCTTTATCATTGGTATGATCGCTGATGGCCATGATTTTTTTGGGACATATTTCGACACAGAGGCTGCAGCTTTTGCAATACTTTTCGATAACAATTGCTTTTGGCAAGGAAATCCCCCCTTTTCACACATAATTCAACAATTTGTTGAAGACTTAAACTACTTGTCAACCTAAGCATATTAAACTTCAGGTTAATTGTGAAATATCAGAAATGGATTTCAGTAATAAGTAAATAAGATTAAAGTTGTGATTACTAAATGGAAATGTTATTATTAATGAAAAGTATATGGAGGAGTTAAGATGGAAATGAGACAACTAAGGTATTTTGTTTCAGTAGCAGAATACTTGAATTTTACAGAAGCTGGTAAACATCTGTATGTTGCACAGTCGGCTGTGAGCCAGCAGATTGCAGAATTGGAAAAAGAACTGGGAGTTCAGTTGTTCAACAGAACAAAACGCTCGGTCAAATTGACAAATGCGGGTAAAGTATTATTAAAGGAAGCCACTTTTATTATGGCAAGAATGAAAGAAGCGGAAGAGAAGACAAAGCAGGCAGACCTGGGTTTGGTCGGCTCCCTTCGCGTTGGATTTCTTGGTTACGCTGAGAGATCACTGTTGCCACCTTTTATCAGGCACTTTCGACAGTTATACCCCCAGATAGAACTACACCTGGATCAATACCATCATGGTGAATTAATAGAGATGATCAACAATGAAGCGTTAGATGTTGGTTTTACATTGGCGTTTGGTGTTGAATCTATGAGTCATTTGGATTATTTATCGATTTTTCAGGAAACCATTGCAGTTGTGGTACATGAAGACCATCCGAGGGCAAAGGACAAAATGATCAAACTGTCAGAATTATCTGCCGAACCGTATATTGTGTTAAATCGACGAGAATCACCACAGGGATTTCAACAAACACTTCAAATCTGTACAAATAATGGGTTTACACCTAATATTGCCCATGAGCCAAAACTGTTGCAGACAGTGTTAATGTTGGTAGATGCAGGAATGGGCATTGCAATATTACCGCAAAGTGCCCAGATGCTTGCTTCAGATAGTCTGCGGTTCATACAACTGGATGAAAGGCAGGAGGCCTATGAACTCGTTGCGACCTGGCACAGACATAATGCCAATCCATCAGCTGCACTGTTTATTGAAGAATTGAAGAGGCGCCGATGAAATGGTTTACAGTCACTCTTGTGTTTTACGATGAACGGTAATTGATAGAATATTTTTCTCGCAACTTACATCTGCGTAATCCACCAGTGCTCCAAGTAGGTCTAGTTCCTGCCGTTGACTGTTTCCTCCAAGCAATCCCCAATAATACTCCTCAAGTTCAGCTTGTCTGGGTTCGTTTAACAGTTCTGCAAGGTGATCCAGGTCAGTTGGCACGGAGGTGCACAGTCCTTCAACATGGATTATAAACTCTTTGTCTTTGTAATTAAGATCCATCTTCAGATGATCAATGTTTTGATTAAAAAAATATCCAATCAGTTCTTCAAGAATTTTTGTTGCTTTCATTCTTTCATTGCGCATTGTTATCAACCTTTCCTAATTGACGTCTCTCTTTAAAGAATCAAATATTGGAACAAGTGCTGCGGCTACAAACCCTCCTGAAAAGCCATTGTTGTAAAGGTTCATACCTCCATGCAAGTAGCCTACATTCATCACGACTGCCATATGAAGAAATCCTGCGATGATACCATGGAACCATCCGTAGGTACCTGCGATTGGCGCAAGGGTTGTGCCGAAGAGTGCTGCCAACAATGCTCCCGTGGAACTTGGTTCCCAAACTTGTAATAATGCAGCAAGATAAACGCCCAAAAGTACGGGAATGATGTTCTTTACATGTTTACCGAAAGCTCCAAACCCAACAATTGTAAAGATTCCTCCAATAATTGGCCCATTCAATTGTCCTCCAATTAGCAAAACGTAATAGGTTGACAAAAATCCCAGTAATGACATGTTTAACAAGGTAGCCCCAAATCCATCTGAAGTGACAAAATCAGAAACCAAGCGCCCGGGTTGCAACCAAATTCTCATAAGGCCAGGCAGAACACGTCGGCTAAAATAAAGTCCTACAATCAACATACCGGTAAAAAGAAACATGAGATATCCACTCAGGGTGGCATTATATCCTTCAATGACTATCAAAGTTGCCGGGTTTTGGTAGTTAAAGGAGCGAAAGAGGGCCATGAAAAACATACCAGTCACACCTGCTGTAAATCCAATGTTGTAGAGGTTAAACCCCTGGTGAAATTTAACAAAATGATTTGCCAGTGGAGGAAGGCAAAAGCCTGCCAGTAATCCGATTAGTGTTCCAAGGGGAATTGAATAATATAGAGGAAGTTCGAATCCAAAAGTGATTTGGCTTACCAAAGGCCCCAATGCCGTTCCAAAAAAGGCAATTAAGATAAACTTACTAAAGGTCTCTTTCCGATATTTGGCATGAAAATATACACCTATCATGATGGCCCATATGTTGTACATGTTTTTACCGAACAAAGCAAATCCACCAATTGTGAAGATAGCGGCTATAATGGGGCCATTCATATTAACCTTATTTTTCCACGCTATGAAGACTGCCAACAATATGAGTGCTCCACTGTTGAATAGAGCGGATCCGATGGAGCCAACTGCCATGTAATCTGTCACGAGTATACTGGGGGATTGAATAATTAAAAACAGCCCCTGGAAAATCTCGCTGATATTATTAAAAAAGAGAGAAGAACAAAGAATGGCGATACCTAAAAAGGTCATTATTAAATATTTGGTTTTTTCCGCTACGATGATAAACCCTTTTTTATCATCCACATCTCTGCTATCGAAAACGGTTTGTTGCAGGCTATTAATAATTGTATTAAATCGTTTCAATTGTTTACCTCCTGAATCTTATACAATGATTGACGTTGGTACGGGTATAGTATAACAGGAAAAGATTGCTTTAAAAAGGTGAATTATTATCTTTATTTAAACAAACAAGAACTACATCAGTAAGAGCATCCAGAAAATCAATAGACCCGTTGCAATTGTGGCAAGAAGATTTTTAGTTTTCCATGCAACAATCATTGCCATGGCACCTGCTACCAATCTGTTGTTGTAAACAGAAATAAAAAGACTACCTTGATGCAGCATTATGGCAGGAAAAATAAGAGCAGACAAAACTGCAGCAGGAACAAATCGCATCGATCGTTTAATCCAGCCAGGCAAAGTAAATTGTCCATACATATGTATGAAGGAAAAACGAAATAAAAATGTTCCCAGTGAAACAATAGCAATAGTAAGAATAAGGCGATTATTTGTCACTCTACTACCTCTTTTCTGTACTGCTGAAATAAGTTTCAGAGAGGGCACCTGCAGTTATACCAGCAATCGCTGCCAAGGGTAATCCGAGATTCATGGGAATATTAGTCGAAATGACTGCCACTGTAGCACTAACGATGACTGCAATAACCGCTGGTTTGTCATTAATCGATTTAAAGAGTACCGCAGTGAAAGTAAGGGGTATGGCAAAATCAAGTCCCAATTGGGGCGGAATGACAGATCCAAGTAACAACCCTGAGAGGGTGGCAATCTGCCAAACAACCCACAGGAGAGAAGAAGCACCAAGAAAGAACCACTTAGGGTCATCATCAGGTTCATTCATGAAATGAACCATGGATAAAGCGTAACTTTGATCGGTCATCATATATGCCAGGATTATTTTCCATGAAACAGGTTCTTTTCTGAAATAAGGAGCGATTGACAGGCTGTATATCATGAACCGAAGGTTGATAATCAATGCAGTATAGATGATGATGGCTGCTGCAGCATTTTGGTGAAACAGCTGCAATACTGCCAGTTGAGAGGCTCCTGCAAAAATGGTGACGCTCATAAACAATGCAATGGCAGGTGATACGTTGGTGTTTATTGCTGTTATACCAGTAATCATTGCAAATGGAACGACACCTAAAAGAACAGGCGTAATCGTTCTTGCACCTTTTATAAAGCTTATGTGTAATTTTGGCATAGTCAAATCCTTTCGCATAAATGGTTTGAATAAAATGTAGCAGGGAATGTATATTATAACCGTTGAATTTTACTAAGAAGGAGATGAAATTATGAAAGCAATGACCATAATGGAGTTTGGTAAGCCCTCTGTATTTCAATTAATGGAACTGCCTAAACCAGTATTGGAACCCAATCAAGTACTTATAAAAGTGACAGCCTCTTCTGTTAATCCCATTGACACTAAAATAAGAAGTGGATTGGTGCCTGCGGCTACGTCGCCGTTTCCTGCGGTGTTAAACGTGGATGTTGCCGGGGAGATTGTTGAAATTGGCGGAAATGTGAGCGGCTTTAAGGTGGGAGACCGTATTGTTGCAATGGGTGGAGGTGTGAAAGGTCACGATGGTGCTTTGGCAGAATTCATGAGAATTAACCAAGCCTTTATGACTAAGATTCCTGAAAGCATAACGGATGAAAAGGCTGCAGTTATGCCAGTTGTAGGACTAACTGCCTGGGAAGCACTGATCACTCGTGCTAACATCAGATCTGGACAAAAGATCCTGATTCATGGTGGAGCAGGCGGCGTTGGACACATTGCATTGCAAATAGCTGTGTCTATGGGTGCTGAGGTTACTGTAACGGTTTCAAATACAGAAAAAGCGGCAATTGCCAATAGACTGGGTGCTCAGCATATTGTAAACTATAATACGCAGTCAGTAAAGGATTATGTTGATGAAATAACTGGTGGATCAGGGTATGATGTTATATTTGACACTGTTGGAGGACAGAATTTGAACAATTCATTTGAAGCGGCTGCTGTAAACGGAATAATTGTGACAACAAATGCCAGATCTACAAATGATTTGAGTTTGATGCATGCAAAAGGCCTAACACTGCACGTTGTATTCTTATTGGTTCCATTGCTGTATGGTAAAAATAAAGATACAGTGGGAGAAAATCTAAATAAAATTATGAAGATGATGGATGATGAAAAAATAAATCCCGTCATTTACGATCGATCCTTTGGATTCAGCCAAGTGAAGGAAGCCCACGAACTGTTGGAGAAAGGCGGTCATGTTGGTAAAATTAGTTTGTTTAATGATTTAAAGTTGATAGATCATTTCTAAATTGGTTAGAGGGCTTAATCCAATAATGAGTCATTTAGTTATGCATTCCAACATAGAAAAGTCTCAAACATGAAAAAGTTGACAAAAAAAGATTATATGGTATTATGAAATCAAACTTCAGGGACAGGTGTAATTCCGTACCGGCGGTGAAAGCCCGCGAGCCGAAAGGTTGATCTGGTGTAATTCCAGAGCCGACAGTTAAAGTCTGGATGGGAGAAGAGCATTGATCACGTAAATGGTAAATTATGTTTTATTTATCATGACCATCACAATTCCTGAAGAGTTATCTTCAGGAATTTTTTTGTGTAAGATCAAATAACACAAATCAGGAGTGATGTGTATGCACGAAATGTGGATGAAGAGAGCAATGTCATTGGCGGAAAAAGCGTGGGGTGCTACCAACCCTAATCCATTGGTGGGGGCAGTGATTGTCAAGGATGGTATGTTGGTGGGAGAAGGATTCCATAGTGCTTATGGCCAGGCACACGCTGAGGTGATGGCACTTCAGGAAGCGGGAGACAGAGCGAAAAATGCAACAATGTACGTGACGTTGGAACCCTGCAACCATCAAGGAAAAACACCTCCCTGCACTGAAGCCATTATTAAGGCGGGCATTAAGAAAGTATTTGCATCCTTTCTGGACCCAAATCCACAAGTTGCTGGAACGGGTTTTCACAAATTACAGCAAGCAGGAATTGAAACACACGAAGGCCTGTTATACCAAGAAGCAACAGAGATGAATGAAATATTCATTCATTATATTACAACTGGAATGCCTTTTGTTGTCCACAAGACTGCCATGAGCTTGGATGGCAAAACGGCTAGCAATTCAGGACATTCTCAGTGGATTACAGGTAAAGAGGCACGGCAGCATGTACATTGGATGCGTCAAAGATTTGCATCAATAATGGTTGGAGTGGGGACTGTAATAAAGGATGATCCTTCGCTTAATGTGAGAGGAACTCAAGTGCAGCCTATTCATCCATTGCGTATCATAATTGACAGTAAGGGAAGAATTCCAATTTCTTCGAAAGTGCTAAACGACTCACTAACCGGCAAGACGATCATAGCCACAACTGAAGGTATAAACAAAGAAACAGAAAATGTCATTAAAAATAAGGGGGCTGAAGTGCTAAAGGTTTCATCAGATCATGGAAAGGTTTCCCTGAAAGAAGTGATCATGGAGCTGGGAAAGAGAGACATTGACAGTGTTCTTTTAGAAGGCGGTGGTGTGGTGGCAGCCTCGGCATTTGAATCGAATCTTGTGGACAAAGTGATGTACTATATTGCCCCAAAAATCATCGGAGGTTCCAATGCACCTGGTGTTATTATGGGAAAAGGGATACTAACCATGGTGGATGCAACTCTATTGACAGACATGAAGTTTAGTCATATCGGAAATGATGTATTAGTAAATGCGTTAGTTAATAAAGCGAGGTGAGTGTATGTTTACCGGAATAGTTGAGGAAATGGGTCGGATTGAAAGAGTTACTGGTGCTGGAAAAGCATTAAAGTTAATCATTGCGTGCAGAACTGTATTGGAGGATGTGCACCTGGGTGACAGCATAGCAGTAAATGGTATATGCCTAACAGTAACAGAGTGCAACAAATTATCTTTCAAAGCAGATATAATGCCTGAAACCTATAGAAGCACTAGCCTGGCCACGTTAAAAACAGGTTCAAAGGTTAACCTGGAGAGGGCATTACCTCTGGGAGGAAGATTAGGTGGTCACCTGGTATCAGGACATATTGATGGTACAGGGATTATACTTGGAAAAAGAGAGGAAGATAATGCTCTCTGGCTGGATATTCAGACTTCTCAGGACATAATGAAATATATGATATTAAAGGGCTCTGTCTGTATAGACGGCACTAGTCTGACAGTATCAGCGATAAATGAAAGTGCATTTTCGATTTCATTGATTCCCCACACCGCTAAAACGACAATTTTGGCAGAAAAGAACCTTGGAGACCGGGTAAACATTGAATGTGATGTGTTGGCTAAGTATGTTGAAAAATTAATGTCAGTTAATGTGAATCCGCAAAATGGAATGTCTATGGAGTGGATTAAAGAGCAGGGTTATTAGAATTTGCAAATCTAGGAGAGAAGGTGGCAAGATGTTGGATACAATTGAAAAGGCACTGGATGAAATAAAAAACGGAAAAATGATTATTGTCATAGATGATGAAGACCGTGAAAACGAAGGTGATCTGCTGATGGCAGCAGAAAAAGCGACTCCTGAAACAGTTAATTTTATGGCAAGATTTGGAAGAGGGCTTATTTGTCTGCCGCTGACAGAGGAAAGGGCTTATGAACTGAACATGTCACCAATGACTATGAAGAATACTGACAGCAGAGAAACTGCCTTTACTGTATCTGTTGATGCAAAATTAGTGACCACTGGCATATCAGCTTATGAAAGAGCATTGACAATTCAGACAGTCATTAGCGACCAGTCTTCTGCAAGCGATTTGATTCAACCGGGGCATATATTTCCCTTGGTTGCAAAACCAGGTGGAGTTTTAAATCGAATGGGGCATACGGAAGCAGCCGTTGATTTGGCTCGATTGGCTGGACTAAAGCCTGCAGGAGTCATCTGTGAGATTATGAAAGATGATGGAAACATGGCCAGAGTTCCTGATCTTGAGAAATTCGCAAATGAGCATGAGCTTGTGATGATATCCATAGCTGATTTGGTTAAATACCGAAGAAAATATGAAAAATTAATCACAAGGGCTGCGACAGCACAAATGCCCACCCAATATGGAGACTTTTCCATTATTGCCTACGAAAATCAACTTAATGGTGAACACCATGTTGCGTTGGTGAAAGGTGAGATCTCGCCTGATGAACCTGTGCTTGTGAGGGTTCATTCGGAATGCTTAACAGGCGATTCTTTTGGATCAAAACGTTGTGATTGCGGCAATCAATTAGCAGCTGCGCTTGAAAAAATCAACGAGGTTGGGAAAGGTATTTTGCTATATATGCGTCAGGAAGGAAGGGGTATTGGTCTGGTCAACAAAATCAGAGCTTACGCTTTGCAGGATGAGGGCAAAGATACGGTCGAAGCAAACTTAATACTCGGGTTTCCTGCTGATCTAAGAGATTATGGTATAGGGGCACAGATTTTAATTGATTTGGGAGCAAGAAAAATTAAATTAATGACAAATAACCCGAAAAAGATGGTGGGCTTGCAAGGATACGACTTGGAAATTGTTGAACGAATACCTCTTGAAATGCCCTTGAAAGCAGAGAATGAAAAATACATGAAAACAAAACAGGACAAAATGGGGCATATGTTGGATGAATTGTTTCACCACTGATAAAAAATTTATGATGTATAATATAAAGGAGTGAATAAGATGAAAACCTTTGAAGGACAACTATTGGCAAAAGGATTTAAATTTGGAATTGTTGTTGGCAGGTTTAATGAATTTATAGGCAACAAATTGTTGTCGGGTGCGTTGGATGCTTTAAAACGGCATGGAGCAAGTGAAGCTGACATTGAAATAGCATGGGTGCCGGGGGCCTTTGAAATTCCTTTGGCGACACAAAAGATGGCTAAATCCGGTCGATATGACGCTGTGATTGCTTTAGGTGCAGTTATAAGAGGTGCTACACCTCATTTTGACTACGTTTCAGCCGAAACAACGAAGGGAATAGCAAAAGTTTCACTGGATACCGAACTGCCAATCATTTTTGGTGTGTTGACCACAGACACGATTGAACAAGCCATTGAAAGAGCAGGCACAAAAGCTGGAAATAAAGGATGGGACGCGGCCATGTCTGCCATTGAGATGGCAAGTCTGTTTAAATCATTTGAATAGTCCGACTTAATCAGTCAACTTTGTTGAATTTTGACAGATCATCCGTTATTATTAAGTAATCGAAAGGACTGATCAGATGAATCGGACGCTCGTTCTCATTAAACCGCAGGCAGTTGATAGAGGTCTTACTGGAAAGATCGTTTCCAGATACGAAGAAAAAGGGTTGAAAATTATTGCATTAAAAATGTGTGTAGCAAACGATGAGTTGCTTGCAAAGCATTATGAAGAACATGTTGAAAAATCATTCTATTCCGAATTACTAAAAGCAATGCAGCAAGGCCCTGTCATCGCCATGGTCTTGGGAGGATCTGATGCAGTCACAGCTGCCAGGGTACTAAATGGAGCAACGGATCCAGTTAAGGCTGCACCTGGTACCATCCGTGGAGATTTTGGACTGGAAATGGAGAACAATGTGGTGCATGCGTCAGATAGTATTCAAAGTGCAATGAGAGAAATTAAGTTATGGTTTCCAGATGTTCAATGATATTACAAAGAACCAGATTCTAAGGAATCTGGTTCTTTGTAATTAGATATTATTTTTTGATTATTTTTGTAATAGAAGGAGACCGCAAGTGAGCGATGTTGGGTAAAGATCCAACCAGAGGCCGCGCATAGTTTCGGAATGCTTCTGTAACATAATTACCTTTATCATTAATATATTCGTCTGGCATTAATTTGGTGTAGCGAGCAACTAAATCCAAAGAGGTAAGTTGATAATCGACAGAGTAATCGCCAGTTCTATGAATTGTTACAGAGCCGTCAGCATCATACCATATTGCAAACTGAGCAGCTTTTTCTCCTACTTCACGGGCTTCGCTTTGATCGACACTGGAGACAGCTAAAGGAAATGAACGCTGTAAATATCCAAAAGTATCGGATCGAACACGATTGACCCTTAAATTGTTTTTAACGTAAGAAGCAAGCAAATCGCCTAGACCGCCCCCAGATAAGTTAATATTGCCATGGGCATCCCTTTCAACCTGTTGAAGCATAGTCGCAGCGATGGGTGTCCCGGAACTATCTGCAATACCTTCTGATACAGCCACTACACATCTTCCGTACTGATCATGAACCTCTTTCACATCCATTAAAAACTGATCAAGTGAAAAGGCTCTTTCTGGCAAATATATGAGGTGAGGGCCATCGTCATGGTATTTTTTTGCCAAAGCAGATGCAGCTGTGAGAAATCCAGCATGCCTGCCCATTACCACACCTATGTACACTCCGGGTAAAGCGCGATTATCAAGATCAACACCGGTAAAAGCCTGGGCGACAAATTTAGCGGCAGAACCATAACCAGGTGTATGGTCATTCACTAATAGGTCATTATCAATAGTTTTTGGTATATGGATTGCCCTAAATTGATAGTCAGATTTTTCAGCATAAGCATTAACAATACGAACCGTATCAGCGGAATCGTTGCCTCCAATATAGAAGAAATATCTAATTTCATGAGCTTGAAGCATGTCAAAAATTTCCAGGCAATATTTTTCATCAGGTTTATCACGTGTTGACCGAAGAGCAGAGGAAGGTGTTTTGGCAATTTGTTCCAGGTTGTGTGTTGTTTCCTGCGTCAAATCGATGAAGTTCTCGTTGATAATACCATTAACCCCATTAATAGCCCCGTATACTTTTGTTACCTGGGGAAATTTTCTGGATTCCAATACAGCCCCAACCATTGACTGGTTGATCACTGCAGTGGGGCCGCCTCCTTGAGCAACCAAGACTTTACCTGTTAGTTTCATTGTAAGCACCTCCATTTATTCTTCATTTAAGATTTACCCATTTTATCCGATAAATACCACCACTAAGACTCCCTCTTCTGGAAGCGGGAGTCTTAGCGGTGATAAATCACCTGTTGAATAAACGAAGTATTTGCCACCAAATGGTACATTGCGCTATCTACTTATGGATGACGCATTCTTGTTTCTTATGATTCAGTTACTCTTTGAAATTATTATTTTAAGTGGATTGGATATAGAAAAATATGGTATGATGTTCGAATAACAAATCAGCATAAGGAGTCGATCATGTGAGTAAGCGACATCAATGGCTGCCATACTTGGCGGGACTATGTTTTTCAATTATATTTGGTTTTTCTTTTATCTTTACAAAACAAGGGCTGGAAGTTTTACAACCATTCCATTTACTTGCATTTCGTTTTGCAGCAGGGGTGATATTTTTAAGTATTCTATGGGTATTTGGTTTGGTTAGGATGAAATTTAGAGGAAAAAACATAAAGGCTGTGTTGATACTGTCTTTGTTTCAGCCGGTTATTTATTTTGTTTGTGAAATCATCGGTGTTAGCAAGACAACCGCATCGGAAGCAGGGATGATGATTGCATTAATTCCTGTAGTTGTGGCTATTTTATCGACAATATTTTTGAAGGAGCCACCAACGTTTCTTCAGTCCATATTCATAGGTTTGTCAGTTTTTGGTGTGTTTTTTATCATGTTTATGACTGGGAGCGTCGCCATCGGAGATAACTTTTATGGAATGGTGGTTTTGATGGGTGCAGTTATTTCTGCTGGTGTTTATAATGTACTTTCGAGGAAATCATCAATGCAGTTTAGTTCAATCGAAATAACATATATGATGATGGGTGTTGGTTTTGTTACATTTGGGACTGTATCCATTGTACAGCATCTCGCTGCAGGGGAAATAAATGCTTATTTTAAACCGCTGTATACGTATCAAGCCATTATGAGTATTGTTTATCTGGGTTTGGTATCTTCGGTTATAGGTTTTTTTATGATGAATTATATGCTTTCAAAGGTTGAGGCATCGCGCTCCGCTGTATTTGCTAATTTAGTTACCATCGTTTCCATTATGGCTGGGGTTATTTTATTAGATGATCCTTTTTATTGGTACCATTTTGTGGGCAGTGTTTTAATTGTCGCTGGTGTTTGGGGTACTAACCATTTCGGATCAAAGATATACAATAAAACAAGGTGGCAAGATCAATATTAGGATTCGTCAACATATTTTGCATACTTGTTTTTCCAACGAATGGTTTTTTTGTTTTCTGTCAGGTGTTCAGTGGGCTCATTTAAAATTCTTTTTGCTAACTCAAGATTCTCGTGTTCTAGTGAAAGAACAACAGCATTTTCTCGGGCAGACCAGTACAAGGGATCTGACCAGAGAGGTGTTGGCGTTCTTTCAAAATAGTTTTTGTACATTTTATAAGCAGATTCTAAGTCTTCCAGCTCAAGGAAACAACTTGCCTTGACCAAGTCAAGATAACTCATTGAATTACTTGTGTAGGGAAGCTTATTAAGATTTTGAATACATTCAGTGTATTTCTTTTTTTTCAAAGCAGTGATGGCATTTCGATAGTTTATTGCGTGTCCATCAGTTTTTAATCGCCATTTTCGCCGCATATATAAAAGCAGAACACCTATAAAAAAAAGAATAGGCATTTTGAAACTTATAAAAATCAAAAGAATTCCAGCAATTCCCAGAGCTGCCTGGAGTGAATAATGGCTGCTTCTAAGATGTGTGGGTGGGCTGGATGAGATGAATTTATTAACAATAGGATTTCCGATGACGGTGAGACCTTTTTTTTGTTTTTGGATATTCGTATCTATTTTCGTTTTTGTCATGTTTTTTCCTCCATTTAATCGATACTGTATGAAATCTATTATAGTGAGAGACTTAATAAAAAGCAACTAAATGCTTGACAAAGAATCAATGGAAGTCGAAAAACATACGATATTGATGAAAGGGTAAATGTACCGATACAATAATTGGAATTTAGCATCAATTTATTTACTAGCACCGCTTTTACTGATAAAATATAGATGAGAATACGAACACTATCGATACAATTATGGAGGGATACAAATGGATGAAAAAACAAAAGATCTAACCATGACAGGGTTACTAATTGCGTTGGTGACGGTTGCAACAATGATGATCACCATACCAGTTCCAGCAACCGAGGGTTTTATCCATGCAGGTGACGGAGTCATTTTCTTTATCGCTGTTTTTTTTGGTCGAAAGAAAGGTGCTCTTGCCGCAGGAATGGGGAGTGCGTTGGCTGATTTATTGTTGGGTTATTCCATGTGGATTCTTCCAACATTGATCGTAAAAACAATCATGGGTTATCTTGTGGGTTATATTGCCGGGAAAGGAACACGTCCACATATAGGCATTTTAGATATTATTGCTGTGTCTGTAGGTGCTATATGGATGGCTTCGGGCTATTTAGTAGCAGGTTCTTTCATCAAAGGAAGTCTTTCAGTCGCATTGACAGGTTTGCCTTGGGATCTTGTGCAGGGTTTTGGAGGAGTTGCACTGTTTATACCTGTCGCGTTAGCAATTGGTAAGACACAATTGTTTAAACAACAAACTCATTAATTAAGAATAACTTTTTACAAATAACCCGGAATTTCCGGGTTATTTGTATTCTGGGAGCTAATGGGTGTTGCTATTGTATATGTCGTTGACAGAAATGGCTTCTTTAGATAGTATTGATGAGGTAAATATGACAAGATTGAAACACTGGATAAACTGTTAGTTACCCGTGTATTTGAAGGAGACGAATGATGAATAAAAATGATTTTGAAAAAGAAGTGCAACGCCGAAGAACCTTTGCCATTATATCTCACCCGGACGCCGGTAAAACAACATTAACCGAAAAGCTTCTGTTGTACGGAGGTGCTATTCGCCTAGCAGGATCTGTAAAATCCCGCCGGGCACAAAAACATGCTGTATCAGATTGGATGGAAATCGAAAAACAAAGAGGAATATCTGTCACTTCTAGTGTACTTCAATTTGAATATGATGGATATATGGTTAATTTGCTGGACACACCTGGTCACCAAGACTTTAGCGAAGATACTTATCGAACATTAATGGCTGCAGACAATGCTGTCATGGTTATTGACTCAGCAAAAGGAGTAGAAGACCAGACTAAGAAATTATTTCAGGTGTGCAGGTTAAGAGGCATACCGATTTTTACATTTATCAATAAAATGGACCGAGCAGGTAAGGACCCGTTTGAATTATTGGAAGACATTGAACAGGTACTGGGTATTGACTCGTACCCAATGAACTGGCCTGTTGGTACTGACGGAAAGTTTAAAGGAGTTTACAACAGGGTTAACAATCAAATGGAAATTTTTGAAGGCGGACACCATGGACAGTCCCAGGTTTCAGCTATAACCGGTGATTTGTCAAGCGAAGTGTTCACTGATTTGTTGGGTGAAAGTTCCCATGATCAACTAATGCATGAAATCGAATTATTGGATGAAGCGGGAAATCAATTTGATTTGAAAAGAGTACTAAAAGGTGAGTTGACACCTGTTTTTTTTGGGAGTGCTATGACTAATTTCGGTGTACAACCATTTTTGGAATCATTTCTATCATTAACTCTGCCACCTGAACCAAGAATAAGCAAAGATGAAGAAATTGCACCAATGCGTGAAGATTTTTCTGCGTTCATATTTAAAATACAGGCTAATATGAACCCCGCTCACAGAGACCGTATTGCCTTTATGCGAATTTGTTCAGGAAGATTTAACAAAGGTATGACAGCCTTTTTATCAAGAAATAACAAGAAAGTAAAACTGGCGCAACCACAACAATTTTTTGCCCAGGACCGTTCAACAGTAGAAGTAGCATATCCTGGAGATATCATTGGTATACATGATCCAGGTATTTTTAGAATTGGAGACACATTAACGGAAGCAGATTTATCAATAAGTTATGACGACATACCGGTCTTTTCCCCCGAACATTTTGCTAAAATTTCGGCAAAAGACTCAATGAAAAGAAAGCAATTTATAAAAGGCATTCAACAGTTATCTGAAGAAGGAGCAATACAGGTGTTTCGACCATTAAACAGTGGTATAGAAGAAATAATTGTTGGTGTCGTCGGTGTATTGCAGTTTGAAGTACTGGAATATCGGTTACTGAATGAGTACAATGTTGAAATTCGCATGCAGCATTTGCCTTTTAGACAAGTGAGATGGATTGACATGCCTGGATTCAACCCAGAAAAGTTTCATTTAACAATGGATTCGATTATTGCACTCGATCAGGATGATCGTCCTGTTTTAATGTTTCAAAATGAATGGTCACAAGAACGTATTGAAGATAGAAACAAAGGAGTAAATCTACTCACTATAGGTAAGAGGACATACCGATAGGGTATTATGTAAATGAGGCATGATCGAAGAGCCACTGAAGGATGATGTTAAATGGATAATGAAAAGAATACGATGGTCTGTGTAACGCAGCAAAAAACGTGTGAAAGATTAATAAAAAAAGGAGCAGGTTTGAGGGATGATGTAGGAGGCAGGTTGCTTGTTATACATGTAACCACAACATCATTACAGGTCTTGGGTAATTACAGTCAGCCAGAAGCTTTAGATTATCTATACGAAATTTCCAAGAATGTGGGCGCAGAAATGACTGTCATAAGATCAACAGAAGTGATTAAAACACTGGTGGAATTTTGTCGGGAGAACCACATATCAACACTTGTGCTGGGTGAATCACAAAGACCATCCAAGGAAAACACAATTGTGGATGAATTAAGAAAACGTCTGGGTAGCAGAGTGGAGATCAAAATTGTCCCGGTATAGTTAATCTGTGTAATTAAACATACGAAGACTATCCATAAGAAAGTGTTGATAAATGATGAATGTCAATCAGTTATACAATTCATATTCGAACCACCTGCAGAGCAAGTATGGAGAAAAAGTGTACAAACTGCCAATACATTTGAATTCCGGCTGTCCTAATAGGGATGGTTTACTCGGAACAGGGGGCTGTGATTTTTGCGCTGAAAATGGTGCGGGTTTCGAATTGTTATCAGCATTGACACCTGTCGAGGAACAAATTACCAGGAATATGAAATATATCGGTAGTAAATATGGTGCATCCAAGTTTATTGCTTATTTTCAAAATTACAGCAATACTTATATGTCTTTCGATTCATTTAAAACTGCCATGTCGAGTGCCATTCACCCCGATATTGTCGAGTTTTCCATATCCACCAGACCTGACTGCATCCAGAAAAAGCACCTTGAATACCTTGCAGCCATTAGAAAAGAAACGAACATTCAAATTAGCATAGAGTTAGGGTTACAAACGGCAAATTACCACACATTGCGTAAAATTAATCGCGGCCATGGACTAGCCTCGTTTATCGACGCTGTAGTAAAAATTCACCATTATAATTTTGACGTATGCGCTCACGTAATTGTTAATCTTCCTGGAGACAATGATATAGATGCAATTGAAACAGCAGAAATATTGTCTGCACTGAAAGTGCAGCAAGTAAAAATGCATGCATTATATATTATGAAGAACACAAAGATGGGCATGGACTATGAGAGAGGCTTATTTACAATTATTTCCCTGGATGAATACATTGATAGGGTAATACTTTTTTTAGAGCATATCCATCCTGATATGGTTGTACAACGAATCATAGGTCGAGCGCCTGAAGAGAACAGCTTATTTGTTAATTGGGGTATGAGTTGGTGGAAAATTAGGGATTTAATCCATAACAAGATGGAGCGGGAACAGAGGCACCAAGGGGATAAATGGTTTTCAGGTTTAAATTTTTAATGAATTCAAAACAAAAACAATAATAAAAATTCTGAAAAAAGTTAAAATTTATTATTTTGTCAGAAGGACTTTTCAAAAAAGTGTCGAATTCATCTATAAGAAATATGTTTTAAATAAGATATTAAAAATCGATGGAGGGATGCCACATGATAAAATTGATTGTTGGTAAAAAAGGCAGTGGAAAAACAAAAAGACTGGTAGAAATGGCGAATGAAGCTGTGAAAAAATCTAAAGGGCACGTTGTTTTTATCGATATGGACAATAGTAAAATGTTTCAAATAGATTATCGGGCAAGATTTATGCACTTAAATGAATATCAATTAACAAATGAAATGGAATTTCTTGGGTTTTTATGCGGTGTTGTCGCTTCCAATTACGATATTGAAAATATTTACATTGATGGATTGGTAAAATTGAGTTCTGATGGCCTTGAAAGCCTGGAGCCTTTCTTTGATAGATTAAGCAAAATAGAAATGAAGTATAATATTGGCTTTGTTTTTGGAATAAGTTGGGACGATCCTGATGTGCCAGAGTATCTTAAACGCTTTCAAGTGGAAAATTTGTAAATAAATCGATATTGAAACATGATAAATCCGTCGCCTCTTCATTGCAAGAAGAGGCATTTTGTTATAGGCACTCTGTGATGATCTATTGTATTCAAACAGTTGATATGATATACTTTTTATCAGGTAGTGTTTTTTTAACTGGAACGGGACACAAAATGCTTTAGAGGGATAAAATAAGTCCCGAGACATCTAATTCATTGAAAAGGAGGATTTTAATGAAAACTAAAGTTGGGATTAATGGGTTTGGACGGATTGGGAAAATTGCCTTAAGAGTATGGCTGGAGAATGAAAGAGATCTGGAAATAGTGGCGATAAATAGTACTAGTGGACCTGTGAAACATGCACATATTTTAAAATATGACAGTATGTATGGTATTTTGCCACAGGAAGTAATAGCAACTGAAGACGAACTAAAAATTGGTGACAAAGTAATTAAATTTACTGCGCATAAAGACCCGGCCGAGATCCCATGGAAAGAGATGGGCGTAGATATTGTCTTAGAGTGCACTGGTATATTTAACACCGAAGAAAAAGCTATGAATCACATTCATGCAGGAGCAAAAAAAGTTATTTTATCTGCACCTCCAAAGGGTGGAGATGTTCTGCAGGTTGTCATGGGTGTAAACGAAGATATGTATGATCCGGAGAAACATCAGATTTTATCCAATGCATCCTGCACCACAAACTGCCTTGCACCTCTTGTGAAAGTACTGAATGATGAATTCGGGGTGGAATATGGATTGATGACCACTGTTCACTCTTATACTAACGACCAACAATTACTGGATAAACCACACAAAGATCCAAGAAGAGCGCGGGCAGCAGCCGAATCCATTATTCCTACCACAACAGGTGCAGCCAAAGCTGTGACAAAAGTTATTCCTGAACTTGCAGGAAGGTTAAATGGTTTTGCTTTTCGGGTACCAACACCTGTTGTTTCTGTTGTTGATTTGGTTGCTGAACTGAAGAAAGATACAACAGCAGAGGAAGTCAATCAAAAATTTAAAGAAGCATCCGAAGGAAAACTTAAAGGTATTATGGGCTTCAGCGAAGAGCCCTTAGTTTCAATTGATTACAAGAAAGACAGTAGATCAAGCATTATTGATAGTTTATCAACGATGATGACTGGACCACGGTTGGTAAAAGTGGTATCCTGGTATGATAATGAGTGGGGCTACTCTGAAAGGTTGGTTGATTTCCTAGCATACGTAGCAGCTAAAGGGTTGTAAAATAAACATCCTGACAGATTAATGAAGAGACTGTTATCAAATGATAACAGTCTTTTTTCTGGTGTTGATTGAAAATGTCGTGTATAATAAGGTTGGTTTCCATTAAAAATCTATAGGGAGTGGAGAATATGGAAAACATAGAGTGGAAAAAATTTCTCATCCCCTACGAACATGCAGTGGAAGAGCTAAAAGTTAAATTCAGAAGTATTAGAAGTGAACTGTTAACGGTGGGTGCGTATTCTCCCATTGAATTTGTTGTCGGACGTGTAAAACGGGTGTCAAGTATCTTAGAAAAAGCCAAGCTGCTTAATCTGGAGTTGGATGAAGTAGAAGAAGGCATTGAGGATATAGCTGGAATAAGAATTATGTGCCAGTTTGTTGAAGACATATACACTGTTGTTGATTTCATTCGAGAACGTGAAGGCAAAGATATGGAAATTGTTAACATAAAAGACTATATCACAAATCAAAAGGATAGTGGTTATCGAAGTTATCATGTTGTTGTCCGATATCCCATTCAAACGGCATTCGGACATAAACAAATTCTGGCGGAAATACAAATACGAACACTGGCGATGAATTTTTGGGCTACAATTGAACACTCTCTTAATTATAAATACAAACAACACATTCCAGATCATGTAACGGAAAGACTTAAGAAGGCTGCTGATGCGGCTATGGTACTTGATCAGGAAATGTCTGAAATTAGATACGAAATCAGGGAAGCACAGAAGTTGTTTGAAACAAAGTCAAATGTAGTTTCAGCCATTTTAGGCCATATTCAACAATTAAGAGTAAGGGGGTTTTTACAAGAGGCTGAACAATATCACCAAGAATTTGAACAAATCTGGAGTGATGGTGATTTGCAGGCTTTGAAGAGTATGGCTCGAAAATTAAGAGAGCAGATTGATCACTATGACACTTATGGTTTTGATAAGAATCGTTTTGAATCACAATAATGGGAGGATTTCATGATATACGCTATAGGAGACCTGCATTTGGGTAGCCAGGTTAAAAAACCAATGTCCGTGTTTGGGTACAATTGGGAACAACATCCTGAAAATATTCGACAGTACTGGATGGAACATGTAAACAATGATGATGCTGTTCTGATACCAGGTGATATATCTTGGGGGATGACACTTGAAGAATCTTGTCCTGATTTGAATTGGATAGATGAATTACCTGGTAAGAAGTATATGGTCAAAGGAAATCATGATTATTGGTGGAAGAGCATCAGTCGGATGAATAGCTTTTCAGAAACTATGTATTTCATTCAAAACAATTTCTTTGCATATAAAAATATAGCCATTTGTGGTACGAGAGGATGGAATTGTCCAGGTGCTCAGGATTATACGCCACAGGATCAAAAAATATATGAACGTGAAGCGCATCGTCTTCAGTTATCATTGGAAGCAGCAAGAAGAGCTGGATTTGACCAAATAATTGGAATGACACATTTCCCGCCTGCAAACGAAAAAAAAGAATCTTCCCTTTTTACCCAATTGTTTGAACACTATCAAGTTCAGCAGGTAGTGTATGGGCACATTCATGGGAAAGATTCTTTTTTATCTGGTTCGCTAGGGACAATTAGTAAAATTGAATATCAATTAGTTTCGTGTGATTACCTAGATTTTAAGCTTATGAAACTAAAGCAAACCACTTGAACCCAAGACATTTTTAATTTTATGTTGCACCATTTTCTTAATGGCATCACGACCAGGACCTAAATATTTTCTTGGGTCAAAATTAGTAGGATCTTCAGCAAATTCCCTTCTTATGGCCGCAGTCATTGCCAAACGCAGGTCGGTATCAATGTTTACTTTACACACACCATGAGCTGAAGCTTCTCGAATCATTTTTTCAGGCACACCCTGCGCTCCTGGAATTTTGCCGCCATTTTTGTTACACAATTCAACAAATTCTGGCAAAACAGTAGAAGCACCATGTAATACCAATGGTGTCCCTGGGATCTTTGCAGCAATGTTTTTTAATCGTTCGAAGTCTAAACGTGGTTCTTCTTTGAATTTATACGCGCCGTGACTTGTTCCGATGGCAACAGCTAATGAATCAACACCAGTTTTTTCAACAAACTCCTGAGCTTGTTCAGGATCAGTAAAAGCTGCGTCAGCAGCACTAACATTAACAGCATCCTCAATTCCAGCAAGTCTCCCTAATTCAGCTTCAACTACGACCCCGTGAGCATGAGCGTAATCTACAACCTGTTTTGTAATTTTGATGTTTTCTTCAAAAGGATGATGTGAAGCATCAATCATAACAGACGTAAAACCATCATCGACACATTGTTTGCATATGTCAAAACTTTCGCCATGATCCAGGTGTAATACGATGGGAAGGCTAGAATCTTCCACCGCTGCTTCTACCAGCTTTCGCAGGTAAATGGGATTTGCATATTTTCTGGCACCTGCAGACACCTGTAGAATCAAAGGAGAACGCTCCTCTTTTGCAGCATCGACGATACCTTGGATTATTTCCATATTATTCACATTAAAGGCTCCAATGGCATAATCATTTTTGTAAGCTTGTTCAAACAGCGATTTACTTGTTATTAGCGGCACACATATCACTCCTTTTGCATTTTATTGTAACACATCCTTTCTTATAAAACAATCAGCGGTGTTCATATTTCAACGTTAGTGTTTAATAATGCCATGTTTGAAAGCTTTATTAATCGGCCTTTGTTTTTTTGTGGAAATAGGGTAGAATAAGAATGAGGGGGTGTACCCTCTTGACAATTAATCGCACGTTCAATTTTAGATAAGTGGAACTGCGTCACTGTCTATCCTGAACAATCGGGTATATAGGAAAGAGGTGTTAGCTGTGAAAGTTAAGTCGCAACTTCCTAATATGTTAACGTACTTAAATTTAACGTTAGGTTTACTTGCCATTGTTTTTATCATTAGTGAGCAATATGTTTTTTCTGCCTTGGTAATCATACTGGCTGCCTTTATGGATCGGTTTGATGGAAAACTCGCCAGAATGTTGGATGTAGAGAGTGAATTTGGCAAAGAACTTGATTCACTGTGTGACCTGATTTCTTTTGGCGTTGCTCCAGCTATTTTAATGTGGAGTTTTCACATGACCAGTATGGGTGTCTGGGGATTTGCCGTTGTTGCACTATTTGCAATAAGTGGAGCTTATCGACTGGCCTTTTTTAACATTACTGAGTTTGATGGGTTTTATATGGGCATTCCCATAACATTATGTGGTGGTATCGTTGCCGTAATGACTTTATATTCTGCGAATTACACAACAAACATTTATGTTCTGGGGTTTATTATGTTGCTATTGTCTTATGCGATGGTAAGCAAGCGAATAAGATTGCGAAAACGGTGACATATCTAATATCTTTTGTTTAGCTGCTATGTAGAGGTGTTTAAATTGAATTATGTTCAGGGAAGAAATTTATTCAAAGAATTTACAGAAATGAGAGAAAGTCTGATCTACCAGTACAAAAAAGGAGATTTAACTAAAAGAGAATATATTCACGAATCACACAATATGTTGATGCATCTTGATGCATCGCCGTTTAAGAATGTGGATAGCTTTGAAAAGGCTGTTTTTAATTATCATTATTACAATACAATGGCAAAGTATATGGGTATGAAGGCCGCTGATCTTAGAAAAAAGCAAAAACATCCCGATATGTATAACCAAATCATTAAGCGTAAAGATCATTATTATCATCAGAAGGATATTATGTCATGGAAAGCTGTAAATATTATTAATTTTGACCGTGTTGAAGCTTATTACATTAAAGTCATATCATCATTTCTGAAAAATGACTTGTTTGAAATTATATTCAAAGACTATCCTTCCGTGGTTTTCCATTCTAGGAGCAAATGGCTGAAAGAAAAACTTGAAGAGGAAAGTCTTTTTGAAAATAAAATCAAACATTCAATCATTGAAACATATGTGAATGAACGTTATTGATACATATCTGGTAAAAGGAGGAGAGAGTATGTATCAAATTCATACGGCAGACCAATATTTATGGGAAAATTTAAACCTGGACAATAAATTGGTGCTTGAAGGTGGTACTTCCTGGGGAAATACAACCCATCGAATTGCAGAAAAAGTGAGTGAATTAAAATGGAAAACACGTTTGGTTTCTGTTGACATCGATGACGATCATTTTGATCAAATAGAAAAAGATTTATCTTCGCATTTTGAAGAATTACAGCTGCGTCGGGCGGATTTAAGTCAGTTGGATTTTCTTGCTAATAATCTAGTTGATGTTGTTATATGCAATTACACCTTGTCATCGGTCAATCAGTTCCCTTTGAGGGCTGTCAAAACATTGCGAGAGTTTTATCGGGTGTTGAAACCCGATGGTCAGCTTGTGATCATGGAAGAAATGCCGATATGGTCCGTCGAAAAAGGAGATTACCCCTATTGGTCACAACGCTTAAGGGTAATAAAAAGTATAAGTGTGTTAAAAGCGATGGCTCACTTTAATGAGATACACCCCACAGATCTGGAACAAACACTGGATATGATTGGGTTTAGAAATTTACATTACCAAGAGTTTAAAGAAATTATCAATGCAGAGATGGCAACAAGATTTTTGGACAAAAGAAAACAAACATTGCTTAGGGGTGTCAATGATATTGATAATGAACATCTAACTAAAGGATTTGTTGAAATCACAGAAAAACTGGTTCATGAACTGGAACAGACAAAAGAGTTTTCGGCGCCAGCCTATATTTTAAAAGCGGTTAAGTAATGTACGTATCTCATTGAAGTTTGGTTTGGATAATAGCGTGTAACGGCTACAAAGTGAAACAATGATCCGAGATTACAATGAAGACAATGGGTTCATTGCCCACTGTCTTTTTTTATTCAATGACTACTACGAATAAATTGAGTATCTACCACCAAATAGTGAATTTTGGGCATCTTTTATGGAGAATGCAATCGAAACTTCCGATGGCCTTAAATTCCACCAGAAGCTAAGAATCCTGTTGTTCAAATAAGGGTATAGGGTAAATACAAACTAGGGAATGTTTGATAGTAGGGGTTTGAGAACCATGCACAAAATGTATGAATGACTCTTTATCCAAATTTTGATGGTCATACAAGAGAGGTTCACTTAATGTATTAAGTCGGCTTTGATGGTCACAATAGGAGATTGTTTGTAACAGAAGGGGTGGATCTAATGAGGTCAATATGGAAAGGCGCCATTTCCTTTGGGCTGGTAAACATTCCGGTGAGTCTGTTTTCAGCTGAAGAGAAAAATGATCTGAAGTTTAGTTACATTGACTCCAGGGATGAGAACAAAGTCAGGTACAAAAGGGTTAATGAAGTAACGGAAGAAGAAGTGCCTTGGGATAAGATTGTCAAGGCATATGAGTTTGAGGATGGGGATTATGTGGTGATGACAGATGAAGATTTTGAAAAAGCGGATGTAGCTGCCTCAAAGACGGTGGATATTGAAACATTTATCAACAGGGATGAACTGTCATTGATGTACCTGGAAAAACCATATTACATGGCCCCCATAAAAGGTGGGGAAAAACCTTATATACTGTTGCGGGATGCCCTTGAAAAATCCGGGAAAATTGCCATTGCACGAGTTGTTATAAGAACAAAAGAACATCTGGCAGCGATCTACACAAAGGATGACGTACTGATTCTGAACTTGATCCGGTTTTATGAGGATATCCGAACCATGGAAGAACTTAAAATTCCACAGTCAATTGAAATCTCCCGTAAGGAGATGGAGTTGGCCCAGAGCCTGATCGATGGAATGACAGAAAAATGGAATCCTGAAGAATACAGGGATGAGTTCAGTGATGCGCTGATGGAGCGAATCGAAGCCAAGTCAAGAAAAAAAGGCAAGGAACTTGACGATGAGGAAACTGAAGATGAAACACCAACTGTCGGGAAAGTTGTGGATATTATGGATCTCCTGAAGAAAAGTGTTGAAGCACAACCCAAAAAAACGTCAAAATCAAGCAAAAAGAAAGATGATCAAAACGCTGCTGCAAAATAGTATAGTATTGATTTAAGTGGAAAGGAAAGCTTTATGATGGCACGAAAATTAAACGAATATGATAAAAAGAGAGATGCGAAGAAAACACCTGAACCGGAAGGTGAAATAGCTGAAAGTGGTGAGGAACTTAAATTTGTTGTTCAGCACCATATCGCCAGAAGAGATCACTATGACTTTCGACTTGAGTGGCAAGGGGTGCTCCTCAGTTGGGCAATACCAAAGGGACCATCCTATAACCCGCGGGATAAGCGCCTTGCTGTAGAAGTAGAAGATCATCCCCTGGAATACAGGAATTTTGAGGGAACCATTCCAAAAGGGGAGTACGGCGGTGGTATTGTTATGCTGTGGGATGAAGGAGAATGGGAATCTCGTGTGGATGTGGAAAAAGGTTTGAAGGACGGTTCATTGAAATTTATCCTTAAGGGAAATCGTCTGAAAGGTAAATGGGCATTGGTCAGACTGAAGCAGAAAAATGATGACAAGAAGAATTGGCTGCTGGTTAAGGAAAAAGACAAGCATGCCAGGGATAATAACGGCATATCAGATTATAAAACGAGTGTACGCACAGATCGTACGATGAAAGAAATCGAAGAAAACATAGCGGCAGATCAGAATGGGGGTAACAGTTTCCCGTTCGAAAAGACCGGTGTCCAACTTGCCAGACTGGCTGAGAAAGTGCCTAAGGGAGAAGATTGGATCTATGAACTTAAGTATGACGGGTACCGAATTCTTGCATACCTTGAAAGCAATCAAGTACGGCTTATGACAAGGAACGGACAGGATTACACCTCAAAGTTTGAAAGCATTTCAGAAGCATTAATTGACTGGAACAGGGGGAAGACAATGGTTTTGGACGGGGAAGTTGTGGTGCTGGATAAAAATGGTAAAACAAACTTTCAGGCGCTGCAGGGATTTTTAAAATCACCGAAAGACCAGAAACCCACCTACATTGTGTTTGATCTTCTGGCACTTTCCGGTAAAGACCTAAGGAAGGAACCACTTAAGGACAGAAAGGAAAAGCTTGCGTCACTTATGGAAGAGGGGCATCTTCATCTGCACTACAGTAAGCATACCGATGGAACAGGCAGGGATATTTTTGTGGCCGCCTGCAAGGCCAACCATGAAGGTATTATATGCAAAAAAGAAAACTCTGCTTACAGTGGCACAAGGAATGGAGACTGGCTCAAAATAAAATGTGAAAACAGGCAGGAATTTGTTATTGGAGGATATACGCTGACCGAAAAAAGAAACAGTGGTGTCAGTGCACTCTTACTTGGTGTTTACGAGGGAGAAAATTTGATTTATGCAGGAAGAGCGGGAACTGGATTTACACAAAAATCCATGCGAGAACTGGAGGATAAGTTTGGCAAGATCCAGCGGAAAACACCGCCGTTTAAAAAAGCCCCAAAACAGCGTCTCGACGAAATCATTACATGGCTAAGCCCGCGGTTGGTCGCTGAAATCAAATTCGCTGAATGGACCGATGAGAACCTGTTACGGCAGGCAAGCTATAAAGGTTTGAGAACAGATAAAGAACCAAAGGATGTAAAGAGAGAAGATTTAATTAAGAAAGATTCAACTGAGGCTCTGAATAAAGTAAAAAGAATACTACCTGATGAACCTGAAAAAAAGAAAGAATCGAAAAAAACAAATCGAAAAAGCACCAAGGTGAATGGCATCAGGATCAGCAGTCCTGACAAGGAAATGTTTGCTGGTGCCGAAATCACAAAAGAGGATTTGGCACGCTATTATCTTGCGGTTTCAGAGCGCATGATGGTTTACGCAAGAAATCGAATTTTAAGCTTTGTGCGGTGTCCGGACGGCATAACAGCTGAATGCTTCTATCAGAAACACCTGGCACGAAAGGTCAAAGGACTTCACATAGTGCCAATCAAAGAAAAGAATGGTGATAAGGAAGATTATTTTTATATGGAAGACGTTGAGGGACTTATCAGGTCTGTGCAGATGGGAACCATGGAATTTCATATTTGGGGCAGCCGTGTGGAACAAATTGATAAACCGGACATGATGGTTTTTGACCTGGATCCCGCGGAAGACATGGAGTTGGAAAACGTACGGGAAGGCGTACGGGATATGAAAAAAATCCTGGATGAACTTTCGCTCACTGCTTTCCTTAAAACAAGCGGTGGAAAGGGCTATCATGTTGTTATACCGCTGGAACCTTCAGCGGACTGGGAAGATGTAAAGAATTTTGCAAAAATGACAGCTTCTGCAATGGAAGAAAGGTGGCCAGATAAATACACCAGTAACATGAGAAAAGAAAAACGGAAATGGAAAATATTTATCGATTGGGTACGGAACGGTAAAGGCGCTACAAGTGTCGCACCCTATTCAGTCAGAGCGAGAAAAGGGGCTCCTGTCTCAATGCCAATCACCTGGGAAGAACTTAATACTGTAACTCCCAATGGGATAGATATTAAGAATGCCGTTCAAAGACAAAAAGAAGACGACCCGTGGACAGATTTCTTCCAGACGAAACAAAAGTTGACCAGTTTGAATAACAGTGACTAAGATGGCATCTTGCTTTGTGAAGGAGTGGATTTATTGAGCCTGAAAGGTAGTGAAATTAATATTCGATTGACAGAGCAATTGTTTGGAGGTAATGCAGTTGGTTGTTTTCAAGGCAAACGGGTTATCACAAACCATGGGATTAAAGGACAGCTAGTTCGAATAAAAATTAAGAAAGTTAAAGAATCATATCTGGAAGGTACAGTTGTAGAAGTGCTGGAAAAATCCTGCTTGGAAACAGAAAAAGCATGCCCTCATTTTGAGTTTTGTGGGGGTTGCTCAATGCAGGGAGTTCAATATGAAGAACAGGTGAAGCTTAAAGAAGAACAGGTTAGATATCTGTTCAAAGACAAAGGGATTGAAGTGGAGGAATGGCTACCCACTGTTTTAAGCAGAAGAGTGTATGGTTATCGAAATAAAATGGAGTTTTCTTTTGGGAACGAATATAAAGAGGGGCCCTTAACACTTGGTATGCATCAAAGGGGTAGACGTTTCGATGTTGTCAATACTCCTCAGTGTAACCTTGTTGATGAAGACTTTAGAAAGATCAGAAACATAACAGCGGATTATTTCAAGAATAAGGCATTCAAGCCATATCATAAAATATCGCGTGAAGGCATTTTGAGACATTTAGTAATAAGAAAAGGTTCTAATACAGGTGATATTCTTGTTAACCTGGTAACCACAAATTGTAAGGAACTCCCCGTTCAAGAATGGAAGGAGCAATTGCTGTCACTATCGCTTGACGGAAATTTGAAAGGCATCATTTGGACATTGAATGACGGCGTTGCTGATGTGGTACAAAGTGATGAACTTATTATCCTTTATGGTGCAAGTACTTTTAAAGAATCGTTAATGGGATTAACATTCACAGTAACGCCATACTCTTTCTTCCAAACAAACACCTATGGCGCTGAAGATTTATATATCAATGTTTTGAAGTATATTGAAAAGGGCGATGTTAACGTAGTAGATTTGTATTGTGGATTGGGAACAATTACCCAACTGGCTGCACAAAAAGCTACCCATGTGACAGGAATAGAACTAATCAAAGAGGCAGTAATTCAAGCACGTATAGACGCAGCAAACAACGGTTTTACTAATTGTGAATTTATAGCTGGGGACGTAAAAGATGTTTTATCGAGTATTCACATTGTTCCGGATGTCATTATTGTTGATCCACCAAGACCCGGTGTTCATGTGCAAGCAATGGAAGACTTGTTGGAGATGAAGCCTAACAAGTTCATTTACATCTCCTGCAACCCTAAAACATTAGTGGAAAACGTTAGACAATCACAGCAGTTTAATTGGGAAGTCAAATCGGCAAGGTGCGTTGATTTATTTCCACACACACCCCATTTGGAATGTGTTGTGTTGATGTCAAGAGCAGATAACGGTAAAAACTGAAAAGGTACATTTAAGAAAAGCTGTCGCTACATTATATCAACTATGAGTCGCCGCCAAGGAATCGAATCGATTCTACGCAGTACCATCTTCTGTGTTTTGGATCAAGACCATACAAATGCTTAAATCAATTAAAAATTAGTTGAGAGGAACATATGAAATGACATCAGGGACAAAAAGGAATGAGATCAAGGTTGGTACGATTGTCTGTCTTGTTCAGAAGCAGGACCAGCGCAATGGACGTTTAACAGAAGGGATTGTCAAAAAAATCCTGACGAATTCAACTTTTCATCCCCATGGCATCAAGGTGATGCTTGAGAGTGGAATCGTTGGAAGGGTAAAAGAGATTATCAAATAAATATACACTTCAACAAAGACGATAACATAACAGCACTTTAATAGTGAAGGATGGCTGTGGAAATCCTGTTTATTGGAAGTACAGACACTATGAAAAGAATGATTTTGATAGGATTCACCTCTGAATAGATAACAGAGTTATATCTCACAAAGTTGCAACTATTTATAAGCTAAAAAATCTGTAGCAATGCCAAGGATTCACTTCATTTATTTTTAAAGGTGAGATATGAATATGCGGTTATCTTGCTATACAGTATATAATAATTTTAAAAATTTCAAACTGAAGGAGTTGCATATTGATCATGTTGATTATTATCCAGCATATATGATATAATTAATAGTCTGTGAGAAATTAAGTTAGCGCATGTGGAAAGAAGGAATTTAATTGATAAAAAGAGAAGAATTGAGAAATGTTGCAATCATTGCTCATGTTGATCACGGTAAAACAACTTTGGTTGATAAGTTGTTGCGGCAGAGTGGTACATTTAGGGCAAATGAAGTGGTTGACGAAAGGGTTATGGATTCCAATGCACTCGAAAGAGAGAGAGGGATCACGATATTATCCAAAAATACAGCAATAACATACCAGGATGTTAAAATAAACATTATTGACACCCCTGGACACGCTGATTTTGGAGGTGAAGTTGAAAGAATCATGCAGATGGTTGACGGTGTATTACTGCTTGTTGATGCATCAGAAGGTCCAATGCCGCAAACAAGGTTTGTACTTCAAAAAGCTTTGAAACAAGGGTTGAAACCTGTGGTGGTAATTAATAAAATTGATAGACCTGAGGCAAGACCTGCAGAAGTGATTGATGAAGTGCTGGATCTTTTTATTGAGCTGGAAGCGGATGACCACCAATTGGAGTTCCCTGTTGTTTATGCATCCGCAAAAAATGGTTATGCAACCATGAAACCTGACATTCAAGGTGACAATATGGTTCCTTTGTTTGACGCCATATTAAGTGAAATTCCATGCCCTGTAGGTGATACTGAAGCGCCTCTACAGCTATTGATTTCCAACATAGATTATGATCGTTACACTGGAAAAATTGGTATTGGTAAAATTGCTAGAGGCAGAATTGATAAAAATCAGCTTGCAGTGTTAGCTTCCACTGATGGCCAGGAGTATAATGTTAAAATCAGTGGACTGTACACATTTCAAGGTCTCAAACGAATTGATACTGACAGCGCCATGGCAGGTGATATCATTGCACTGACAGGCATTGAAAACATCAACATTGGCGATACGCTTTGTGATCAAAATCAAATCGATCGGTTACCCTTTGTACAAATTGATGAACCTACCATTTCGATGAATTTTATGGTGAACGACAGTCCTTTTGCGGGGAAAGACGGTCAGTATGTTACAAGTCGTCACCTGAAAGAACGGTTGGAACGGGAAATGATGTCAAATGTCGCAATGAGAATGGAAGCCCTGTCAACTGAAAGTTTTAAAATAATGGGTAGAGGGGAACTTCATATATCTATCTTAATTGAGACTATGAGACGTGAAGGGTATGAATTCTCTGTTTCCAGACCCGAGGTAATTATGAAAGAAACACCAGAAGGAATTATGGAACCTATGGAAATTCTATACGTGGAAGTTCCAGAAGAACATATGAGCAGTGTGATCGAAAAAATCGGTCAGCGCAAGGGAGAATTAATGAACATGCATCCCACAGGTACAGGAACGATGAAACTGGAATTTCGCATACCTGCCAGGGGTTTGATTGGCTATCGTTCTGAATTTTTAACAGATACTAAAGGTTATGGTATATTCCATCATCTATTTGATGGCTACGATGCGTATAAAGGTGATATTAAAAACCGGTTAAGAGGGTCTCTGGTAGCTCACGAAAATGGTGCTGCAGTTGCTTATGGTATTTATGGAGCGCAGGAAAGAGGCAAGATTTTTGTTGAGCCGGGTATGGAAGTTTATGAAGGTATGGTTGTTGGGGAAAGCTCAAGGTTAGAAGACATCGTTGTGAATGTGTGCCGAAAGAAGCAGATGACAAATGTCAGGGCTTCTGGATCAGACGATGCCCTCCGATTGGTGCCTGCAACAATGTTTTCTCTTGAACAGTCACTTGAATTCATTGCCGATGATGAATTGGTTGAGGTGACACCAAAGCAAGTACGGATTAGAAAAAAGATTTTGAATAAAGTGCAGCGAGAGCGGACTCAACGCAAACATAACGTATCATAGAACAGAAGAGCCTCAATATGAGGCTCTTTTTTTATTCTGGTGCGAGTGTGGTAAATCGTTGAACCAAATGACAATAAATATCCACTGCATTCATTAAATCTTCCGTGGAGACATGTTCTTCTTCTGTATGGGCAAGTGATAAATCACCCGGTCCAAAAACGACGGTTGGAATATTAGCATACGTTTTTAGTAACCCGGCATCAGACCATCCGATTCCTCTTGTGATGGTCGGCTCACGATGAATTATATCTTTTATAGATTCCCTGAGGGCACTTACGATAGGTTCGTTCACAGAAGTGATTAATGGCGGATGATACAATTCCAACAAACTATCAGGGGTAACTCTGATCTCGGCAGAGAATGTTGGGTCTTCTGCTTTTATGCGGTCGATGATTTCCTGATATTCGGCCATAACAGATTCTTTGGTTTCACCTGGTATATAACGCCTGTCAAGTCTTATAACACAACGATCTGCGACTGTGCTCTGCTCCGTTCCTCCGGTGATTGTTCCAAAATTCATAACAGATTCACCTGAGTACTCATCATACTTTTCTTTTAGGACAGGGTAAAGATCTTGCTTAACTCGCTGAATAAATGTCATAGCATGTTCAATGGCATTAACACCTTTATCGGGTCGGCCACTGTGTGAGGCCTTTCCGTAGATGATTACATCGAACCACTCCAATCCTCTATGGCCCACGGCATATTCATAATCTGAAGGTTCACCAACAATCGCAGCATCTGCCCGAATATCAGATTTGACAATATATTCCGTGCCCTCGCTTTTACCTTCTTCACCAATGACACCTGTAAAGATAACATCGCCACCAGGTACAAATCCGGTTCTGCGAAGAATGATCAGTGTCATCATAAAACATGCCAGTGCACCCTTCATATCCACAGCACCACGACCGTAGATCTTTCCATCTTTAATTTCAGCAGCATAAGGGTCGATGGTCATGTTGTAGGGTAAAACAGTATCTGTATGTCCGTTAAACATTAAAGAGTGTCCAGTACCATTACCGGATATTCGTGCGATGACATTTGGGCGCTCGTCGATCACTGGATGTAGAACAGAGTCAATGGAATGGTTCTTCAGGTATTCATTCATGAAATAAGCAATTTCTTTTTCCTGACCAGGGGTATCTTTATGGCTGGGGATTCGAATTAATGACTGAGTTAATGATATAAGTTCATCTTCACTATAATGTTTTCTAGGATCAAACAGGTTTGTTGTCAAAATTATCATATCCTTTCCAATATACAATATGTATCTTATCAGATTGTGGTCCGGTTCCACAACCAATGAATTTTTCTTTTGGAATAATTGCCATAAAGGATGCACTGTATTATGATGATATAAGTAAGACAACACAATACTCGACAACTTCAATACCAAGAGAAGAGGCTAGTGGAATGGATTATTCAAGGCTTTGGAAAGAACTGATGAAAGCAAAATCCATCTATGGCGTAAAATACCCCGCCACATTTGATCCGGATGTGATTAGTTTTAAAGGTAAACATATTGGAAGAAATAAATACGAAACCTATATGCAAGGGAGTGATTTTAGCAAGGTTGACAGGTTGCGGTGGCGGCATATAGAAGGTGCTGAAAATATTGGAGGCATCGTTTATCCAACGTCATTTGATATTGAAAACGCTGATTTCTCACATCGTGACATTTCAAAAAGTAACTTTTACCATATGTGTGATGTGTTGAATTGGAATATGCTTAGTAATGCTTCGGAAATCTGGGGAATAAGGTATCCTGAAACTTTTGAAACGAAAAACATTGATCTTGCAGGAAAATACATTGCCGGAAGTGATTTTGGTTGTGTAGACAGCCTGAAATGGTCTCATTTTAAAGATGTGTGGGGTTTGAACGATATTGTATATCCAGGTGGTTTTGACATAGAAAATGCTGATTTAGGTGATAAAAATATCAGTGGAAGTGATTTTCGAAAAGTAGGAACCCTTACTTGGAATCAAATCTTCAAAGCAGAGTTTATTTTTGGAATAAAATACCCGCAAAGCTTTGATATCAAAAATGCTGATTTCAATGATGATCCATATGGGAAACCGCGTGACTTGACAGACAGTGACTTTAGTTTGTGCCATGGTTTGACATGGAATCAGATGAAATTTGCCGGTGATATTTCCGGAATATCCTATCCAGAAAGCTTTGATATTGGTTTAGCGGATTTCAGAGGTAGAGATGTCAGCAGAAGTGATTTTTCAAGAGTAAGGAACCTGAAGTGGGAGCATGTTTCCATGGCTGAGGATGCAAGTGGATTAATTTATCCGGAAACCTTTGATGCTGAAACGTTAGAAGCCTCGGGTAAAAACTTTAGTGGAAATGATTTCAGTAGAATAAAAAACCTGAGATGGAGACATATTAAAGACGCGCGGTATATTGCAGGTATTATATACCCATCAACCTTTGATGCCGAAGAAGCTGATTTCAAAGATTTGGACATAAGATTTTCAGATTTTAGTCGTGTTAAAAACCTTAAATGGAAACATATTTCAGTTGCTGGAAAAGACTTGAGAGGCATCAAGTACCCAGAAGGATTTGATTTTACGGGGGCTGACCTTACAGGTAGGGAAATAGCAGGCAGTGATTTTAGACATAGTAAAGGTCTTGAATGGCGGCAAATGGTAGATCAGACTGGTTGGAAAAAACTCTTTGGGGTAAAAAAATCACTGACAGGTATTGTATTTCCTGCACAGTTTGATTATTCCCGTGTATCATTTGAAGGTATTGATCTAAGCTATTGCGATCTTACGGCAATTGATGAAACAGTGTAATAAAATAAAACGCTGAAAGGAATGAGAATTATGCCGGTGTATGAATATAAGTGTCTTGAATGTGGGAAACATTTTGATGCACTTCGGAAAATGGATGACATGGATCTGAAGATTCTATGCCCTGACTGTGGAAGTGATGAAACAAAAAGGCAGCTTTCTGTTTTTGGGGTGGGCAGCAGTCAAAAGTCATCTGGTAACTCCCATAAAACTTCGCCACCGCCATCCTGTGGTGGCTGAGGGCTTTAGTTTTCCCGTGTGGAAATTAGAAAATATGTCTGATGCTGTCGAGAAAAAACATTAACATTTTTGCTGTTAATCCCCAAATGATTTTATTCTCATAATGGTAAAATATGATTTGATATTCTCCGCTTTTCCAATCATACGATTTTCCATTTGGAATTAAATGGTATGGAAATGAAGGGTCCAATTCCATACGGTAATTTAAATCGTATTTGTCAGGGATTATGCTTAATAGTTTTGTCAGTGGAACGGTAAAGATCGAGTCAACCTCATCTTTGGAATACCGGATATCACTATATTCAATATGCTGTATAACGCCACAATATGGAAAAATAGTGTAGTGAAAAGGGGTTGTCAGGGGTGGTAAAGAGCCAATGATTTTAATCTGATGATCATTTAGATTCAGTTCTTCTTTTGTTTCGCGCAGACATGTTTGGGAAGGTTTCTCTCCTGGTTCCATCTTGCCGCCAGGAAAGCAAATTTCGCCAGGTTGACTTTCAAGTCCATAGGATCTCACTTCGAATAGAATATGAGGTTTTCCTTCGATTATAATAAGAGGAATTAGCACTGAAAAATAGACATTCTTTTCATAACTTCCATGGACCCTCTTCTTCAGTGCATCTGAAATCGCTTCATAGTTCATGGTAGACACTCCAATATTTAATTTATTGATAATATCATAGCATGTATTGAATAAAAATGGAATCTAAGGCAACGCTGTCCAGTTAGAGTTTAAGATGGAGGGAAAATGATGAAAATATATACTAAAACAGGAGATCATGGTGAAACCAGCCTGTACGATGGAAAACGGGTTAAAAAAGATGAAGTAAGGGTTGAAAGTTATGGTACAATTGATGAGTTGAATAGTAGTATAGGGTTGGCAAAGAACTTTGTTGATGATCAGGATATTGTAGATATCCTCAAAAAAATTCAAAGGGAATTATTTGACGTTGCTGGTGAATTGGCCACAATAGACAGGAATAAATTTCCTGAAAAAATTGAGAAAAGCCATGTGGATGCATTGGAATCTATAATAGATGCATATCTCGAAAAAATTGATAAAATGGACGCTTTCATTATACCAGGAAGCAATCATGCTTCAGCGAGTTTACACGTAGCCAGAACTGTTTGCCGCAGAGCCGAAAGAAGAATATTAAAGCTTAGCAGAGAAGAAGAAGTCAGTGAATGGCTTCTCAAATATGTCAATCGCCTCTCGGATACGCTTTATGCAATGGCGCGGTATCTTGAATCTGAATTGCAGTATGTTGTTTTTAAAAAGAATGAAGAAACACCATAATGGGAAGGATTGATTTAATGGACAAACAAATTGAAGAAATATTATTAACAAGTGAAGAAATTCATGAAAAAGTAAAAGAGCTTGCAGGGCTGATCCAGAAAGATTATGAGGAAGTTGATGATTTAATATTAATAGGAGTATTAAAAGGTGCCAACATATTTATGGGTGATTTAATGAGAGAAATAGAATTACCAATGAGGATAGATTTCATGGCTGTCAGCAGTTACGGGCATTCAACCGAAAGCTCGGGTGTTGTAAGGATATTAAAAGATCTGGACATAGAAATTGAAGGTAAGCATATTTTAATTATTGAAGATATCGTTGACACTGGACTGACATTGAAATATCTGACTGATAATTTGAGGAGCCGTGTGCCTGCGTCTTTAAAAGTCTGTGCACTTCTGGATAAACCAAGTCGAAGAAAATGTGATTTGATGGTTGACTATGTTGGCTTCGAAATACCTGATCGTTTTATTGTGGGTTATGGTATTGACTATGCAGAAAAATTTAGAAATTTGCCTTACATTGCTATAATAGCGGAATAACAAGTAGGGTCGACCTTGAGAGTATAACAGGTTGACCTTTTATTTGTAAGCGTTGAAATATCTATCTAGTTATTAAAACGAGGATATCAAAATAAGAAGTGATTTTGTTTGATTTTATGGGTGGTTTATTCTATAATGAACCTAGTTGTTAAACCATTAACTATTAAAATGAGGAGGTATAAGAATGAGTGAAAAAAATGTACCAATTGCTCTTTCAAATCGGCACATTCATATCAGTCGAGAGCATTTAAATATTCTTTTTGGTGAGGGGTATGAATTAACTAAATTAAAAGATCTTAAACAGCCTGGTCAGTACGCAGCAGAAGAAAAAGTTGACTTGATTGGCTCAAAAGGAAGTATTAAGGGAGTACGGGTTCTGGGCCCTGTCCGTAATAAAACACAAATAGAGATTTCTTTTGCTGATGGTTTTACCCTTGGGGTTAAGCCACCCGTAAGAGATTCAGGTGACCTTGGTAACAGCGAGGGCGTTAAGATCGTTGGACCAAAAGGTGAAGTTGAAATGAATGAGGGAGTTATTGCTGCGGCAAGGCACATTCATATGACCCCGGACGTGGCGAAAGAATGGGATTTGAAAGACAAAGATACCGTTAATGTCAGAACAGGTGGAATTAGAAGTATTATCTTTGAAAATGTGTTGGTAAGGGTTAATAAAGATTATGCTCTAGAAATGCACGTTGATATGGAAGAAGGTAATGGTGCAGGCATCAAAAACAACGACATGGTGGAAATAATATAATTTACCTGGTTGGACTTTTAGATGAAACAGCCTCAATTGAGGGGCTGTTTCTATTTTTTAACCCACATATATTATGATACAATAGTGTTGCATTTTCCAATAAATTAAGAGGTGATCATAAATGGATAAAATTGCGTTTACAATATTTGGAGTCGACATAGCTTGGTATGGTTTGTTGATTGCCACTGGTATGATACTGGGTGTATTGCTAGCGATCAAAAGGTCTAAAGATATCAGCATTAATGAAGAAGTTGTCTATGACATTGCGCTTTGGTCAATTCCTGCAGGTGTCTTAGGTGCAAGAATTTATTATGTCATTTTTAATCTCGATTATTATTCAGCTGACTGGTCAAGGGTTTTACAATTTAGACAAGGTGGATTGGCAATCCATGGTGGCATTATTGTGGGTTTTATTGTTGGGTATTTAATATGTAAAAAAAACAATGTAAAGTTTTTAACAATGGCTGATGTTGTTGCTCCAAGCATGATTCTTGGACAGGCAATTGGACGATGGGGTAACTATTTTAATCAGGAAGCCTACGGAAGACCAACAAATTTGCCTTGGGCAATCACAATTGATGGTGTGAATGTCCATCCTACATTTTTATATGAATCGATATGGAATATTGTTGTGATGATCTGGTTAATATATTATACGAAGAGAAAAAAAGCTGAGGGTGAAGTTTTCTTTTTCTATCTTATACTTTACTCATTGGGAAGATTTTTTATCGAAGGATTGCGAACGGATAGTTTAATGATTGGACCATTTAGAACGGCACAACTTATCTCTCTTTTAATGATTGCTGGAGGAGTTATGGCTATACGTTACTTCAGAATGAAGAAAACCCATGATAAATAAAGTTGGACAAATAACAACATAAGCATTTTAGCTAACACTTCCTTGAGAGGAGGTGTTTTTTTATGTACTTTTGAAATTTGAAATATATGTTTGTAGGAACAAATGCCCAAACAAGTGTTAAATGAAACAAAAAACACTTAAGAGCACTGAAATCCGCTAAAAGTTGTTGAAAAAACTTAAAAAGTGGTATAAAGTGGTATAAAGTGGATTAAATGACCACGCAACTGTGGAAATGGGTGGGAAAAATGTTTATTGGAGAGTATTCCCATACGATCGATACAAAGGGTAGACTAAGCATGCCAGCCAGGTTTAGAGGTCTTCTTGGCGCTCATTTTATCGTCACAAAAGGTCTGGACCAATCATTATTTGTTTATCCTGAGGATGAGTGGAAGATCCTCGAGGAAAAATTAAAAAAATTACCACTGACAAATCAAAACGCAAGGGCTTTTGTAAGGTTTTTCTTTTCAGGCGCTACAGAATGCGAACTTGATCAGCAGGGTCGTATCAGAATTCCATTAAATTTAAGGGAACATGCCTCTTTAGAAAAAGAAGTAATCGTTATTGGTGTTGGTACACGCGTTGAGATATGGAGTCAGGAAGTCTGGTCTAACTATAATAATGATGACAATTTAAGCTATGACGAAATAGCTAATAAAATGCAAGAGTTGGGCATTTAAAGAAACAGAGGGGTTGATTTTATGGTAAGTCAACATATCTCGGTATTGCTTCGAGAATGCATTGACAATTTAAACATTGATCCATCAGGTATATATATCGATGGAACCCTGGGTGGGGGAGGACACGCTGGACATATTGGAAAGCGATTGAAGGCCGAAGGTCATCTGATTGGTATTGATCGTGATGAGATTGCCATAACCCGGGCAAAACAACATCTGGATAGTTTGAATTTGGCATGTGAAGTGTCTTTGATAAGAAACCATTTTTCGAATTTACAGAACATTCTAACTGATCTCGACATTGATAAGGTAAATGGTGTTTTATTCGATTTGGGAGTGTCTTCATATCAACTTGATGAAGTGGATCGTGGGTTTAGCTATATGCAGGACGGACCACTGGACATGAGAATGGACAGACGTGAAACACTATCAGCAAAAGATGTGGTCAATACATATTCTGAGGAGGAACTTACATGGTTACTCAGAACATATGGAGAAGAAAAATGGGCTAAGAGAATTGCTAGTTTTATAGTGAGAGAAAGAAGTAATAATCCAATTGTTTCAAGTGGGCGGTTGGTTGAAATTATCAAAAATGCAATACCTGCGAAGGCAAGAAAAGACGGGCCCCATCCGGCAAAAAGAACATTTCAGGCAATCAGAATGGAAGTTAATCAAGAGCTTCAACAAATTGAGAGAATGTTAGAAATTGCAGTAGATGTTTTGCTGCCAAAAGGAAGAATTTGCGTTATTTCATTTCACTCTCTTGAAGATAGACTGGTGAAAAATGCATTCAGGAAAATGAGTATATCTTGCATATGTCCACCAGAGTTTCCGGTATGCAGATGTGAACATGAGGCATCACTCAAATTGATTACCCGAAAACCTATTATTCCCACGGATCAGGAAACTGAAGAAAACCCAAGAGCAAGGAGTGCAAAACTAAGGGTTGCAGAAAGAATTTAGAGTGGTTATGTGATGCTCTGTCAGAGGAGGTGTAAATGGATGTACGCTGCTGAACAGATTAGACAATCACAATATTATGAACAGGAAAAAAAGCTTATAAAACAGAAAACAGAAAATGAAAAGAAACGTTTAAGTACAAAAAATAGAAGTTATGTTAGAGAAACTTGTGCACTATTTCTATGTGTGATTGCTTTTCTGGGCCTCAATTTGTTCTTATTGAGTCGATATGCAGAAATAACATCCGTTAAACATCAAGTGCTTCAGATGGAAAAATCACTGGAACAGTTACGCAACACGAAGGAAAAGTTAAGTGTTGAAATCGAGAAATCATCTAAACTAGAATGGATTGAAGGAGAAGCTGTTACGCGTCTCAGTATGAAATATCCTGATAAAAATCAAGTGATTTATATCAGTGTAGATCCAACAAAAGTGGCTTTAATAGATGGAGAACTTGAAAAAACATATATAGAGGATGAAAGAAATGGGATACTTCCTAATTCGATTGAAAGGATTTTTCATAAATTCGCCGGGGTACTTCAGATCTAATCATGTTATACTGTATCTGAGGGGTGGTTTTGTTGAATCAAAGAATGGTTAATAGTCGACGACGTATAATGGGTTTACATATTATAACTTCGTTACTGATACTTGTGTTAGCTTTTCGTCTGGGCTGGCTTCAAATTGTTGAAGGTGAAAAGTATCAATCTATTGCTAACAAACAACATACCAGCGATTTGGTAGTGCCCTCAAAACGGGGAACAATATATGACCGAAATGGTAAAGAACTGGCCATAACAACTGTTAAAAGCAGGATTTGGGCGAATCCATATTTAATTGATTCTCCAGAAAATGCTGCCACTCAAATTTCCCAGGTTTTAAACATGGAAAAAAATGATTTATTGGTAAGGTTAGCGAAAGAAGACACCTCCCTTGTGAGTATTGCCAGACGTGTTGACGATGAAACCGTGGCTGCAATTAAAGATTTGGATATTCGAGGGATTTGGTTTGTCGATGATAACGAGAGGGTATATCCTTACGGAAATTTTGCCTCATATATTCTTGGGCATACTACTGATGATGGATTGGGTATTGCTGGAATTGAACAGAGTTATGAGAAGGAGCTGGCTGGTATTGCAGGTAGATCGATAGTGAATATCGATGGTGCAAGAAGGCAGCTTCCTTTTAATGTAGAAAAAACATATGAACCCATTGATGGTATAAACCTAATACTCACCGTGGATGAGGTTATACAACACTACACAGAAAAAGCCATAACTTCTGCTTGGATAGAACACCAGGCAGAACGTGTGATAGCAATCGTTATGGAGGTTGAAACTGGGGAAATACTGTCCATGGGAATAAAGCCGGATTATAATCCTAATACGCCTCGTTTGCCATTGGATGAGGCAACAGGTATTTATTGGGATTCGCTGACTCTGGAAGAGCGCATGAATGAATGGTATGCCATGTGGCGAAATCCGGTGTTTCAGGAGGTATATGAACCAGGATCGGTGTTCAAGGTAATCACTGCTGCAGCTGCTCTTGAAGAAGGAATTGCAGCGCCTGGCACAAAGTTCCAGTCGACTGGTTCCATTGACGTTGCTGGGACAACGATACGATCATGGCGTTGGTACAATCCCTTCGGTGAACAAACCTTTTCTGAAGCGGTTCGGAATTCAGATAACCCAGTATTTGTTCAGTTGGCGCAACAAATGGGGAAAAATACCTTGTATAGATACATTGATGGATTAGGAGTAGGTGATGCTACTGGTATTGATTATCCTGGTGAAATTGGCGCGTACATGTATAAACTATCTCAAATAGGCCCGGTTGAATTGGCAACTATATCCTTTGGACAAAGTATTTCAGTTACTCCGATCCAAATGTTGGTGTCTGCCAACGCTGTTATTAATGATGGTTATGTGGTCAAACCTCATCTGGTTAAGGAAATGATGTCCGAGTCTGGTACAATGATTAATAAGGTTGAACCTGATCAAATTCGACAAGCAATATCCCCTGAAACTTCGAAACAGATGAGAGATATTTTAGAATCCGTTGTGTCTGAAGGATCGGGCAGCCAGGCAGGAGTAGCTGGATATCCCATAGGTGGCAAAACTGGCACAGCTCAAAAGGTGGTAAATGGAAGATATGAAACAGGCAAATACATAGCTTCTTTTTTCGGTTTCTTCCCAGTAGACGATCCGGAGATTGCCCTGCTTGTTATTATCGACGAACCAAAGGGTGATAAATACTATGGGGGTGAAATTGCAGCTCCGGTAGCTGGAGATATATTCAGAGAAGTTATCAGATACATGGATTATAAACCGAATTTTCATGAAAATGAAGATATAAAAAAGAATCAACAGGAAGTCATTGTGCCGGAAATTCGTGAAATGCGACTGGATGAAGCCTATGAAATACTACTGGAAAATCTTCTTAAAGGGCAACTGGAAACAAAATCCGCATCAGATCACCGTGCCATGATTGTTGATCAATTTCCTAAGCCTGGAACGACTGTACCTGCAAATTCAAATGTGATATTATATACAAGTTATGATGAAAACCTGGCTACTTTGGTGGTTGTTCCAGACCTTGTTGGTAAAACAATTCGAGAGGCAAACACAATTCTCAGTACACAAGAGCTGGTACTAAAAATTACAGGCAGTGGACTGGCAAAAGAACAAGTTCCTGAAGCAGGGACATTACTGGAGCCTGGATCGCTTGTAAATGTTCACTTTGGACCATAGTCAATCGAATGTTTATAAAAAGTAGTTTATATAAGGAGAATTTAAATGAAGCTAATTGATTTATTAAAAAATCAAAATTTTGAACTCATTCAGGGATCGATGGAGCAAGAAATTACATCGCTGGAATTCGATTCAAGACAAGTTAAAAAGGGAAGTTTATTTTTTTGCATTAAAGGATTTCAAACTGATGGACATTTGTATATTAATCAGGCCGTGGAGTTGGGAGCTTCGGCGGTTATCCTGGAAAATGAATCAATAGTGCCACAACACATTACCGTTGTGAAAGTGGACGATACCCGAAAATATTTAGCAGCAGCAGCCTCTCTCTTTTTCGGAAATTCATCAGAACAGCTAAAATTAATAGGTATTACAGGAACTAATGGAAAAACAACCATTACATATTTACTAAAGGCGATCTTGGGGCAAGCACAAATAAAAAGTGGTTTGATTGGAACCATTAGTAATTATATTGGCGATGTCTCCATTGAAACAAAAAGAACAACGCCAGAATCAACTGATTTTCAACAAATGCTAAATCGCATGGTGGATGAAAAAGTAAAAGCATGTGTTATGGAAGTTTCGTCGCACTCACTAGCTTTGCATAGGGTTGACCACACAACTTTCCATACTGGCGTGTTTACAAATTTAACGGCAGATCACCTTGACTTTCATCCATCAATGGAAGAATACTACCAAAGCAAAAAAAAACTGTTTCATATGACAAAGTCCAATGTAATTAATTGTGATGACCCATATGGAAAACGTCTGTTTAATGAATTGACAAATGAAGGAATAAATGTTTTGAGCTTCGGAATCGATAATAGCTACGATTTGTATGCTAAAGAGGTCAAATTAAGCAACAGAGGAGTTGCCTTCAGGGTTATTGGCATGGGAATGGATCATATGATCAAATTAAATATACCTGGACGATTTTCAATTTACAATGCCTTGGCAGCAATAGGAGCAGCAAGATTAGCAGGTATTAATGCTCAGGTGATAAAAGAAGCATTGGAAAATGTTAATGGTGTTCCAGGAAGACTTGAAAGAATTCAAGAAGTACAGTCTTTTAGTGTTATTGTCGACTATGCCCATACACCAGATGCACTTGAAAATGTATTAAATACAATAAGAAATTTTGCTGAAGGACGTGTAATAACGGTATTCGGTTGCGGTGGAGACCGCGATACGAAGAAAAGACCGTTGATGGGACAGGTTGTGGGAAAGCTTAGCGACCATACAATAATAACCTCTGATAATCCGCGATCAGAAGAACCTTACAGCATCATAAAGATGATTGAAGAGGGAATAAAGACAACGCAGACGGATTATCGTGTTATTGAAAACAGAAGAGAAGCGATTCAACAAGCACTTAATTTTGCCAAACCAAATGATGTCATACTCATAGCTGGTAAAGGACATGAAACAACGCAAACTGTTGGTCATGTGACAATGCATTTTGATGATCGTGAAACAGTAAGGGAGCTTGCAAGAGAGGAAGGAATACAATGAAACCTGTTTCCATAGAGCAAATATGTGAATGGACAATGGGAGAGGTTGTTAAACATGGCAATGTAGCTGTGATCAAACATATCGCAATTGATTCTCGAAAAGCCAATGTTGACAGCTTGTTCATTCCCCTGGCCGGAGAAAAACAGGATGGTCATGCATATATTTCTGATGCAGCAAAAAATAGTTGTAGAGCTTCACTGATACAAAAAGACGTTGAAATACCAGATAATTTACCAGATAATTTATCTTTGATTAGCGTAGATGATTGCTTGGTTTCGTTACAGAAGATTGCGAAAGGATACCGTGAATTATTTACAATACCTGTGATTGCAGTTACTGGAAGCAATGGAAAAACGACAACTAAGGATATGGTCGCAGGTGTGTTACAAGTAAAATACCATGTGCTAAAAAATAAAGGAAACTATAACAATCACATCGGTCTCCCTTTGACATTGTTGGAGCTTAACGAAACACATGAATGCATGGTGTTGGAAATGGGAATGTCAGGACTTGGGGAAATTAGTCTTTTAAGTTCCATTGCACAGCCAGATATTGCATTCATAACCAATATTGGATGGGCACATATCGAGAAGTTAGGCTCTAAAGAGAAAATAGCTGAAGCAAAAATTGAAATTGTCTCAGGTATTAGGAGTCAAGGAACCCTGGTAATAAATGGTGATGATGAATATTTAAGTGAAAAAACCTCCCAACTAATAAAAGACTATAACTTTGTTAAAATAGGTGTTTCAGCAGGAAACGAATTAAGGGCATTGGAGATAGAGGAACATCCAGGCATTGGTTTTTCTTTTAAAACTAACTTGACTGGCGATATGGGTTTTACTGTTAATCATCCTGGTAAGCATCATTTAATTAGTGCCTTGTTTGCTGTATGGGCAGGAAAGCATTTTAACCTGAATAATGAAGAGATTCTAAAAGGTCTTCTTCAATTTGAACCATCAGGCATGAGAATGGAACACATATCATTTGATGGAAGATTACTTATCAATGATGCGTACAATGCTAATCCGGATTCTATGAAAGCAGCGATAGAATCATTAAAAGAACTGTCTGCAGCAAAAAAAGTAGCTGTGTTAGGCGACATGCTTGAACTTGGGGAATATGGTGAAGTGTGCCACAGGGATTTGGCAGAAAATATAATAGAAGCAAAGATTAATGAAGTGGTTCTTATGGGCAATTTAACATCATTTACTGCCTCTGAACTGGTAGCGAAGGGGTATCCTGAAAAATACATACATGATGGCCAGAATCCTGAAAGAGCTGCTAAAATTCTTAAACACATAACCAAGCAGGGAGATGTAATTCTGTTCAAAGGGTCCAGAAGTATGGGCATGGAAAAAATCATACAATTGTTTATGGAAGGAGAAAATTAATGTGTTACTCCAACGGTCATTAGTTATTGTTGTCTTGCTGGGCTTTTTTTTGTCAGTGTTGATCGGACCAGTGCTCGTTCCATTACTAATAAAAATTAAAGCAGGTCAGAGTATTCGAAAAGATGGACCTCAAAATCATTTAATTAAACAAGGGACGCCAACCATGGGAGGTTTTATCTTTATTCTCTCCTCAATTTCGGCAACGCTTATTGTGACAAGGTTTGACAGATATTTACTTGTTGCATTGTTTAGTTATATAGCATTTGCAGTTATTGGATTGATTGATGATCATATAAAAGTTGTGCTCAAGCAACCATTGGGTTTAAGAGCTTACCAAAAAATAATCATGCAGTTTGCAGCCGCATTAGGTGTTTTAATGTTAGCCAGATACAGTGGCTTATTACCATTGAATATATATGTGCCATACCTGCGAATTACCCTGGAAGCAGGTTTATGGATATACCCCTTTCTCATATGGGTTATCGTTGGCACAGTCAATAGTGTGAATTTAACGGATGGTTTAGATGGTCTTGCTGCCGGTACAATGGTGATCGTAAGCGGTTTTTTCAGCCTGGTCGCTTGGCATCTAGATTTTCAGTCAATCGCCTGGTTTTCAGGTGCATTATCAGGATCATGTTTGGGATTTTTGGTATTTAACATACATCCAGCAAGGGTTTTTATGGGAGACACCGGATCCTTAGCGTTAGGAGGAGCGTTGTCAGCAATTGCCATTTTAACGAACTTGACCTTATTGATTCCTGTTGTGGGCGGAATTTTTTTAGTAGAGGCATTATCAGTTATCATGCAGGTGACTATGTTTAAAGCCACAGGAAAGCGCATTTTTAAAATGAGCCCGCTTCACCATCATTTTGAATTGTCGGGATGGTCTGAGACAAGTGTCGTCACTATTTTTTGGGGAATTACTTTAATCCTGGCCTTGTTTGGAATACTTGGAATTCCATAATTCTAAACAGTAAACACTTAAATGGAGGTAATGTCAATGAACCTTAAAGGCTTGCGTGTTTTAGTGGTTGGTTTTGGAATTACGGGTCTTCCTTTGGTTGATTTTTTGCACAAAAAGGGAGCACTAATTACATTAACTGATGAAAAAGATGAGAAGATGCTCCGGGAATCTTTGGAAAAAATAGGAAATGTACCGATAAAAAAATTATTGGGAGGACATCCATCCAACTTAGACGTTTACGGACATACGGATTTGGTTATTGTTTCACCTGGTGTTCCTTTAGATTTACAATTTATAAAAGATTTCAAGAAAATGAATGTGCCAATTATTGGAGAGATAGAATTAGCTTATCGTTACATAAATAATCCCTTGGTTGCAGTGACTGGTACGAACGGGAAAACTACAACCACAGCTTTGACGGGGAAAATATTTGAAATTGGCGGAAAAAATCCTGAAGTTGTTGGAAATATTGGCGTTCCAATCATTGGGAAAATCGATGTAGTTAAAAAGGATCAGTATTTTGTTGTAGAAGTAAGCAGCTTTCAATTGGAGACCATACAGAAGTTTCGTCCAGCAGCAGCAGCAATCCTTAATATTACACCTGATCATTTGAATCGGCACGGATCTTTGGATTCATATGCTGCGCTGAAGTTTAGATTGTTTGAAAACCAACAGGAGAATGATGTTGCAGTAATAAATGCAGATGATAAAATATGTGCCATGAGGGCGAATCAAATTAACTCAAGAATCTTATTTTTTAGTCGGTTGAGCCCTCAAGAGAATGGCATTTACTTGACTGGTAATAAAATGATGGTGAGGTGGGATGACGAAGAGAAACATGTTATTGATATTGAACAGATAAAGATTCCAGGCAACCATAACGTTGAAAATGCTATGGCGGCAGCTGGACTGGCAATTGCCTCAAACGTGTCCATTGAAGCTATTAAGGAAGGTCTTATGACGTTTAATGGAGTGGAACATCGTATTGAACAAGTTGCACAAATTAATGGTGTCAACTTTGTTAATGATTCAAAGGCAACAAACCCTGATGCTGCTATGAAAGCCATCGAAGCGGTTGATGCACCCATCATTTTGCTGGCCGGAGGCATGGATAAACACAATGATTTCAAAGAGTTATTTTTGTCTTTTAATCAAAAAGTCACACATGTTTTTGTTTATGGAGAAACAGCAGACCAGCTTTTGCAGACAGCTAAGAGTGAGAATTATAGGAATATAGAAAAAGTAAGAGACTTAGAAGAAGCGGTATATAAGGCTTCAAAAATGGCGAAAGCAGGTTACACTATTCTATTATCACCAGCATGTGCAAGTTGGGATATGTACCCAAGCTATGAACATAGAGGAAATCACTTTAAAGAGATTGTAAACCGTTGCAGATAAGATGAAATGTCTATTTATAAACTGTAAACACTGGAGTGATTTCACATGGCTCAAAAGAAAGGCATAGATTTAACACTGTTAATTGTTACTTTTATTTTGGTAACCATTGGAATAATAATGGTTTTTAGTGCAAGCTATTCTTATGCTATGTCAAATTGGGGTGATGGTGCCTATTTTCTTAAACGAGAAATTATGTGGGCTGCCATAGGTATTGCCATCATGACAGTTTTTAGTTTAATTAATTATCGATTATGGAAAAAAGTGGCAATTATTTTATTAGCAGTCAGTTTTATTTTATTGATTTTGGTTTTTTCACCATTAGGTACAGAAATTAACAATGCTCGACGTTGGATTTATATAGGAGGCTTTTCACTAACACCGGCTGAAGTGACAAAGTTTAGCTTAATCATCTACCTGGCCGCCAGTCTCGAGAAAAAGAAAGAGCAATTATATTCATTTGATAAAGGTGTATTGCCATATCTACTAATTGCAATCGGTTTGTTTGCTTTAGTTTTTAAGCAGCCTGATTTTAGTACATCACTGGTGATCGTATTTATTACTTTGTTAATGCTATTTGTTGCAGGTATTAAAATGAGTCATTTTATGGTGTTGACTCTGACTGGCACAGGAGCTTTTGCAAGTTTCCTGGGATATATTTTATTTAGCGGACAAGGATATAAGACTCGAAGGTTAACTGCCTATCTTGATCCATGGTCAGATCCATCAGATACTGGATTGCAGGCAATACAGTCTTTGTTGGCGATTGGTTCTGGTGGAATTTTTGGTAAAGGTATAGGTATGAGCATTCAAAAACATTTGCATTTACCAGAACCACATAATGATTTCATTTTTTCGATTATCGCTGAGGAACTTGGCTTCTTAGGTGGGATGTTTGTATTAATATTGTTTGCTATGTTTATTTGGCGTTGTACCGTTATTGCAATTAATGCACCAGATCAATTTGGCTGTCTGGTATCAGCGGGTCTGGCGGGATTGGTGGGAGTACAGGTGGTTATAAATGTTGGTGTTGCTACTTCGTTGTTGCCTGTTACAGGTATTCCACTTCCATTCATTAGTTTTGGTGGGAATTCGCTGGTTATCTTGTTGGCGTTAACGGGAATAGTACTGAACATTTCCAGGAAATCATTTCCAGTAGGAGGTTAATATGCGGTATCTTTTGAGCGGTGGTGGTACAGGGGGGCATATATATCCTGCTATTGCAATTGCAGATAGGATTAGAGAAGGTGATCCAAAAGCGGAAATACTATTCGTAGGGGCTGTTAATGGCTTAGAACTGGAGCTAGTGCCTCAAAATGGATATACAATAAAGAGAATTACTGTGTCCTATTTGAAAAGAAGTCTATCAATCCATAATATAAAAAGTGCATTCAAACTAGTTAAGGGACTATATGAATCAAACAGAATAATACGTGACTTTAAACCTGACTGGGTTATTGGTACTGGAGGGTATGTATCTGGACCAGTTCTATTTGTTGCAGCAAGACGTGGCTATAAAACGCTTATTCATGAACAAAATGCATACCCAGGATTAACGAATCGATTTTTATCAAATTATGTAAACAATGTGGCTGTTAGTTTTGATGAAGCAATTAAATATTTTAAAAATAAAGATATCATAACAGTAACAGGTAACCCCATTCGAAAGGAGTATTATCAGCTAACCGAAGAAGAAGCAAAAAGACGTTTTCCTGATTACTCCGATAAAAAAATGGTTTTGATTTCAGGTGGGAGTGGTGGCTCAGTAAAAATTAACCAAGCAGTAGAAGGTATGATAAATAAATACGAAAATTTACCATTTAGCTTATATTGGGCAACAGGTAAAATATTTTTCGAAAGCGTTGAAAAGCGTGTCGTGAATGCCCATTTTGTTAAATCAGGACATCAGATTGTGCCGTATATAAACAATATGCCGTATGCATTAAAAGCATGCGACATTGTTGTTTGTAGTGCTGGAGCGATAACCATTGCTGAAGTTCAGATTTCTAACAAATACGCAGTTTTAATTCCGAAATCATATACGGCTGGTAATCATCAAGAAAAAAATGCTTTCATGATGGAAATAGAAGGACAGGGTACTGTTATCAAAGATCAGGATTTAACTCCTGAACTTTTATTTAGTAGGATACTTAATGGATTGGAACATAATAAGCTAAGAATGAGTCATACAAAAAGTAGTCCAGCAGTTGATAAAATTTGGGATTTAATTAATAAGTGCAATGAAAATGAAGTGTAGGAAAAAGTGAAAGTGAAGTGGTACTTTTGACTCAAAAAAAACATAGAAAAACGAAGAATAGTCGCATTATACTTCGTTTATTGATGATTATTTTGTTATTCATAACAATAGGTGCTTCTATGTATTATATAATCTTTCATTCAAAGTTATTGATCATTAAGTCAATTAACATTGAAGGAATTGATCAAATTGAGGAATCAGTTATACTTGACTTGTCTGGTATTAATTATAATGATCAATTATTCGGTTTTAAACATTTTGATGTAGAAAGTAAAATAGAAAAACATCCATATGTACGAATAGCTAACGTAAAACGGAAAAACTTCAACACCATAAATATTGTTGTCAGAGAGCGCGAAGAATATGCTATAATACCATATATGGGGTCATACGTTACTCTGGATGAGAATAAATTCGTACTAAAGGTTTCAGATGGAATACTCGAAAGTAACATATGCATCATTACGGGAATTGAATTTACCAGCTTTAACATAGGAGATCAAGCACAAGCTGAAAATATACAATCTTTAGATGTTGCCTACCAGGTTTTGGGTGCCGCAAGAGAAGCTGATATATTGGATATGATATCTGAAATTAACATTGATAAAAACGAACACATAAAGATAGTTACTTTTAATGGAATAGAAGCATTGCTCGGGCATATTGAAAACCCAGCGTATTCTGTTCTGGCATTGAAAGAAGCACTGATTACGCTTCACACACGTGATATGAGAGACGTTATCATAGATATGCGTTATGAAGGTCACATCACAGTTCGCCAAAGATCTCGTCAGGAGGTTGAAAATGACTAACCGCAAAGGAAAAGTTGCCATAGCAGTTATTTGTGGTGTGTTAGGGCTTATACTTGCTTTACAGATTAAATCAGTCAGAGAAGTTTCTGAAGGCGGTTTTTTATCAACACAGAAGGCGCAAACACTGGCATCTGAATTACGACAATTGAGACTTGAAAAAGAACAATTAAACGAAGAATTAACAGAATTAGAAAATAGATTGCGAGAGTACGAATTGTCAGAAGCGGATGAAAACCTGATGATAAAAAATTTGCGAAATGATCTTGAAAGATATCAACTTCTTGCAGGAAGTCTTCCTGGAGTTGGTCCTGGAGTTGTTGTTACACTGAATGAACCACAAAATGAATTTGAACAATCGGATGACGGAAGCTTTATCGTGTATAATTTTGAAATTCTATTGGAGTTGATTAACACACTTAATGCAGCCGGGGCCGAGGGCATCTCAATTAATGAACAAAGATATATTTCGACCACAGAGATCCATTACGCTTCGAATTCACTTTTTATAAACGATACGGCAACGATGCCTCCGTATGAAATTAAAGCTGTTGGAAATCCTGAAACACTGGAAGCAGCACTTAACATGAGATACGGTATCATTTGGCAGATGAGACAATATTATGATTTGCAGGTAGATGTTAGGAAGGATGACCTGATACAGATTCCACGATATCAACGCGTATTTGAGTTTGAATATGCCGTGCCACTGGAACCAGTGCAATAATGAGGAGAAACCAATGAATAAGTTTTATAGAAATATGATGATTGTTACAATATTTGCGGCGGCAAGTTTACTTGTAACCCTTCAGTTTAAAAGTGTTGGACCAGATTATAGTTTCATTACTGTTAAGACAATGAGTGACCTGCAGAATGCTGTCAAGAATGAAGAGGAAGAAATTCTGCAATTAAGGTCATTAATTGAGATTCAAGAACAAAAATTACGCAGCTATGAAGATGCAATAGCGAATGAAGGGAGTATTCAGGAAGTATTGATTAAGGATATTGAAGAACTTAAAGTATATAATGGGTTCTACGATTTAGAAGGACCTGGTGTTATGGTTTTATTGAGTGACAGTGACCGGGAATTATATGAAAATGAAGATCCTAACAATGTAATCGTCCATGACCTTGATGTGTTACGAATTATGAATGACTTGAAAATTGCTGGGGCAGAAGCTCTGTCTATTAATGGACAGCGTGTTCTCAATAACTCTGAAATTCAATGTGCTGGAGCAACAATCACCATCAATCAGTTTACCTATGCACAACCATTCGTAATCAAAGCAATAGGGAATTCTGATTTATTGAATGCAGCAATAAAAGCCCCATCTGCTTATGCCTGGGAACTGAAAGAAATATATGGACTACGGGTTGAATCTCACGTGAGTGAAAGGGTTCGTATTCCGCGATACAGCGGTTTGCGTAACCTTCAATACATTTCTGCAAAGGACGGTGAATAAATCCATGATATATGCCTTCATAGGCCTATTACTGGGTGTGTTGTTGGGCGTGATTCTTCCTGTAACATATCCAGCGGCGTTTACACTATATATATCTGTGGCGATACTAGCTTCGTTGGATTCTGTATTCGGTGGATTACGAGCAAACCTTGAAAACAAATTTAATACAGAAATATTTGTTACTGGTTTTTTTAGCAATGCTATATTAGCAGCATTTTTGGCGTATATTGGCGATAAATTAGGCGTCCCACTGTATTATGCAGCAATATTTGCTTTTGGAAGCAGACTTTTTCAGAATTTTGCGATCATCAGGCGACACTTAATCAACAGGATACATACTCACTAGTTTTTAATAATTGTACGAATATGGTATTATGGAACAAGTATATATTACTGAAAAATTTGTAGTTTAGAAACAGGATATAAATTCCTGTTACTGATAAGATTGATGTCGAGGAGGGAACCTTGTGTTAGAATTTGATATGGATATGGAAACAGTAGCCCAAATTAAAGTTATAGGTGTTGGAGGCGGGGGGAACAATGCTGTAAATCGTATGATCGAAATGGGTATGAAGGGCGTTGAATTCATTGCTGTTAATACTGATAAACAAGCATTAATGAACTCGAGGGCAGAGCAAAAATTGCAAATAGGCGAAAAGTTAACAAAGGGACTTGGAGCTGGTGCTAATCCTGAAATTGGTAAAAAAGCTGCTGAAGAAAGTCGAGATGATGTGTGTAAATTACTTCAAGGTGCAGATATGGTTTTTGTAACATCAGGTATGGGTGGTGGGACAGGAACCGGTGCAGCTCCTGTTGTTGCAGAAATTGCCAGGGAAATGGGCATACTAACGGTTGGCGTTGTGACGAAGCCTTTTTCTTTTGAGGGTAAAAGAAGATGGCGGCATGCCGATCAAGGCATAAACCTATTAAGAGAATGTGTTGATACACTGGTGACAATTCCCAACGACAGACTTCTTGAAGTTGTTGAGAAAAAAACATCTATCATTGAAGCTTTCAGACTGGCAGATGATATATTGAGACAAGGAGTTCAAGGCATATCTGATTTAATTGATGATGCTGGATTGGTTAACTGTGATTTTGCAGATGTTAAGACAATCATGTTCGACCAAGGTCTCGCTCACATGGGTATTGGTAGGTCAGCCGGTGAAAACCGGGCCCAGGAAGCGGCAAAACAAGCAATTCACAGTCCGCTGTTGGAGACTTCCATAAAAGGTGCAAGAGGTGTATTAATAAACATAACTGGAAGTACTAACTTAAGTCTTTTTGAGGTTCATGAAGCAGCAGACATGATTTCTCAGGAAGCGGATGAAGACGCTAATATCATTTTTGGTGCTGTTATTGATGAAGAAATGAAAGATGAAATTCAGATAACAGTTATTGCAACAGGTTTCGATGGTCAGATAAAGCGCGTTCCAACAAAAACGAAAATCGAGAGTAAATTCGGCCAAGAAAAAGATGATTCAAAGGATGTACTGAATGAATTAACAGCTGATACGCCTAAGGAAGATGAATTGGATATTCCAGTGTTTTTGAGAAGAAAAAAATAGCTTCTTAATAGCGAGGAAAGAAAAGACGTGATGGTACTGATCAACAGGTCTTTTCTTTTTGATTATCCAGAAAGCAGGTGAAATTAGTGAATTGTCCATTTTGCGGTCAATTTGATTCGAAAGTGATTGACTCAAGACCTACTGATGAAGGCCAGGCCATTAGACGCAGACGAGAATGCAATGCTTGTCAAAAACGATTTACTACTTATGAAAAAGTTGAAGAAATACCGCTGATTGTTATTAAGAAATCAGGGAACAGAGAAGCTTTTAATAGAAACAAGATACTAAAGGGGATTATTAGAGCATGCGAGAAAAGACCTGTTTCCCTCAAAGAAATTCAGCTAATTGTTAATGATCTGGAAAAAACATTGCAAAATGAAATGGAGAAAGAAGTACCTACGGAAAGAATCGGGCTAATGGTGATGGATGCATTGAAAGAATTGGATGAAGTAGCATACGTCCGCTTTGCATCAGTTTATCGCGAATTCAAAGATTTAAATACTTTTATGGAAGAGTTGAAGAAAATACTTCGAGAAAAGAACAGTGAAAACTAAAATTTCGGAGTAAGAACTAATATAATGGAGAGTGTTCTTTTGAAAAACATGGAAATTGAAAATGTCATATCCAAGGTAGTTGCTGGTAGTATTGCAGAGCGGTTTGGTGTGGTGCCAGGGGATAAACTTATAACGATAAATGGTCAAGCCATTGAAGATGTCATTGATTATAGGTTTTTAACAACTGATGAGCACTTGGAAATTTTAATGCAAAAACCTGATGGATCAGAATGGATTATTGAAGTCGCTAAAGAGTATGATGATGATCTCGGTATTGAATTTGAAAATCCTGTAATGGCTGAAACAAGAGAATGCAGCAATAAATGCGTCTTTTGCTTTATTGATCAAATGCCACCAAATATGAGAAGTGGTTTATATATTAAGGATGATGATTCGAGATTATCATTTTTACAAGGGAATTATATTACTTTGACAAATATGAAATCAAATGAAATAGAAAAGCTGATTCGTTATCACATAAGTCCTTTGAATATATCGGTGCATACAACAAATCCAGAACTAAGAATAAAAATGTTAAATAACAGATTTGCTGGTAAAATCATGGAACAGATGAAACTTTTTCATAAGAATGATTTGAAAATGAACATTCAGATTGTTTTGTGTCCAAACTTCAATGACGGTCAGGAGTTAGATCGCACGTTGAGTGATTTAGAAAATGTTGTGACATCAATTATTAGTGTGGCAGTGGTGCCAGTAGGCATTACTAAATATCAAACCAACACATCCGTGCAGCCTGTTAACCAGTCAAAAGCCAATGAAGTTGTTAATCAAATCAATAAGTGGCAAAAAAAATGGTTAGAAAGATTTGGCAGGAAAGTAGTATATGCTTCTGATGAGTTCTATTTAAAAGCTAACCTTCCGAGGCCGACAGCTGATGATTACGAAGCTTTTTTCCAGTTAGAGAATGGAGTTGGTATGCTGGCTTCTTTTGAAGAGGACTTGATAAAATATGTGAATAAAATGCCCATTATTAGAAAGAAAAACCCTTATAAAATAAGCATAGCAACAGGAATTGCAGCGAGTCCCTTTATGAAAGAAATGGCAGATATTATTATGCAGAAAGTACAGAATTTATCAATCAATATTTTCCCGATCACTAACGATTTTTTTGGTAATCAAATTACAGTAAGTGGACTTATTACAGGTCAGGATCTTGTTAATCAACTGTCATCTACTGATCTTGGACACGTTTTGATGATTCCAAAAAATATGCTCAAGAATGAAGAAGATATTTTTCTTGATAATATGACATTGCAACAGGTAAAAACACAGTTGCATATACCGATTGAAAAAAGTGGAGTTGATGGTAAACAATGGGTTAAAACTATTTTACGGGAAACAAGTACAAAACAGAACGCTGGGAGTGTGAAGCATTATGTCAAAACCAATTGTTGCCGTCATCGGTCGACCAAATGTCGGTAAATCAACTTTTTTTAATAGACTTGCCGGTAGAAGAATTTCAATTGTTGAAGATACACCAGGAGTGACAAGAGATCGCATTTATACTGAAGTTGAATGGCTTAACCATCAATTTTCACTCATAGACACCGGAGGTCTGGAACCTTCAACAAGTGAATTGATACCAGCAAAAATGAAACAGCAGGCAGAATTAGCTATTGATACTGCTGATGTCATTATATTTTTGGTTGATGGCAGAGTGGGATTAACTGCACAAGATCGTGAAATAGCTGACTTATTACGTAAAAACCATAAACCGATAATACTTGTCATAAATAAAGTTGATACACATATTCAGTCTGAATACTTTTATGATTTTTATGAATTAGGACTTGGTGATCCTATTGAGATTTCTTCGGAAATGGCTTATGGGATTGGAGATTTACTAGACCAGATTGTTTCTTATTTTCCACACAATGCCAATCCGGAAGAAGAACAAGATCTTATAAAAGTTGCTGTCATTGGAAAACCAAATGTTGGAAAGTCTTCACTTGTAAATCATATACTAGGTGAAGACCGTGTTATTGTTAGTGACATTGCAGGCACAACACGAGATGCTATTGATACACCTTTTTCGACTGATGGACAAAACTACTTACTAATTGATACGGCTGGCCTCCGTCGGAAAAGTAAAATTCATGATGATGTTGAACATTATAGTGTTATTAGAGCCATAGCAGCCATTGAACGGGCTGATGTATGTGTGCTGATGATTGATGGACGAGAAGGTGTCACAGAACAAGATAAAAAAGTGGCAGGCCTTAGCCATGAGAATGGAAAAGCAATGTTGATATTGGTTAATAAATGGGATCTGGTTGAAAAAGACAACAAAACTGTTAATATTATGACAAAAGACATTCGAAGAGAATTGGGGTTTTGTCAGTATGCACCGATCCTCTTTGTATCTGTTGAAACTGGTCAGAGATTGAATCGTATCTTGCCAGTGATTCAGCACATTGCTAACCAAAATGCATTGAGAGTTCAAACAGGTGTGTTAAATGAAGTGGTGGCTGAAGCTACCTTGATGAAACAACCACCTTCAGATAAAGGAAAAAGACTAAAAATCTACTATGTTACGCAGGTTTCTGTAAAACCGCCAACATTTATTTTGTTCATAAATGACAAGGAACTCACTCATTTTTCATATTTAAGGTATTTGGAAAACAGAATTAGAGAAAGCTTCGGTTTTGAAGGCACACCCATCAGGTTCATGTATCGTGAAAAATCGGGAGGATCAGATTGATGATTGAAATCGCAGTGCTTGTGGCTGCCTATTTAATTGGTAACATATCCCCAGCCTACATCATTGGAAAATTTGCTGCAAACATTGATATTCGGGAGCACGGAAGTGGCAATGCTGGAACGACGAATATTATAAGGGTTATGGGTCCAAAAGCAGGCATCTTTGTATTAATAGCTGACCTGCTTAAAGGAGTTTTGGCAGTTTGGATTGGTCGACTGGTTGGTGGAGATTTGTTGGCGGTTCTGGCAGGTTTTTTTGTGGTTGTTGGACATAATTGGCCTGCACTTTTAAAGTTTAAAGGTGGAAAAGGAGTTGCCACTTCATTAGGGGTAGGTTTAATAATAAGCCCCCAATATGCCTTGATTTGTCTGGGTATTGCAATTATTGTAATTGTAATCACAAAGTATGTTTCACTGGCTTCATTAACCGGTATTCCCAGCTGGACACTGCTGTTAATAATCGGTGATAGCAATCGTCTATACATTTACTTGGGTATTGTGCTTTCATTGCTTGCCATATTCAAGCATCGTAGTAATATAAGACGAATATATAAAGGTACTGAAAATAAGGTTAATATAAAAAATAAACTGAATAGGAGTTAAAAAAATGGAACAAAGAACTGTTGCTGTTATGGGAGCGGGCAGTTGGGGTACAGCGATCGCAATAGTGTTACAGACAAATGGGCACCAAGTAAGACTATGGATGAGAAATGAAGAACAGGCAAAAATGATGAAAAAAACCCAAGTTAATAATAAATATTTACCAGGTATTCATTTGTCGCCAGGGATAAAAATAGAATCTAATGCTGCTATAGCACTGAAAGATGCAGACACAGTGATCTTGGCTGTTCCAACACAACAAATTCGAGATTTAATTAAAAAAATCAGACTAATGATGCCTTCGGATGCATTAATCATTAATGTTGCCAAAGGCATAGAAAAAAGGAGCCATCTAACGATATCACAGGTAGTTCTGGATGTGTTGGGTGAGTGTCCATATGTTGTTGTTTCTGGACCTTCTCATGCAGAGGAAGTTGCCAGGTTCATGCCGACAACATTGGTGGCTGCTTCTGACCATAAAGTTTATGCAGAACAGGCACAGGACTTATTCATGAATCAATATGTTCGTGTTTACACTAATCCGGATGTTATCGGTGTAGAATTAGCGGGGGCATTGAAGAACGTCATTGCATTTGGTGCTGGAATCGCTGATGGAATTGGTTATGGTGATAATGCCCGAGCAGCCTTAATAACTCGAGGTATAACAGAAATAGCCAGATTAGGCCAAGCTATGGGTGCTTCCATTAATACTTTTGCTGGATTAACAGGCATTGGCGATTTGATTGTAACTTGTACAAGTATGCACAGTCGCAATAGAAGAGCCGGAATTCTTGTGGGTCAAGGAATGTCGATGGAAGAAGCGTTAAATGAAGTTGGAATGATTGTAGAGGGCGTTTATACAGCTGTAGCAGCTTATGAATTGGCTAAAAAATATAAAGTGGACATGCCTATAACGAGTGCAATTTACCATGTCTTATATGAGAATCATAATGTTGCTGAGGCTGTACAGAAATTAATGACAAGGCATCGAAAACATGAAATGGAAGAAGTTGCAGTAACATATGATCAAAGCTGGTAATCAATTGTATGATAAATTGAAATTGTACTTGCATGTTATGCGCCTATCCCTTATAATATGTTTGTGTCCAAAAACACAAACACTGTTATCTGGCTGTGGCGCAGTTTGGTAGCGCGCTAGAATGGGGTTCTAGAGGTCGCAGGTTCAATTCCTGTCAGCCAGACCAACCAGCCTGTATCCATATGGATACAGGCTTTTTTCTACTCTTTAAACGTAACCAGGTGCTTGGAGGTGGTTGTTTTTAACACATATCGATGTAGAAAAAATGCGGTGGCTGTTTTCTTGATCAGCCTGTTTATAATTATATTTATCAACTATCATGCACTTAGAAGTTATTTAATCATGTTCCCGTACAGCTATTATCACAGCCAAGAAAGTTCGCTTAAAAAGAATGACTATTTGATTCGCATACCTTCACACAATGGAATTTTGAAGGACAGTTGGTATCCTGGAATGCTGGTATTTTACGATGAATATGGCTTCGGTAAATGGGTTAATAAACCTGTTGAATTAACAGTGTTATATCGATTCGGAGGATTTAAATTTGGCAGTGATCATTCAACATATTATGATCGCAAAAGTAAGAGATTTTCAAGCTTTTATGGTGCATATATAGTGGAAAACAAAAATAATTCCAATTCACTTTATGGATATAATGAAGAGCATGAAGTTGATTTATCAGAAATTATGCGTATACCTGAATATGACCAAAGATGGTTGGTCATGCCGTCCATCGGACTGCCTCCAGAGGACGTGGTATTTGAAGTTGAAATTGTTGATGTAATCAATGGTTTGAAGTATGCATCAGAATCTGGTTTAAAATGGACAAAAGTGGATGCATACATCGTAACAAATAGTCCAGAACATCTATACAAAAACCACCAAAGAGGTTATTTGCAATATGGTGTCCCTTTAGTACCTCCAGATGGAGCCGATGATTATTACCCAATTCAGTTGGCAGGGCGAATCTATGTTACTAAAAATGAAACTGAAAATTCACTGATTGCTCTGTATGTGCTTGCTGGAGATTTTGAGATAGTTGATCAAATTGACAAAGAAATATTGTCAAAAACAATCATAAGACAACCGTAACACTTAGCAGGTGGGACGTACCTTAAATCCTGATAAATCCGGATCGACAGTGGAGTAAGAATAATCAATGCTATCCACTACGGCTTCTGAGGGGCCTTTCTGACACCAATCAATTAGCTTTAATACAAGGGTATTCTCGCCTTGTATTAAAGCTTCAACAGAACCATCAATTCTATTACGTACCCATCCATCTACACCAAGAGAATAGGCCAGTTCTTTGATATGATACCGAAAGTTAACACCCTGGACTTTTCCATGAATCATAATGGTTACAGCCAACATAAAAGAGTCACCTCCCTCCAAACTATCGATAAGATACCCGATTACAGGCAAAATTCTCAAAAAGGACGATATACATGAAAAAAATATCATACAATGCACCGTTAACCCTCACGTTTTCAATTTGTTCACTCATTCTTTTATTGTTGAATAATTACACATCAGGGCTATCAAACCTATATTACTTTTCTGTTTATCGAAGCAGTATCAATGAACCAGCATTTTTCTTGAGGTTATTTGGTCATGTACTTGGACATGCAAACTGGGATCATTTATTGAGCAATGTATTATTATTACTGATATTGGGACCAATGCTGGAAGAAAAATATGGCACAAAAAAAATGTTCATTATGGTCTTATGGACGGCGTTAATTACTGGGCTGGTTAATCTTTTACTTTTCCCTCATATGTTGTTGGGGGCCAGTGGTATTGTTTTTATGATGATTGTTCTATCCTCATTCTCTAATAATGGAAGAAAAACGGATATACCACTTACAATGATTTTTGTCATGATCCTTTATATCGGAAGGGAACTGGTGGCTTCATGGGTGATGACGGACAATATTTCTAGAATCACACATGTAACTGGTGGGATCGTTGGAGCTTGGTTTGGTTTTAAATCACAATGAAGTTGATTGGTGATACGTCATTGAGGGTATATCTGACACAAGTAAATTTTGGAGGTGGTTATTATGGATAAAGTCAAAGTAAACCATAAGATTGAGCCTTTTTCATTAATTAATCAACACAGCATTGATATATCTTCTGAAGACTTGATAAAGCATAATTATGTTATTCTCTACTTTTATCCCAAAGATAATACACCTGGCTGAACTTCAGAAGCCTCTGAGTTCAGAGATTTAATGCAAGAGTTTATTGATTTAGATAGCTTAGTGGTTGGAGTAAGTAGAGATTCACTGCAATCGCACAAGAAATTTTCTGATAAACTTAATTTGCCATTTTCCTTGCTAGTGGATCAAAACCAGCAACTGCATCGATATTTTGATGTATTGAAAGAAAAGAAAATGTTTGGAAAGAAGATTTTGGGTACTGAAAGATCCACCTTCATTATTAACAATGAAGGAATACTCATTAAGGAATTCCGAGGTGTGAAGGCGACAGGGCATGCTCAGGCGGTGTTGGATTATTTAAAACAATTGAAGTAGTAGAATCTAACCGTTGAATTAACCGAAGAGGTTATTTTCAACGGTTTTTTAGATGCTGTAAATGTGATAAGATAGGATTATTGGTAGCTAACATGAAATAATAGGTGGTTTAGGAATGGATAGGAATGTTTGGAAATATTTTATTCGTTTTGTTATATTTGTCCCTATCATTTTTGTTGTGGGGATCTATGTGTTTTTCCAAATGAGCCCATTCTATAATCGATTAAAAGTGGATGTGGCATTGGCGGAATTTGGATCAATTGAAGAAGTCATTGAAGTGAATGCGGTTGTGGTGCGGCAGGAAAATTCGTTTCAACTGCAAAGTGATGGTCAAATTAGGTGGATTGTGCAAGAAGGTCAAAGGGTGTCAAACAATCAAAAATTAGCTGATATACTTATTTCTGATCAAGATCACTCTCTCTTGCTTCAGCAACAATTAATCAATATGAGATTGGAAACAATAGCCGGTGGTGGTGATCTATCAAATTTTTCTTTAGAAGCAATGAAAGAAATAGATCAGCAAATGCAGTATTTATTGAGTGATATTAGTCATAACATCAAGAACAGCCAATACGAACTTGCTTTTCAAAATCAACAACTGTTAAGTGAAATGGCGGATCAAAAACAACTTGTATCTGTACACCAGCAATTACCTGAAATGTCTGTAGAAGAACTGGAAGACCAAAAGAAATTAATTGATGAAAAACTGAATGATGTAACTCATGAAATAAGAGCTAATGAAGCAGGTTATATTGCAATGGGTAGTGATGGATTGGAAGGAATTCTTACAATTAACCCTGAAGGTGAAAACATGAATAACTATTTTTCGCATATTGATGATGTCCTTTCGACGGGAGAACCAAGGAAGAGAGATAGATACTATCGGATTATTAAAGATCATCGCTGGTATTCATTAATTCCGCTACAAAAAAATATTGGGCAGCTATATGACGTGGGAGAAAAAATCATTGTAAGGGAGCCCAGCAGTAACAAAGAAATACTTGGTATAGTAATTAATCATTTTGACAGCTACAACGATGAAGAAGTACTATTAATGATTGAATTGGACCAACAACTTGAAGAATGGCATAATAAGAGAATTTACCAATTTGCCATTGTGCATCAAAGGCAGGCAGGACTTTTGGTACCTGTATCTGCAGTTATCACAGAAAAAAATGGGAGTAAAAGTGTCTTGAAGATTGATGTTAATGGATATGCCATAAAAAGACAAATAAATGAATTAGCCCATAATGAAACAACTGCGGTTTTAAAAGAGGGGACCATAACCATACCTTCTCACGAATCTGAAGGCGATGAAATACAGATTCAGACCATCAATCAATATGATGAAATTATTTCTAATCCGGATTCAGTTACTGAAGGACAAAAAGTACGATGAAAATTTGAATGAGGTGAACATATGAGTGTTGCAGAAAATTATAGAGTAGTACAAAAAAGAATAAATGATGCTTTGGTGATGTCAGATGATCCAGAGAAAACAATTGAGTTGGTTGCCGTCACTAAAACAATTCCAATTAACCGAATGAAGGAAGCACTTGATGTGGGTTTGTATCATTTTGGTGAGAATAAAGTCCAGGAAATAACCGAAAAGATAAACTTTATGGATGACAGTGTAAAATGGCATATGATTGGACATTTGCAGCGAAATAAAGTAAAATATATAGTTGATAAAGTAGCGTTAATACATTCAGTTGACTCTATTTCATTGTTTAATGAAATAAACCGGAGAGGAGAAAAAATAAATAGAACAATTGATTGCCTTATTCAGATAAATGTATCTGGAGAATACACAAAATTTGGAATATCTCCAGAAGATCTAAACGATATGATGAAAAATGTTGAAGGCATGAACAGGGTCAATATTAAAGGACTTATGACTATGGCGCCTCATTATGATAATCCGGAGAAAACTAGGGATTGTTTTAAGAAACTATATGATTTATATCATAACTGCAAAGATAAACAATATTCTTGGGCAAACTTTCAATGGTTGTCTATGGGCATGTCAAATGATTATGAAATAGCTGTTCAAGAGGGATCTAACATGCTTAGAATAGGAAGTGCAATTTTCGGGGAGCGTAGTTACAGATAAGGAGGAATATTTATGTCAGAGAATTTCGTCGATAAAGTGAAACAATTTATGGGCTTGGATGTATTTGAAGATGAAGACGACGAATTGTATCCAGAACCGCTATATGATGAAGATGAATCGTTTAGCCAGGTTCCGGCAAAAAAGAATAAAGTTGTTAACATTCATACCACAACACAGATGAAAGTAGTCATTTTTGAACCCAATGCGTATGACGAGGTGCAGAATATTGTCGACAATCTTAAAAACAGAAAACCTGTTATCGTTAATTTAGAAACGTTGGAAGCGGATGTAGCTCGCAAAATATTTGAATTTCTAAATGGTGCTATCTATGCCTTAGACGGCAGCATACAAAAAGTTTCCTCAGATATTTTTATCTTAGCCCCTAACAATGTTGAAATTGCCGGCAATATTAAAGAAGAACTTAAAAATAAAGGGGTATTTCCATGGCAGAATCGATAAGGAGTGTGATGATATTTGTTTGAATCAACAAATATAATACTTGCAATTCATTATTTTGCAAGATTGATTAACATGTTTATACTGATACGTGTAATTTTTTCCTGGCTGAGAATCAATCCATACAGTATGTTTGGCCAATTCATTTATGGTGTGACGGAACCAATACTTAGTCCTGTAAGGAATATGATTCATCAGGTTTTCAAGTACCAGGGTATGCTTGATTTTTCTCCTATTGTAGGAATGATTTTAGTAAATATGGCATCCTCCCTTGTTATTAGTTTTATACGGTAAAATATTTATGTTGAAAGAAAACATATTGGGGCATATTCAACAATCGGAAATTAAGAAAAAATGGAGAGGAATTTTAGACCAGGCAGAACAGGTAATGAATAAACATGTCATAAGAAAAACATTATTTCTGAGCCCAGGAGAATGGAATTATGCGGAGTCAATTTTGTGCCATTATTCAAATGTTCAATGGCTTGCTGATGGCGGATATGAGAATGCTGAACGAAAAAGATTGGTGATATTTCCTGATTATAAGCATTATGATAGTATTGAAGATTTTATAGCATTGTTGAAAATCAAACACAATGCGAAAACGGGTGATCTGACGCACAGAGATTATCTAGGTGCTCTGTTGAGCCTTGGAATTGAAAGAGAAATAATCGGCGATATCATTGTTGGAGAAGACTGGGCGTACTTGTTTACAACTTCAGAAATGAAAGATTTTATCAAGTTCAATCTGAATACAGTAGGCTCCAGTAAGGTTATGATTGAAGATGCTGATTCTTTACCAGATGATGTTGAGAGTGACCAGATGATTATCATTGCAGGTACCGTTGCATCGCTTAGAATTGATTCGGTCATTTCGATGGTGCTGCGTCTATCGCGTCAAAAATCACAGAGCTTGGTTACATCTCATAAAGTAAAAATTAATTGGGTGCCAGTGCAGAAAAACATGTTGCTTCTTAAAGAACGAGACATGATCTCGGTTAGTGGATTTGGAAGATTTAAACTACTTTCAATTGGAAACTTAACCCGATCGCAAAGATGGCGTATTGAGGTTGGAAAAATGAAATAACGACTGGGGGCAAGATGATGATCACACCTCTTGATATTCAAAATAAAGAATTTAAAAAAAGTGTAAGGGGATACAACGAAGCCCAGGTTGATGCTTTTCTTGATCAAATAATGGTTGATTATGAACAGTTGTACAAAGAAAATCTCGATATGAAGGAACAGTTAGAACGAGATACAAAACAGGTGGAGAAGTATCAGCAGATGGAAGAGACATTGAAAGAGACGTTGGTAGTTGCTCAGACCACAGCAGATGAAATGCGGAGCAATGCATTCAAAAAAGCAGATTTGACTGTTGAAGAAGCAGAACTGAAGGCAAAAGAAATCAAAGCCAATGCAAAAAATGAACTTGAACGAATTAAGGTTCAACAGGATGAAATGCTCCACCAACTACAAATATTTAAAACAAGATTTCGGACATTATTACAGGCACAGTTGGATAACATGTCTGAAGATGTGGATGACATAGCGAATGAACTCCGAAATAAAAGAAATGACTTGAACGATGAGAGAAATAAAGAAGAGAATTAATTTCACAATTAACTAACAAGAATGCCTGTCACCATATGTAGAGGACAGGTATTTTTATGCGAAAGGAGTTAATCTATGATATGGCTAATCATGTTAGTGATAGTTGTGCTAGATCAAGTAAGTAAATGGTGGGTTCTTACCAGTTTGAAACAGATCGGTACCATTAAAATTATTGAAGGCGTATTCCATTTACATTATCTAGAAAATAGAGGTGCTGCATTTGGAATTTTCCAAGACCAACGACTTTTCTTCCTGGTGGTTAACACATTTATTACCTGTATTATTATAGGGTATTTAATAAAACATCCTCGGATTAACAAAGGATTAATGTGGGCATTAAGTATGATTGCTGGCGGTGCCATAGGAAACCTTATTGACCGAGCACTTTATGGATATGTAATTGATTTTTTTGATTTTCAAATATGGCCAGTGTTTAACGTGGCGGATTCAGCTATCGTCATTGGCCAGGTACTATTGATTTTTTTCATTTTAAAGAGTGGAAAAGAAGATATGACGGGTGAAACATCATGACAAGAGAATGGTTTATCGTTGACGAAGAAATGGATGGAAACAGACTTGATATATTTTTGGTCGAGATGATGGATGCAACAAGCCGCAGCTATATACAAAAACTAATTAGAGAAGGAAACATTACAGTAAATGGAAAAGTGTCAAAAAACAATTACCAGGTGCAACATGAGGATAAAATCGTTGTAATATTACCGGAACCCAAGGCCTTATTGACAAAGGCTGAAAAAATTCCGCTTGACATTGTTTATGAGGACAAACATTTATTAGTGGTGAATAAACCCCAAGATATGGTTGTTCATCCTGGATCTGGTAATGAATTTGGTACTTTGGTTAATGCATTGCTATACTACTGTGAAGGCAGATTATCATCAATTAATGGCGTGATTAGACCTGGAATTGTACACCGAATTGACAAGGATACCTCAGGGCTACTGGTTGTAGCTAAAGATGATGTAACACACAATGGATTGGCAAAGCAGTTGGCCGAACATACTATGATTCGCAGCTATGAAGCGGTAGCAACTGGTTTAATCCATGATAACCGGCTTAAGATTGATGCGCCAATTGGCAGACATCCTCAACAACGTTTAAAAATGGCTGTTAATTTAAACGGTAAAAATGCGGTTACGCATATACGAGTACTGGAAAAGTTTAATAACCACACATACATCGAAGCCACTCTTGAAACAGGTAGAACACATCAAATTAGAGTTCATCTGGCTTACATTAACCACCCCATACTAGGAGATGAGCGATATGGGGGGAAACAAAGAAGTTTTAGTACAAAAGGACAGGTTTTGCATGCGAAATCGTTAGGGTTTGTCCACCCAATTTCTGGAGAGACACTTTTCTTTCAAGCGAGTTTACCGGAATCTTTTAAAAGTGTATTACAACAACTAAACAAAAAAAGCGGGATTTAATCCAGACCGCTTTTTTCTGTGTTTTGAGCTATTCTGTTGATCAATGATTCACTGGGAGTCACATATACTGTTTGGTGATGTTCATATATGACCATACCAGGCCTGGCTCCACGTTGTTTCCTTACAAACTTACACCACGTGTAGTCAACTGGAACATTGCTGCCTTGTCGACCTTTGCTGTAATAAGCTGCAAGAAGCGCTGCTTCAATTAATTCATTATTTGAAGGTGTCTGATGATTAAGTGACAACACAACATGAGAACCGGGCAAGTCTTTAACATGAAACCAAAGGTCAGTTTTCTTACTCAATTTAAACGTTACCATTTCGTTCTGGACATTATTTTTACCTACTCGAATCATCCGATTTTCTGAAGAATGAAACTCGAGCGGTTTACTCTCGCCAATGGGATTGTTTTTTTTGTTTTTAGAAGGTTTATATTTAAGGTAATTTAGTTCGACCAGTTCTTTCCTGATCATATCAATGTCCTGAAGGGAATCCGCCTGTTCAATTGATAGCAGTATTTGATCTAGGTACATTATTTCATGTAAGGTTTTATCTCGCTGGTTGGCAATTTCGATCAAAGCGGTTTTTGATTTCTGATACCGTTTATACAATGATTGCGCATTTTGAGAAGCAGATTTTCTTTTATCAAGAACAATATCAATCAAAGGCTGACCTTCTTCAAAATAGTTAGTTGCATTAATGATTTCCTGTCCAGGTTGAATTCTGTGAATGTTAGCCATGATTAAATCGGCTTTTAATTTATCCTGTGTAGCCCGGGCAGCGTTGTCCTCGTCATGCATAAGATTCTGAAGTTTATGGGTCAAACGATTACGTTTCGTTGAAACAGTTTTTCTCAGGTCTTGAGAACGCTGTAGGAGCCGTTCGTTATGATCTTTTTGCCCATAATATTGATCAAGCAATTGGCTTACGCTTTTTACTGGCAGGACTTCAACCTGTTCTATATGATGCATCGGCAAGACGCTGAAATCTAGGAGTTTACCCGTGCTTTTTTGTTTGTAAATGGCTGGGTTATATTCTTGGTTTACTATGCTTTGCTGGATCTCAAAAAACACTTCTGTTAGCTTATTTTGTTCTTTTTCCGTTAAATCGACCCATTGTTGGTCAAGATCCAATGATGCTCGATAAAGGATCTCTTGAGCGATTGGTGGAGAAAATCCATTGAAGGAACTGACGATCATATTCTTAAGTGTTTTATGCGTAAAAAGTGAGATGGATTGTTTAAACAAATTCGTTGTTTTAATTGATAAAGGTGACGATTTTTCAGAGGGAGGAAATTCATAACGAAGTCCAGGCAAAACCTGACGTTTTCGACTAATGTGAAGAGGTATTCGCTTTATGGAATCGAGGATCTGGTGATTCTCCGTGTCAATTAAAATAATGTTACTGTGCTTACCCATCATTTCTATGACAAGTCCGCGTTTAGTAACTTGATTTAATTCGTCAGATCCGTCAACGTGTATGATCAAAATTCTTTCGAAATCAGGTTGCTCAATTCCAACAATCTTTCCGCCAGCTAAATGTTTTCGCAACAGCATACAAAATACTGGAGGTTGAGAAGGATTGTTTCGGGAAGAATTTGTTAATTGAACGCGAGGGTATTGATTATGGGCAGATAATAATAAACGCACGTTATTTCGTTGATGTCGTAAACTGATAATAAGCTCGTCAGCCTCTGGTTGATATATTTTTTCGATGCGATTTCCCATAAGAATCGGTTTTAGTTCACTGGCAATAGCAGATATAACTGTTCCATCAAGAGGCATTATTGCATCACTCCTTTTCCTATGTTGATATCATACTTGATAATCAGCTTTGTTACAAGCGAGGGATATATCATTGTGAGATCCTTACATATCAATTAGTTTTGTGTGTATTATCAGTGAGCTAATCAATCATCGAAATAATAGACATTATTTGGTATAATGATTTCATAGGTAAGGAGTGGACATATATGATAATACCATTTTTTAAGATGCATGGCATTGGAAATGATTTTATTCTAATGGATGAGCTAGACCTGAATGCGACACTGAATATTTCTGATTTAGCAGCCAGTGTTTGTCACAGACAATATGGTGTTGGCGCTGATGGATTAATGATAGCAAGACATTCTTTGATTGCTGATGCTCGAATGGAGTATTACAACAGTGATGGCTCCATAGGCGAAATGTGTGGAAACGGTATCAGGTGTTTTGGACGATATGTTGATACTGAAGGATCTAAGGAGCCTCGAAGACTAACCATAGAAACATTGGCAGGGATTAAAGAACTAACTATCAGAACGGATAATAAAAGACAAAGTGTCGTAAGCGTAAATATGGGAATGCCTGCATTTCATGATTTTAATAACAAGATTATGGTAAATGGCGCAGAATTCATTTATTCATATGTAACCATGGGCGTACCACATGTAGTGATATTTACTAAGGAAATCAATCAGGAAATAACTGACAGTGTTGGTCCATTACTAGAAAAGCATAAAAACTTTATGAATGGTACTAATGTTAACTTTTGTTATATTGAAAATCGCAATAATATGAATGTTTTTACATGGGAAAGAGGTGCTGGACATACACTGGCATGCGGAACAGGGATTACAAGTGCGTATGCGGTTGCAGCGCGTATGGGAAAAGTTGACAATCATGTTGTGGTTCAGGCAGAAGGGGGCATTCTTGAACTTGAAACCGTTGATAATGGAAGTATCAAGATGACAGGACCAGCAGCAGATATTTGTAAGGGACAATATTATTTTGATTGAAATTTGAGGTCAAAAATTGACTGAAGGGATGTGCTTTGCTTGAACAGTATGACAGGGTTTGGAAGATCAGAAATACTAATAGAGCAGTTCAGCTTTACAATAGAAATCAAATCTGTGAATCATCGTTATTTGGATGTGGGAATGAAACTTCCCAGGAAACTATCATTCTTGGAAGATGCTTTGAGAAATATTGTTAAATCTGAGATGCGTCGAGGTCGATTAGACGTGTATATTAATCAACAGACATCGGAAACATCTAATAAGCAGGTGGTCATTGATAGATCATTATGCGAATCATATGTTGAGGCGTTTAAGAATATCAGCGAAAAATTGGATATTGAAAATGATGTTACTGTCTCACTGTTAGCCCGTTTACCGGAGGTGGTATCAGTAGAGCAACAGGACATAGAAGAAAGCATCTTGCAAAAAGAATTGGAAGAAGGATTGAAGAGTGCACTTTCACAATTGTCACAAATGAGAATGATAGAAGGTGAGTCTCTACGTAAAGATTTAAAAGTTAGGATAGAAGCCCTTGGTAGTCAAATTAAGAAAATTGAGGAAATCAGTCCTGAAGTATCGAAAGCCTACCGTGAAAGGCTGATAAAAAGAATTAATGAATTAACAGAACATGATGTAGATGATAATCGGTTGTTGACTGAAGTTGCAATATTTGCTGAAAAAAGCAGCATTGATGAGGAAATTGTACGATTCAACAGCCATCTGGATCAGTTTATTAGTACTATGTATGAACACGAACCAGTTGGACGTAAGTTGGATTTTTTAGTACAGGAGCTAAATCGTGAAATTAATACGATTGGTTCTAAAGCCGGTGATATTAAAATTGGCAGTTATGTAGTGGATGTAAAAAGTGAATTGGAAAAAATTCGAGAACAAGTTCAAAATATTGAATAGGTGAAGGAGAATTCATATGACGCATCGGTTGATTAACATAGGATTTGGTAATATTGTCTCGGTTAATCGCATAGTTGCTATCGTTAGTCCTGAATCTGCACCAATAAAACGTATGATACAAGAAGCGAGAGAACAGCGAACCTTGATTGATGCAACCTATGGTAGGAGAACAAGGGCTGTCATTGTTACCGATAGTGATCATATTATTCTATCCGCCGTGCAGCCAGAAACGGTGGCACATAGACTACATTCGAAATCTGACATTCGTGAAGACAAAGATTTGTCAACAGAAATGGAATAAAGTAATGGAGGACAACTGGATGAAACAGGAAGGAATATTAATTATTATTTCCGGACCTTCGGGAACCGGTAAGAGCACCATAGTAAAAAAGTTCATAAATAGAAATAACGATGTCGATTTATCTGTTTCGGCCACTACTCGAAAAATTAGGCCTGGGGAACAAGAGGGTAAGAATTATTTTTTTCTATCCGAAAAAGATTTTATTAAAAAATTAAAAGAAGATTCTTTTTTAGAATATGCAAAAGTATATGGAAATTATTACGGAACTCCCCGTAACTTTGTTGATGAAAAGCTTAAAGCAGGAAAAAATGTATTGTTGGAAATTGACACTGAAGGGGCACTTCAAATAAAAGAAAAATTTCCGCAAGGTGTTTTTATTTTTATTGTTCCGCCATCTATCAACGAATTACAAAGACGTATTAACAGCAGAGGCACAGAAACAGATGAAGAAGTTGAACGAAGACTTAATAGTTCACTTAAGGAAATAAAAGAATTAACTCATTATAATTACGTGGTGATGAACGATCATATATTGGATGCAGTTCAATTGATCGAAGCTATATTAAAAGCTGAAAAAGTAAGTGTACAAAGAAGTGGTAATTACTGGTTGAGTACATTCACTTCGTAATAGGTATATTCAGGAGGCATTTGTTTGAGTAAGCAAAAAATGATAACCCGTGTGATCATTGATCATTATCATAGCAAGCTAGACCATATGTTTGACTATCTTGTACCATTGTCGTTAGAACAAAAAATTGTCACCGGCATGCGCGTTCTTGTCCCTTTCGGAAGGAATAACCGCATGCTGGAAGCTTTTGTGATGGAAATAAAAAAAGGTGAGAACTCATCATTTCACATGAAGGAAGTTGAAGAAATACTTGAGGGAAAGCCTGTATTATCGGCCTCCACATTAGCAATAATTCATTGGATGAAAAATGCCTATTTTTGTCGAACTATCGAAGCCATTAGGTGCTTTGTACCCAACCAACGCGTAAAACAAAAAGTGGTAGATGTTATACATTTAAACGAAGATATAATCAGAAAAATGAACGTGGATAACGATTTTCAAAATGCACCTGCACAAAGAAAAATATTAAATTATTTAATTAAGAATGGTGAATCGACAGTTAATATGCTCACTAAATCTACCCAAACAAGCCGTTCTTCAATTAATTCTCTCTTGGAAAAAAAATGTATTATGATAGAAAAACGACAATTCAGGAGAGAACCCAACGTTTTACAGGAAAATTTTAGTTACCCAGAACCGAACTTGAATGAAAGTCAGAAAGAAGCAATCAATATGATCAAACAAAACTGGGTTGAAAATCCCAACAAACACATCCTGCTACATGGTATTACAGGTAGCGGTAAAACAGAGATTTATATGAATATTATCAAAGAGACACTGACCAATGGGAAAGACAGTATTTTGCTGGTTCCAGAAATCGCTCTCACACCACAGATGGTTCAGCGATTCAAAGGTCGGTTTGGAAATAAAATTGCAGTACTTCACAGCCATCTGTCAGATGGCGAAAAATTAGATGAGTGGAATCGTATAAAAAAGAGTGAAGCTAGTATTGTTATCGGTCCCCGGTCAGCTGTATTCGCTCCGTGTAATAAGCTGGGTACAATTATTATTGATGAAGAGCATGAAAGCACTTATAAATCTGAACAGACACCAAGGTATCATGCGATGGATATTGCAAAAATGAGGTGTGAAATTGAATCTGCTCACTTAATTTTGGGATCAGCTACACCATCCATTGAAAGCTACTATGATGCAGCCAATGGGAAATTAAAAATGATTGAACTACATGAGAGAGCAACCGGAGGTGAACTTCCCACCATCACTACGATTGATTTGCGGGAAGAGGTTAAAAGCGGGAATAAAACCATTTTAAGCCAAAAACTCATTAATGAATTAGCGGATTGTTTAACAAATGGCCACCAGGCAATTCTTTTTCTGAATCGAAGAGCCTATGCAACTTATGTGAATTGCCTTCACTGTGGACATGTAATTCAATGTGAGCAATGTGATATAACCATGAAATGGCATAAAAATGAAAAAAAACTTAAATGCCATTATTGTAGTGCTGAAAAACAAGCGCCTCAACAATGTCCTGAATGTGGAGAGGAGATTGCTTATCAGGGAGCGGGTACCCAAAGGGCAGAAGATGCCATTCAATCATTGTTTCCAGATTATAAAGTTGTACGTATGGATCAGGATACGACACGCAAAAGGGGTGCACACCAGAAGATTCTTAGTCAATTCGAATCTGGAAGAATTGATATATTAATAGGAACTCAAATGATAGCAAAAGGACTTGATTTTCCCAATGTTACTTTGGTTGGAATATTATTGGCGGACACTTCAATCAATTTGCCTGATTTCAGAGCTTCGGAGAGAACGTTCCAGCTGATCACGCAGGTGGCTGGTCGCTCTGGAAGAGGAGATACAGAGGGAAAAGTGATATTGCAAACATATCAACCATCTCACTATGCTATTCGGGCTGCTTCAAAACATGATTATATGAGATTTTATGAGGAAGAAATTTTAGTAAGAAACACATTCCAATATCCTCCCTATTCAAGACTAATACAATTAGTTTTTTCCGGTGAGAATGAATTGGAGGTTAAGCATACAGCTGATAGAATAACTGCAGGAATGAAATTTCTGTTGGATAAATCAGGCTATATTGACAAGTCTAAAATCATTATGGAACCTGGCCCGGCTATTATAGCCAGGGTTGATAATAAATATAGATACACTGTTTTAGTTAAGTCTGTCGATGTTCAGTTTTCCTTGCTAAAAAGAATCATTAAGTATTTGGTTCTTGATAAAAGAGAACAACAAGTTCCGGAAAATGTTTCAATTATCATTGATCCAGATCCTCGATTCATACAATAGTAAGTCAATTAGTAATCAATTTTAATTTAATGGTGAAAGGAATGTTTAGTGTGGCTATTAGAGTTATTAGAACGGATGAAGATCCTATTTTGAGGAAACAATCCAGGGTAGTAAAAGATATTAACCAGCGCATTCTCATATTACTTGATGATATGAAAGAAACCATGTCAGATGCAGACGGCGTTGGATTGGCAGCTCCTCAGGTAGGCGTGTTAAAAAGGGTTATTATCACTGACGTTGGAGAAGGTGTTGTTGAATATATTAACCCCGAGATCATTGAAACAGACGGTGAAAATTGTGGCATCGAAGGATGCTTAAGCATACCTGAAAAGAGCGGGAAAGTGATAAGACCAGAAAAACTAAAAGTAAAAGCCCTTAACAGAGAAGGTCTTGAATTTGAAATGTCAGCCGAGGGATTGTTGGCTAGAGCAATTTGTCATGAAATAGATCATCTAAACGGTATATTGTTTACTGATATTATGTTGCCCGAAGAAGATGATTCTGAGGAAGATGAAAATGAGCCTTATTCGATGACAACAACTATGAATTCTCGCTGAAGTGAAATCCTGCACATAAACCAAGGATACTTTTTTATAAAGGTGGGACGTTATATGAGAACTGTATTTATGGGAACTCCTGAATTTGCTGTTCCTTGCCTTGAAATACTTGCACAAATGTGTGACGTAGAACTTTGTGGTGTTTTCACTCAGCCAGATCGTCCAAAGGGCAGGGGGCAAAAAAGTGCCAGTTCACCCGTTAAGTTAAAGGCTTTAGAACTTGATATCAATGTGTTTCAACCAACTTCAGGATGCGATGACGACTTTATTGAAGTATTAATATCATTAAAACCGGACCTGGTTGTAGTAGTTGCTTATGGATTGTTATTGCCAGCTAAAGCGTTATATTTGCCTGCACATGGCTGTATTAATGTTCATGCTTCACTTTTACCAAGTTATCGGGGAGCTGCCCCGATACAACAATGCATTATTGACAGATGTCAGGAAACAGGCATTACAACCATGTTAATGGATGAAGGTTTGGACACAGGAGACATGATTATCCAAAAGCGTGTTACATTAGTACCAGACGAAACCGCAGCAACCTTACACGATAAGTTATCGGTTTTAGGAGCCGAGACTCTGAAGGAAACAATTGAAAGAATACAAGAAGGTACGGTAACTTTCACTCCTCAAAACCATCGATTGGCAACCTATGCCCCAAGACTAAATAAAGAAACCGGACGAATAAATTGGAATAAAACGGCGATGGAAATAGATGCATTCATAAGAGGAGTACAGCCTTGGCCTACAGCTTTTACTGAATTAGACGGAAAGATTATGAAAGTTTGGGGTGCTGAAGCTCTTGTGGAGAAACATAATGTTACTCCCGGCGTGATCATTGATGTTAATAATGAA
>JAABSW010000011.1 GCA_011390155.1 Clostridiaceae bacterium
AGTTCCATGGACAGGCACAGATTATCTGCAGCAGCCGGCCGGCAGCTGGGAACCCTTTTCAATCCACCGGGAAGTGAAAGGGATTTATATGACTGGCAACACCGCTGGGCTTCAATGGCGGTTTGAAGAAATACTCAACGAGACCAACAACTCCATTATCAATGGCTGGGTGGTGGATGTAAAGGACGATCATGGCACCATGACCTATGATTCACAGATACCCATGGTCAACGACCTGGGGCAGGATGCACGTGTTAAAGTAAGGGACTTTCAGGCTGTTATCGACACCATGCATGACAACGATATATATCCCATCGCCAGAATTGTTACGTTTAAAGATGTGATTGCCGCCGGCGGCAACCCGGAGTGGGCCATTCAAACCCATGAGGGTGAAGTGTGGCGTGATCGAAAAAAAGATGCTTGGCTGAACCCTTATAACCGGGATGCATGGGACTACCTGGTGGCCATTGCCATTGAAGCGGCGGAAAAAGGGTTTTATGAAATTCAGTTTGACTATGTTCGTTTTCCAACGGATGGCCCCCGGGAGCAAATTGATTACGGTGAAGCCGGTGAACAGGAAACCATGGCAGAAGCCATCGCAGCATTCCTTTCCTACGCCAGGGAAGAATTAAAACCCTATGGAGTACTTGTGTCTGCTGACATATTTGGCCTGGTGCCCATTGTGGTGGATGACATGCGCCTGGGACAACATTTGGAAACCCTGTCAACCGCTGCCGATGTTTTATGTCCAATGGCCTACCCTTCTCATTATGCATTGGGGACTTTTGGCGTCAGCATTCCTGACAAAGCACCTTATCCCATCATTTATGAGACAATGCTAAAAGCAAGAGAACGAATAGAAGCCGTCGATACGGTTCAAAGAAAAGCGGTGTTACGACCATGGTTGCAGGATTTTACCGCCAGTTACTTAGGCAGCGGGTACTACCAACGCTATGGTGTTGAGCAAATTCGAGAGCAGATCAAAGGCACTTACGACAGCGGTACCAATGAATGGCTTCTGTGGAATGCAGGCAATAACTATACCTGGGAGGCACTCAGGGAAGATGTGACACAATAACATCATTCGTCAAACACCCTGTCCTTCAACACCTTTCATACTATCTAAAGCTGCCAAGATTATATTTGGCGGTTTTTTTCTTTTTTAATGTTTATGATCACCAATATATGGTATAATCATACCTGCACAATAAAAATGAAGCACAACATATAGACGGTCTAATTACATAAGACCAGAGGAGGCGCATGGATGAACATTCGTAAACGTGATGGGCGGTTAATGGTATTTGATGTGAACAAAATCAGCAGTGCCATTGAAAAAGCAATGACAGAAACCAAAGATGGTGTGGACAAGGAATTGAGTACTCGCATAGCCAAACAGGTGGCTGAAGCGGTGAGCCAGGAAAAACAATCGGTTCATGTGGAAACCATCCAGGACATGGTTGAGTTTTTTCTCATGGACAGTAAACGTAAAGATGTGGCGAAAAACTATATCATTTATCGAAATGAACGCAACAAGAGCCGTGCCCTTCGCCAGGAGACAGATTACCGGGTCATCAGTGATGGCTTTGCCAGCCGGTATAAACACCGGGCAAACCCCATGGCACAGTTGGGTAGTTTTGTCTACTATCGCACCTACTCAAGATGGCTGCCGCAGGAAAATCGACGGGAATATTGGTGGGAAACAGTGCGTCGTGCGGTGGAATATAACTGTTCATTGGTGCAAACCACCCGGGAAGAAGCCGAAAAACTATATGACAATATTTTTAACCTGAAACAGTTTCTGTCAGGCCGTACTTTCTGGGTTGGACACACACCGGTTGCGGAGCATTACCCCATGGCCAACTACAACTGTGCCTTCATTATTATCGATTCCATTGCGGCTTTAAAAGAACTCTTCTATCTACTGATGCTGGGAAGTGGTGTGGGGGCAAGAATTCTCCGTTCTGACATAAGACGGATCCCAAAAGTGCGTACAAATTATGAATTGATTCATAAAGATTATACCCCAGTGCCTGCCACCTTACGGGAAGATAATTCCAGCCTGCAGTTCATGCACAACAACACGGTTAAAATAACAGTGGGTGACAGTAAAGAAGGTTGGACCCAGTCGCTGGATCATTTCTTCCAACTGGTTTCCAACAGTGAATACAAGAACATTAAAACCATCATCGTGGATTATGATCACGTGAGACCTAAAGGTGAAAAACTGAAGAATTTTGGTGGCACCGCCAGTGGGCACACTAGTCTAAAAAACATGTTTGCCAAAATTGACACGGTTGTTCGGAAACGTGGATGGCTTGAAGGAAGTCACAGGGTCAAATTATTGCCTGTTGACCTGCTGGATGTGGTGAATATCATTGGCGAAAATGTGGTTGTGGGGGGCGTTCGCAGGACAGCAGAAATGGTCTTGGTAGACCCTGAAGACATGACCAGTATCAAAGCTAAATCTGAACTGTACAAGAAAATTGACGGTCAGTGGATCGTTGACCAGGAACTGATTCATCGTCAAATGAGCAATAACTCAATATACTACGAATCAAAACCTGACAGGGAGACACTCCATTGGCTTCTGGAACAAATGCGGTATTCGGGTGAGCCTGGTTTTGTGAACGCAGAAGCTGCAGCCAAACGTCGTCCTGATATGAACGGGGTAAATCCCTGCGGTGAAATTTTACTGGATTCAAAAGGTGTGTGTAACCTGACCACCATCAATGTGTATGCCTTTGTTAAGCCTGATGGAACCCTTGACCTAAAAGGTCTGCTAGAAGCACAGAGATTATCTGCCCGGGCGGCCTATCGCATGACGTGTGTCGAATTGGAACTACCAGGATGGGATGCCGTGCAACAACGCGACAAACTGGTGGGCTGTAGCTTAACTGGATGGCAGGACATGGTTAATGCGCTGCAGCTGGATAATGAGCAGCAGGCAGAATTGTTGTCAAAGCTGCGACAACAGGCTCGGGAAGCAGTGGATGTTTACGCTGAGGAAATTGGTGAAAACAAACCCTTACTGGTCACCACTGTTAAACCGGAAGGTACGCTGAGTCAACTGCCAACGGTTTCAAGTGGCGTTCATCATTCCCATTCACCTTATTATGTGCGGCGTATCAGGGTCAGTGCCCAGGATCCGTTGGTGAAAGTGTGTGAAGAACTGGAATATCCTGTGTTCCCTGAAGTGGGGCAGGACATGGAGAACTGCACTACGAAAGTGGTTGAATTCCCAGTGAAAGCTCCGGAAGGGAAAACAAAATCTGATGTCAGCGCGATTGAACAACTGGAGACATACCTGATGTTTATGAAACACTACGTCGACCATAATGCTTCCATCACCATTCACGTAAGGGACGATGAATGGGAAGCGGTTGAAGAATGGCTCTGGAACCATTGGGATGAAGTGGTGGCGGTCAGCTTCCTATCCCTTAGTGAAAGTTTCTATCAATTGATGCCCTATGAAAGCATTAGCAAGGAAGACTATGAACGGCGACAGACTGCGATGAAACCCTTTATCGCTTCCCTGGTAAACCGCTACGAAAATCCAAACCTGCGATTTGATCCCACAGACAGCAGCTGCGAAAATGGCGTTTGTCCCATTCGATAAGGAAATAGCCATAATGACCGAAACCAAGTCAAAAGAAAGACGGGGTTTCGGTTTTTCTGTATAAATGTTCTTTATACGGTGTAACGTTTTCCTCTTCATCTTTTATGGACAATCTGATAGAATAGAGCATGTGGCGAATACGTTGAATACATAAAAAAGCATTAATATAACATTGGATGGGGGGAAGAATTTTGAAAATAGGCATTATTGGCGGTGGAGCAGGGGGATCTTCAATTTTAAAAACCCTCATGAAGATGGAAGAAGTTGACATTATAGGTATTTCTGACATTGATCCGGAAGCACCGGGCATTCAGATTGCCAGGGACAATCAACTGTTTTATACCACAGAAATGAATGAGTTGTTCAGGAAAAACCCTAATATTATGATTGAAGCCACAGGCGTGCCCCAGGTCAAGAAAATGGTGGAAGAGCTTAACGCTGAGCAGATTACCATCATGGACAGTGAAGCGGCTAAACTGATGATGTTATTAGTGGACAACGAAGAAAGGCTCATGGAAAAAATCCACAACCAGATGAAAGAAGTTAATGAAGTGCGGTTAATGACCCAGGAGAGCATCGATGAAATGAATGGCAGTGTACAACAGACTGCGGCCATGAGTGAAACACTCAGTGAATTTGCAACCAAAACCATTCAGCTGGTGCAGCAGACAGATGAAACCATTCGCACAATGTCGCAAATCACCAGACAGACCAATATTCTGGGACTGAATGCATCCATCGAAGCGGCCCGGGCTGGGGAACAGGGCAAAGGATTTGCAGTGGTGGCAAAAGAAGTGCAAAAACTGGCTGGTAACAGTGAAACCTTTGCCAGACAGATTAGTGAAATCCTTGGGACGATAAAGGACGAAGTCAACCAGGTTTTTCAACAGATACAGATTCTTAAGCAAGCCACGAATGAGCAACTGGAGACCGGTGATCGCCTTCAGGAAGTTGTGCGAAGATTAACCAGGAACATTGAAGAGATTTAGAGATAAGTGTAAGAAAGGTCAATAAAGTGTAAATAATTTAAATTTCCTGTTAATAAAAGAAGGAATTGTGTTTTTTATCTCGAATAATATACATTGAGTAAAATTCTGGAAATAGACGGGGAGGAAATAGGATGAAAGCATATGAAGCCGGAAAAATCAGAAACATCGCTTTGTTGGGACATGGTGGCAGTGGAAAGACTACATTCTGTGAGGCAGCACTCTATGCTGCAAACGTCTCAAAAAGAATGGGTAAAGTGGAAGATGGCAATACATTTTCCGATTTTGATAAAGAAGAGATCAGTCGTAAAACCTCCATTAACACAACAGTAATTCCAGTCGAGTGGAATGATTATAAAGTCAACCTGATCGATACACCGGGTTATTTTGATTTTGTCGGTGAGGTTCAGGGCGCCATCAAAGCTGCCGGGGGTGTGGTCATCTTTGTCGATGCCACCAGCGGCATTCAGGTAGGTACGGAAAAAGCATGGAAAATTGCCATGGATAAGAAAAAACCTACTTTCATTGTGGTTAATAAAATGGATCGTGAAAACGTTGATTATGATAAAATCATCAATGAATTGCGAGAAACCTTTGGGAAAAAAGTGGCTCCTTTCCAGATTCCAGTGGGGATAGAAGATAGCTTCATCGGAAATGTCAATGTGGCCAAAATGAACGCCAGGGAATACACAGGTCAAACCTGCGTTGAAAAACCCATACCTGATGAATTGATGGCCCAGGCTGAAGAAATGAGAGAATTGTTGCTTGAATCTGTTGCTGAAAGCGATGAAGTATTGCTGGAAAAATATTTTGCAGGCGAAGCTTTCTCAGAGGAAGAAATTCAAACCGGGCTGCGCAAAGGCGTACTGAGTGGTGAAGTGGTTCCTGTTGTCTGTGCTTCTTTTCCAAACAATGTAGGCACCCATACATTAATGGACATGTTGTGCGATTATTCACCTTCACCCGTTGACATGCCTCCCAAAACAGGTATTGACCCAAAAACAAACCAGGAAGTGGAGCGAAGTCTGGAAGACGATGAGCCTTTCTCCGCCCAGGTTTTTAAAACCATTGCGGACCCCTTTATCGGAAAGATTTCCATCTTGAAGGTTATATCTGGTAAGTTAACATCAGATATGGAAATCCTGAACAGCAACAAGGGCGAAAAGGAAAAGGTGGGATCTCTGTTCTTTCTGAGAGGTAAGAACCAGTTGGAAACAAAAGAGGTCAATGCAGGTGACATTGCCGCTATTGCAAAGCTCCAGCACACAGTGACAGGAGATACTCTCTGCAGCATCAATGAACCTGTTGTGTTCAGTGGTATTGACGTTCCAGAGCCTCAACTGTACCTGGCCCTGGAACCAAAGGCCAGGGGTGACGAAGAAAAGATTGGAACCGGTTTGCAGAGACTGGCAGAAGAAGATCCATCCTTTGCTTTCCACAGGAATGCTGAAACCAAGCAAACCCTGATCCGAGGACAGGGAGAATTACACATTAAAGTCATCACCAGTAAATTGAAGAATAAATTTGGTGTAGAGGTTGAATTGAGTGATGCCATTGTGCCATACAGGGAAACCATCAAAGGTAAAGCAGACGTTCAGGGTAAGCACAAGAAGCAATCCGGTGGCCGCGGTCAATACGGCGATGTAAAAATGAGGTTTGAACCATCAACGGAAGAGTTTGAGTTTGAAGAAGTCATTTTTGGTGGATCTGTACCCAGAAACTTCATACCTGCAGTGGAAAAAGGTATACGAGAGGCCATGGTTAACGGTGTGCTGGCCGGTTACCCGGTGGTGAACTTTAAAGCACAATTGTATGACGGTTCATACCATGACGTTGATTCTTCAGAAATGGCTTTTAAAATCGCAGCTTCCCTTGCTTTTAAAAAAGGAATAGAAGAGGCCAAACCGGTTCTCTTGGAACCCATCGCGAAGGTGGAAGTCTTTGTACCGGAAGACAACATGGGTGACATTATGGGTGATTTGAACAAACGAAGAGGACGAATTCTAGGCATGGAACCTCAGGATGACGGTACTCAGAAAGTAACAGCAGAAGTACCTCAATCAGAAATGTTCAAATATGCCATTGATCTGCGGTCCATGACCCAGGCCCGGGGCGAGTTTACCATGGAATTTGTACGCTATGAGGAAGTACCACAAAATATCAGCGAAAAAGTGATCGAAGCGGCAAAAGCAGCACGGGAAGAACAAAACGCATAAACGTCTGTTATCAACACCAGTTTAATGGAATGTTTAAAAGCCTCTGGAAAGATTGATTTCCGGAGGCTTTTCTGTTATTATTAAAGTCAAAGATAGTCAAACACATAAAGCGAAGGAGAGGATCACATGGCTACCATCAGTGATGTCATTGAAAGTTTTATCAAGGAGCTGATAAGGCAAAGTCAGGGCCATCCCATTGAAATACAGCGCAACGAAATTGCCAAGCATTTTGATTGTGCCCCTTCCCAGATAAACTATGTGCTGACAACCAGGTTTGGCACACAACACGGTTATTACATTGAAAGCCGCCGTGGTGGTGGGGGATACATTAAAATCATGAGACTTAAACCGGATCGTAACCGGCCTTTGCACCAAATGTTGATGGAAGAAATTGGCAATGAAACAACTAAAACCCAGGCAAATAGATTAATAGAAGCCATGGAAGAGCAAAAAATGATTACGAAGCGGGAGGCTGTTCTGATGAAAGCAGCCACCAGCGATGGTGTTCTTTCATCACCCATCAACAACCGGGACCAGCTGAGGGCAAATATTTTAAAGGGCATGTTGTCTGCCATGCTGCACTAGGAGAGGGGTGGAAAAGATGTTATGTGACCAATGTAAAAATAGAAAAGCTCATGTGCATGTGGTGCAAGAATCCAATGGTACAACCATTGAAAAGTATTTATGCGAGATTTGCGCTGTGGAGTTTCCTCCAGAGGATTCCCCCTTTTCATTCAGCGTGCATGAGTTTCTGAAGGGAATCTACAACGATCATACCCAGGTCAGTCAACAGGACCGGGACATGTCGTCAAAAATATGTTCTGGCTGTGGCCAAACCTACAGAGATTATCAGCGTTCAGGATTGTTCGGTTGTCCTGAATGCTACCGCACCTTTCGACTGGTGATGATACCGCTGACAAAGAGGATACAGGGAAGTGTGCAACATGTGGGGAAAATTCCGCTGAAATTGGAGCGGGTGCACCGCTTTGAAGGGAAAAAACAACAATTACAGAGTGCCCTGAAAGACGCTGTACAAAAAGAAGCCTATGAAAAGGCAGCAGAACTCAGGGACCAGATCGGACTGCTCAGCAGGAAAATTGAGCAGCTGAAGGAGGGGGAACAATGAGCACGCCTCTCACACACATAGGCCCTCACAACGATATCGTTATCAGTACACGGGTGCGCATTGCCCGCAATGTGGTGGGATATTCTTTTCCACATAAATTGAATCTCCATCGATCCCGGGCGTTGATGGATGATATACAGTCGGCCGTTAAGACTTTTCCAGAGCATCAGGGCGAACAGTATACTTTTACCAGTTTAGATCAATTGGGGGAATTAGAAAGACAAGCCCTTGTTGAAGAACATGTCATCAGTCCTGCCCTGTTGGCCAATACAGACAAAAGTGGTTTTTTTTACAATCAGGTAAAAGGAACCAGCATCATGGTCAATGAAGAGGATCACATCAGGATTCAAAACATGCAGCAAGGGTTTCAGCTGGAGGAAGCCTGGAATGAAGCTGATCAAATAGACAATTGGCTGGGGAAGAAGTTGCCCTATGCCTTTGATGAAACATTTGGGTATCTGACAGCGTGTCCAACTAATCTGGGAACAGGTACCCGGGTTTCCATCATGCTTCATTTACCGGCACTTACGCTGATGGGGCATATCGATGGATTTATTAAGGCAGTAGGTCAACTGGGTTTTGCAGTCAGGGGGCTTTTTGGCGAAGGCTCAGAACACATGGGCAATCTTTACCAAATATCCAATCAAATAACACTGGGGCTGGAAGAACATGAAATTATTTCGAGGCTAAAAGACGTGGTGATTCAGGTGATCCAAAAGGAACGGCTGGCCAGAAGAAATTTCTTTGATAATAAAAAAATCGATTTGGAAGACCGTATTTTCAGATCCCTGGGTATTTTGTCTTATGCCCGGAGGTTAACAGGAAGAGAAGCCATGCAGTACTTATCTGATTTGAAACTGGGCACCTCCATGGGCATGATCAACACCTGCACATTGGCAGAGTTACAGACATTGATGGAACTTATACAACCTGCAAAATTACAGCAGTATTGCGGCAAACAGATGGATGAAACAGAACGTGACCGACAACGGGCGGAATTAATAAGAAGCAAATTAAGCGAAGGAGGAAGGCAACATGTCTATGAATGAACGGTTCACTGAACGGGCACAGAAAGTGATTTTGTTATCACAGGAATTTGCTCAGCAATTTGGCCATAATTATGTGGGAACAGAGCATTTATTGCTGGGCCTTTTACAGGAAGGAGAAGGCGTAGCAGCAGAAAGCCTTAAAAAGCTTGGTGTGGAAGTGGAAGCACTACAAAACAAAGTGATGCGTTCAGTTGGTGCCGGCCAAGAAAAAAGCCAGTTGTTGGGCTTTACCCCTCGTACCAAGCGTATTTTTGAGTTGAGTTTTACTGAGGCGAGAAACCTGGGACACAATTACATTGGCACAGAGCATTTGCTTTTGGGGTTGATTCGTGAAGGTGAGGGTGTTGCCAGTAAAATTTTGTTGGAAATGGGCATAAAACCTGAACAAATAAGAGAACAAATCCTAAAACTCCTGAACACGGTGGATGAGAAGAAGGAGGTTCCTGAAAAGGAAAAGGAAAAAAAAGAGACAACTGTCTTGAATCAATACAGCCGTAACCTTAACCAAATGGCAAGGGAAGAGAGAATTGACCCCGTCATTGGTCGTAACGACGAAATTAATCGGGTGATACAGATCCTCAGCCGACGCACAAAAAACAACCCATGCGTCATCGGTGAGACAGGTGTGGGAAAAACCGCCATTGCAGAAGGTCTTGCTCAGAAAATCGTCGCTGGTGATGTTCCGCAAAACCTGAAGGACAAACTGATAATTACCCTGGACCTGGCCGGGATGGTGGCGGGGGCAAAATACAGGGGAGAGTTCGAAGACCGCTTGAAAAAAGCCATGGAGGAAATCAGGCAAGCTGGGAACATCATCTTGTTTATTGACGAAATACACACCATCATCGGTGCAGGAGCTGCTGAAGGGGCAATTGATGCTTCCAATATATTAAAACCATCCCTGGCAAGGGGAGAAATACAGGCCATTGGGGCGACAACACTGGATGAATATAAAAAGCACATTGAGAAAGATGCCGCCTTGGAACGTCGGTTTATGCCCATCATCATCCAGGAACCTTCACCAGAAGATGCTGTAAAAATCCTGAAGGGGCTTAGGGATAAGTACGAAGCGCATCATCGTGTCAAAATTACAGACGAAGCCATCACTGCTGCAGTAACCCTGTCGCACCGGTACATTTCTGACCGCTTTTTACCAGATAAAGCCATTGACCTGGTTGATGAAGCCGCTTCAAAAATTCGATTGCAGACCATTACCACACCTCCTAATGTGAAAGACCTGGAAGAAAAACTTCAGAATCTCCAAAAAGAAAAAGAGGAAGCCATCAGCGTCCAGGATTTTGAACGTGCTGCAGTGTTGCGGGACGAAGAGAAAGAAGCCCAGGAAACCATCAAACAACATAAGAACCAATGGTACCAGATGAAAGAAAGTCATAAACCCATCGTGGGAGAAGAAGAAATTGCCGATATCGTGGCTTCCTGGACAGGCATTCCCGTTAAAAAGCTTCAACAGGAAGAAACGGAACGGTTGCTGCACATGGAAGAAATTCTTCACCAACGGGTTGTGGGACAGCATGAAGCCATTGAGTCAGTGGCAAAAGCCATTCGACGTGCAAGGGTTGGATTAAAAGATCCAAAACGACCTGTGGGATCCTTCATTTTCCTGGGACCTACAGGGGTTGGTAAAACTGAACTTTCCCGGGCTTTGGCAGAAGCCATCTTTGGCGATGAACAGGCCATGATTCGAGTGGACATGTCTGAATACATGGAAAAACACACGGTCTCAAAGCTTATCGGCTCACCCCCGGGTTATGTGGGGTATGATGAAGGCGGACAGCTTACGGAAAAAGTCAGAAGAAAACCCTATGCTGTGATCCTCTTTGATGAGATTGAAAAAGCACACCCGGAAGTGTTCAACGCTTTGCTCCAAATACTGGAGGATGGCAGACTGACTGACAGCAAGGGGCGGGTGGTAAATTTTAAAAACACCATCATTATCATGACATCTAATGTGGGGGCGCATAACATTAAAAAGCAAAAAACCTTGGGATTTGCAGCCAATGAAGTTCAGGAAAAGAAGAACAGTTATGAAAATATGAAAGACAATGTGATGAGTGACCTGAAAAAGTCATTTAAACCTGAGTTTCTCAATCGCATTGATGACATCATCGTGTTTCATCACCTGGATGAGGAAGACATCGCTCAAATTGTTGATCTGATGGTGGAGGAACTGACGAAAAGATTGATGAGCCTGGGCATAGAGATACAACTGTCCAAGGAGGCCAAAAACCTTATCGGAAGAAAGGGGTTCGATGCCATGTACGGAGCCCGGCCTTTAAAACGAACAATACAGAAAATGCTGGAGGACAGACTGACAGAAGAAATTCTCAAGGGCAACCTGCTTCAGGGTTCCACCATTCTTGTGGAGGAAGAAGATGATCAGCTTTTGTTTCAACGTCAAACACCTTAAGGGAGGTATCAATGAAAAAATCTAAAAAAATATTTGTATGCAGGGAATGCGGGCATGAGAGTCCCAAGTGGCTTGGCCAGTGTCCAGGATGCCAGGAGTGGGCCACCCTGGAAGAATTTCAGGAAGCCGCTTCATCTAAAAACAGAATCACTGGGTTGAAGCGTGAGAGAAGAAAACCTCAATCCATTGGCAAAATCCCACTAGGCACTGAAAAAAGATACATGACTGGCATTGGTGAGTTTGACAGGGTACTGGGGGGAGGACTGACCCAGGGTTCCCTGGTTTTGATCTCTGGTGAACCAGGGGTTGGAAAGTCTACCCTAATTCTTCAGGCAGGCAGCGAGATTGCCAGAAATTCAGGCACTGTGCTCTATGTGACGGGAGAAGAATCAGAAGAGCAAATCCATTTCAGAGCTGCCCGAACAGGGGCAATGGCAGAAAAATTACTGGTGGTTTCTGAGACGGATGTAATTAACATTTTGGACGACATACAACGCATTAATCCTGTTTTTGTCATCATTGACAGTGTTCAAACCCTTTTTCACCCAGAGCTGACCTCAGCCCCGGGTACTGTCTCTCAGATCAAGGAATGTGTTAATGGATTGATGCGCAAAGCAAAAGAAGCCAACATTTCCATGATGCTGGTGGCTCATGTGACGAAACAGGGAGATTTGGCAGGGCCAAGGGTGATTGAGCATATTGTTGATACCGTACTTCATTTTGAAGGTGAACGCACCCAGGAATACAGGATTCTTCGTTCTGTAAAAAATCGATTTGGCACCACCAGTGAAATTGGTGTTTTCGAAATGAGACAGGAAGGTTTAATGGAAGTGGGCAATCCTTCTGCGCTGTTCCTGGAATCTTTGAACATGGAGGAAGAAGGAGCCATGGTGGCTGCTGTCATGGAAGGAACAAGGCCCCTGCTGGTGGAACTTCAGGCCCTGGTGGCACCCTGTAATGCAGGATTTCCCCGGCGCACCACTGTGGGGGCTGACGGCAATCGCTTAGGATTAATGATTGCTGTGTTGGAAAAGAAAATTGGTATACCATTGATGGAACAGGACGTTTATTTGAATGTCATCGGTGGATTGAGGCTGGAAGGGACGGCAGCCGACCTGGCCATGTCCCTTGCCATGTATTCCAGTTTCAGGGGGAAGCCGCTTCCGGTGAAAACCACTGCGGCCATCGGGGAAATTAGTTTGACCGGAGAAGTGAGGCCAGTGGCACAAATTGAAAAAATGTTAAAAGAAGCTCAAAAACTTGGATTTACCAAGTGTTTAATTCCACAGCGTAATTTAGCCAAATTGTCGCCTGTAAAAGGCATCCAGATGATTGGTGTGAGTACCCTCAGTGAAGCTATTAAAAAGGTGTTTGACCTGCATTGATTCAAAGAACACACTGGAGATGGCCGAATCAACGGAGAAATGTTGACAGATGGTTTTACCTGTGATAGTATTCTATGTTTGCGCTTTGTTGACAGCCGGAGGCCTCTGGGTTATACTTATAAGGGAGTGTTAGGATTTGCAGAATCTGGAGGGTTGGTCATGTTTAAAATTGGAGATCGAATTGCGTACCCGGTTCATGGCGCAGGTGTCATCGAAGCAATTGAAGAAAGAAATATCTTGGGAGAAGACAGACGGTATTATGTGATGCGCATGCCGCTGAATGACATGAAAGTCATGATTCCTCTGGAGAATGTGGAAGAAATTGGCGTAAGGCCCATCATCAGTTTTGAAGAACTGAGCCGTGTTTTTGCTGTGCTTTCAGCGGATGTTACAAAAATGCCGCAAAATTGGAACAGAAGGTACCGGGCCAACATGGATCGTATTAAAAGCGGTGATATTTACGAGGTGGCAGAGGTGGTGCGAAACCTGGTTTTACGCGATCGGGAAAAATCACTGTCCACAGGTGAACGAAAAATTTTAAACAATGCACGCCAAATTCTATTGAGCGAAATTATTTTAGCTGGTAATTTACCAGAAAGCGAAGCAACTGACATGATTGATAATGTAATTAAGTAAAAGTTGCAGAATCAGGAACATCAACGAAAACATTTCCGAAAAACCCATTTTCTGATATACTCAGAGAGTGCGTTGAGGAGTGTTTTTCTGTTGGATGTTTCTTTTTTTGGGTAACGAATCAGTAAGGATGAAGAACATTACTGGCAAAGGAGGTGAAATGAAATGAATCGGATGTTGAAATGGGTCGTGACAATTCTGGGAAGTCTGTCAGGCGTGGCAGGATATGTTTTTTTGACCCGTCACAGTGAAATGATTGTGATCCAGGGGTTGGCGCTTTTTTTATTCGGACTTATAGCAGCTGCTATCATTAGCGGCGGTATTTTTTTTGTTTTGTCCCCTTGGCTTATCAACCTGGGGAGAAATTTTGCCAACTGGATTATTAATGAACTGTCCGGAGTACCTGTGGAAAAACTTGTTGCTGGTTCAGGAGGGTTAATTGGAGGTTTGATTGTGGCATACCTCATCAGCGGATTGTTGAACAACATTCCCATACCCTTTATCGGCGCCATTCTGTCTGTCGTTGTCTATCTTTTTATGGGATACCTGGGCATTAACCTGGCCACAAAAGCAGGAGAGTATGTGAACCTGGGCAATGTGTTAAAAAAGAATGTGCTGAGAAGTGAAGATCAGCCCAAGCCTGTGGAGCAAGTACAGGAAGGGGTTCCCAAAATATTGGACACCAGTGTCATCATCGATGGACGTATTGCAGATATTTGCCGAACCGGGTTTGTGGAAGGACCATTAGTCATACCGGAATTCGTCCTGGAAGAACTAAGGCATATTGCGGACTCTTCTGCGGCACTTAAACGCAACAGAGGGCGCCGGGGCCTGGATGTTTTGGCAATGATCCAAAAGGATTTGCAGGTTGAAGTGCAAATTGTATCCACAGATTTTCCAGAAGTTCATGAAGTGGACATAAAACTTTTAAAGCTGGCACAAAGCATCCATGGAAAAGTGGTGACCAATGATTACAATCTGAATAAAGTGGCTTCACTGCAGGGGGTGGAAGTCTTAAACATTAACGAGCTGGCAAATGCGGTCAAGCCGGTGGTGCTCCCTGGAGAAGAGATGCAGATAGAAGTGATCAAAGACGGGAAGGAAGCTGGACAGGGTTTAGCTTACCTGGATGATGGCACCATGATCGTTGTTGAAAATGGTCGGCGTTATATAGGAGAATCCATCGATGTACAAGTCACAAGTGTTTTGCAAACAGCTGCTGGCAGGATGATCTTTGCCAGACCGAACAGTAAATAATGGATAGAGGGATTTGTCATGATTGGACAAAGTGGAGAGAGAGAATCATTCTTGTCGATCATCATTGTGGCAGCCGGTACGGGCAGCCGCATGAAAGCTGCAGAACATAAGCAGTTTCTGCAGCTAGACGGAAAACCCGTATTGGACATCACCATCAGGGCGTTTGAGCAGCACCCCATGGTGCGGGAGATCATTCTTGTTTCTCATAGAACAGAAGTGTTGCGGGTGATGGAAGAGATCATCAAGCCGGGTGGCTTTAAGAAGGTGAAAAAAGTTGTTCCGGGGGGAACCACACGGACTGATTCAGTCAAAGCAGGCCTTCAAGTGATATCAGGAGAGGCAACCCATGTGGCTGTTCACGACGGGGCAAGACCATTGATCACCCAGGCCATGCTTGACAATGTTTTTAAAAAGGGGATTGTCACTGGGGCTGCCATTCTGGCTACGAAGGTGACAGACACCATAAAAGAAACCGATGAAAAAGGCAGGGTGATCACCACTATTCCCCGGAGTGGATTGTGGGCGGTACAAACACCCCAGGTTTTTGTCAGGGAGTGGTTGGAAGCTGCCTATGAAAAACTGGACTCGGACGCCTCCGCCACTGATGATGCTGCTGTTCTTGAAGCTGCCGGGTATACAGTGTATACTGTTGAGTGCAGTAAAGAGAACATGAAGATAACGGTTCCCCTGGATTTAGCACAGGCAGAGATGATTTTAGAGAGCAGGAGGCAGTGACATGCGGATAGGCACAGGTTACGATGTGCATGCGTTGGTGATTGACCGAAAGTTGATCATGGGTGGCGTGGAAATACCTCATCATAAAGGCCTTGCAGGACATTCTGATGCTGATGTGCTCACCCATGCCATCATGGACGCATTGTTGGGGGCTGCAGGTTTGGGAGACATTGGCACTTTGTTTCCTGATTCAGATCCGTCCTATGAGGGAATAAACAGTATGAATTTATTGCGGCAAGTGGTAGACTTGATAAAAGATCATCACTACCGAATTGAATACATGGATACTGTGATTATTGCCCAGCATCCCAAGATGGCACCGTATATCCCTGGGATGAAAAAAAACCTTTCTTCAATGATGGGCATAGAAGAAAACCGTATTAACATAAAAGCAACAACAACGGAAAACCTGGGATTTGAAGGCAGAGGGGAAGGCATTGCTGCCCAGGCAATGGTTTTGTTGCAGGAATGACTGTTCAGGTAATTATGGTTGGGAATAAAACAAACAAAAGGGAGAGGAGCAAAAAAGCATGGCAAAGAATCAAAAACAGTTTGTTGAAGAAATCACACCAATGGAGACGGATTTTGCTCAATGGTATACAGATGTCATTAAAAAGACAGACATGGTTGATTACTCCCCTGTAAAAGGGTTCATGGTCATTAAGCACTATGGGTATGCCATCTGGGAAAACATTCAGTCATATATGGACAAGCGGTTCAAGGAAACAGGACACAAGAACTGTTACTTTCCCCTGCTGATTCCCGAAAGCTTGCTGCAAAAAGAAGCTGAACATGTGGAAGGTTTTGCGCCTGAAGTGGCATGGGTAACCCATGGAGGAGACGAAGAACTGGCAGAACGCTTATGTGTGCGGCCCACATCGGAAACCATTATTTGTTACATGTATTCAAAATGGTTGAGCTCTTACCGGGACCTGCCATTTTTGTATAATCAATGGTGTAACGTTGTACGATGGGAGAAGAGTACACGTCCCTTTTTAAGAACCTCCGAGTTTCTTTGGCAGGAAGGCCACACCCTGCATGAAACTTATGATGAAGCCCAGGCAGAAACCTTGCAGATGCTGAACGTATATAAAGAAACCGCTGAAAACCTGCTGGCGATGCCGGTGATCATTGGCCAGAAAACTGATCGGGAAAAATTTGCCGGTGCCTACGCCACCTACACCATGGAAGCCCTGATGCACGATGGAAAAGCCTTGCAGGCAGGCACTTCCCATAATTTAGGACAACATTTTACGAAAGCCTTTGACATTGAATACCTGGACAGAGACGGGGCGCTGAAAAATCCGTACCATACCTCCTGGGGTGTTTCAACCAGACTCATCGGCGGCATTATCATGGTACACGGCGATAACCGGGGACTTTCACTGCCGCCGGGCATTGCGCCAGTACAAGTGGTCATCGTACCCATTGCGGCCCATAAGGGTGGCGTTAACGAAGCTGCTCAGGGATTGTTTGATGAACTGAAATCCTTGTACCGTATGGAAATGGATGACAGGGATCAATACTCTCCAGGATGGAAATTCAATGAATGGGAAATGAAAGGGGTTCCGGTACGAATTGAAATCGGCCCCCGGGATCTTGAGCAAAACCAGGTGGTGTTGTTCAGAAGAGACACCCTGGAAAAAGAAGTCTGCCCTCTTGATCAAGTGAAAGAAAGGGTGGGCCTTCTCCTGGAGGAAATTCAGAAAAACCTGTTGGTGAAGGCACGGGAAATGCGTGACCAAAAGACCTATACTGTACAGGATGAAGCAGAATTCAAACGAATCATGAAGGAGTCCCCAGGGTTTGTAAAAGCTATGTGGTGCGGTGATGAAGCCTGTGAAGAAAAGGTTAAATCTGAGACAGGTGCCACCATTAGGTGTATTCCTTTTGAACAGGAAAAACTGGGCGACACATGTCCCTTCTGCAACGAGCCAGCAGATAAAATGGTTTACTATGCAAAAGCCTACTAGTAAAAAGTATAAGGAAAGGAGGCCGCTGGATGAGTGTTCGCGTTAGATTTGCACCAAGTCCCACGGGTTTTGTACACGTGGGAGGTTTACGAACAGCATTGTATAACTACCTGTTTGCGAAAGCCCATGGGGGCACCTATTTGCTGCGCATTGAGGATACCGACCAGGAACGTTTCGTTGAAGGGGCCATTGAAAACATGCTGACCTCTTTAAATTGGGCTGGTATACATCATACAGAAGGAGTTGTACTGAATGAACAGGGTCATGTGACAGAAGTGGGGTCCAAAGGTCCCTATATCCAGTCACAACGATTGGACATCTACAGGTCTCACATCGAGCCTTTATTGGCATCAGGGCATGCCTACCCATGTTTTTGCAGCAAAGAAAGACTGGAAGCTGTCAGGGAAAAAGAACGACTGGAAAAAGGAACGCCCGGCTATGATGGTCACTGTCGACATTTGAACAGTGACGAGGCAGAAAAAAGGGTCCAGGCAGGTGAACCTCACGTGATTCGCTTAAAGCTGCCGGAAAACACAGACATCCAGTTTGATGATTTGGTGCGGGGGAATGTTTCCATGAACACCAACGACTTGGATGATCAGGTGCTGATTAAGTCAGACGGTTTCCCAACCTATCACTTTGCTGTGGTGGTGGACGATCATTTGATGGAGATTACACATGTGATCCGCGGTGAAGAATGGTTGGCTTCCACACCAAAACACGTTTACCTGTACCAGGTGATGGGGTGGAAAGCCCCCACCTATGTACACCTACCCAACATCCTGAACACAGACAGAAAGAAGTTGAGTAAACGTCATGGAGACGTTTCGGCTGAAGATTTCCGGCGCAAAGGGTATTTGCCTGAAGCCTTGGTAAACTTTCTGGCCTTGGTGGGATGGAGCCCTGAAGACAATACAGAGCTGTTTACCCTGGAAGAATTGGAAGAGGTCTTTTCCATTGATCGAGTGTCAAAAAGTGGTGGAGTCTTTGACCTGAAGAAACTGAACTGGATGAGTGCTCATTACATGAGAGAAGCTTCCCTTGACAGACTCACAGACCTGGCCATTCCCCATTTAACGGCCGCTGGGTTTATGACCCCCCAGGAAGCAACAGACAAAAAGGAATGGGTCAGTCATTTGGTGGAGGTGCTGAGGGACAACCTGCATTACCTGGAAGAATTGCCGGAAAAAGCGGCTGTATTCTTCAAAGATACCATCGATGTTGAAGCGGGTGAAGCGTCTGAATGGTGGGAATCAGAAGACCTGGAAGTGTTGCGGCCAGTACTCATAAAAAAAGTTGAAGAACTTGATTCCCTGGAACAGGCAGACATTAAACAGGCTTTTAAATCCATTCAGAAAGAAACCGGGTTGAAAGGACCCCGTTTTTTCAAACCTGTCCGGGTGGCACTCACAGGCAATGTGCATGGTCCCGACCTGATGCTGGTGATGAAAGTATTGGGTAAAGAAACAATTTTGAAGAGACTTACCCTTTAATGGGTATGATTAATGGGTAGCATAAATAATTGCATGAATGAAGAAGTGGTCGGATTCAAGTAAGCTCCATCAAACTGACAGAGAAAGGTGCCCTGGCTGAAAGCACCTGGGATGAGAGACCAAATGCCCCCGACAATCTTATTCAAGATAACTTCAACGCGTCAGCTGCGATAAGGGCTGTAAAAGAGGACGCCGTAAACAGGTTGTCAATCAGAGTGGAACCGCGGCGAACCAGTCGTCTCTGAACAGGTGCTTCATATTGTTCAGGGGCGGCTTTTTGTTGTCACGCTGAAAAACAGGAAAGGAGTATATTATGAAATTCTACAACACTCTCACGCGTCAGAAAGAAGAATTTGTTACTGTTGAACCGGGAAAGGTAAAATTGTATGCCTGTGGACCCACCGTATACAATTATTTCCACATTGGGAATGCACGCACCTTTATCACCTTTGACGCTCTTAGAAATTACCTTCAGTACCGGGGCTATGAAGTGAATTTTGTGCAGAACTTCACAGATGTAGACGATAAAATCATCCAGCAGGCATTAAAAGAAAACCTGTCACCAAGGGAAGTCAGTGAAAAATACATTGACGCTTATTTTAAGGACGCAGAAAGCCTGGGCATTTTAAAAGCGGATGTGCACCCACGGGTAACTGAAACCATCACTGAGATTATTGAATTTGTACAGGCGCTTGTGGACAAGGGGTTTGCCTATGAACTGAAAGGTGATGTGTACTTTGATGTGGAGGCATACCCAGACTATGGTAAACTCTCTAAACAAAGCTTGGAAGAACTAAAATCAGGGGCGCGGATCGAAGTGAATGAAGCGAAAAAAAATCCCCTTGATTTTGCCCTCTGGAAAACGGCAAAACCTGGAGAGCCTTCCTGGGAAAGTCCCTGGGGAAAGGGTAGACCGGGATGGCACATAGAATGCTCTGCCATGGCAAAGAAATACCTTGGAGAAACCATTGATATTCATGGTGGCGGTGGAGACCTGGTTTTTCCCCATCATGAAAATGAAGTGGCTCAAAGCCAGGCACTGACAGGAAAACCTTTTGCAAGGTATTGGATCCATGTGGGTTACCTGAACGTGGACAACCGTAAAATGTCAAAATCCCTGAATAATTTTTTCACACCAAGGGAGATCGCAGAAGAATTTGACCTGGAAGTGGTGCGGGTGTTCATGCTCTCAGCTCATTACCGAAACCCCATCAATTTTAGCCGTGAGGGAATGGAAGCATCGAAAAATGGCCTTGAAAGACTGTACAATGCCCTGGAAAACTGGCGCTATTATAGCGATAAAAGCGGGCACACAACCCTGGAGGGTGACGAAGAAAGGCTCAGGGAAATTGAACACCATCGAACCAGGTTTGCTGAAGAGATGGATGATGATTTTAACACAGCCAATGGAATGGCAGTGATCTTCGAACTGGTAAAAACGGTGAATGACATGATGACTCAAAAACCAGGAAAACTGGTGTTGGATACAGCCATTGAGATATTAGAGGAACTCTCAGGTGTGCTGGGTCTTTTGACAAAAAGAAAAGACCAGAAAAATTCCCTTAATACAGAAATTGAAGGATTAATTAGGGAAAGACAGGAAGCAAGAAAAGAAAAAAACTATGCACGTGCCGACCAAATTAGGGAAGAATTGACTGCCCAAGGCATTGTTTTGGAAGACACACCTGAGGGTGTAAAATGGAAACAACTTGCTAAAAAGTAAAAGTTCCCCTATAATCCTGAATAGATAGATTGCCATAGAAAGGGGGTCTCTGTATCACGCATGGAGATGAAAAAAATGAATGAAGTGATGGCCAACATCAAAAAAACATCAGACATCAACACGCCACAGGTTGAGTCCATGGCACCGGTTGCTTTGGCCTATATGGGTGATGTGCTTTTTGAAATGTTTGTGAGAGATCACCTGTTGCAAAGACCACAAACAAATATCAACCAGATGCATCGAAAAGCGGTGACCTACGTCAATGCATCTTCTCAGGCATGGATGGTAAGACACCTGGCAACTTTTTTAACTGATGAAGAAAAGGATGCGGTTCGCCGGGGACGCAATGGAAAAACGGGCACTGTTCCCCGGAATGCAGACGTGACAGAGTACCGCTATGCCACGGGCTTTGAGGCTTTGTTGGGATGGCTGTACTACAAAAATGCAACCACCAGGCTTGTCCAGGTGATGGAAATGGCAGTAGAACTGCTGGAAAAAGAAAGAAAAGAGGAGAAGGCCACCCATGAAGCAATATGACAAGCGAATGCTGTTGTTGGTGATTTTCGCAGCCCTGTTGTTGTCTGCAAAATCCATCTGGATGGACCCGGTGAAACTTCATGAAAAAAATGAACGACTTTACAGCCAATACGCTGAGCTGGCAGCTCCCTTCAATGACGGAGAGGTACTTCCCCCAACAGGACTATACACCTATCGAACTGTGGACGTGGAGCGACGAAGCGATGAAGGAGAAACCATTATTGTACAGGTTGATCCAACCACCAACCAGCTGACAGAAGTAACGCTTCAGGGAGAATACCAGGCAAAGGTGAGGGCTTATATCCTCTATGTGCTGCCTGTAAAAAACATAACCGTGGAAGGAGGATTGGCAGACAATGGAAACACTTCCCAGGATTGATTTGATTGCGCATACGCCCGACCCGGAAAAAGTGGTGGCTGCTGCAGCTCGCTTGTGCTACTCTCATCACGGCGTCAGCACATTATTGGAAGAAATGAGCGATGATGAGGTGCAAAAACTGATCCGAATTCTTAATGACATGGGGCATCAATCCCCCATGGAACACGTCAGTTTTACCTTTGCCATAGAGGGCATTTCCAGAAGTCTTACCCACCAGCTGGTACGTCATCGGATAGCCAGTTATTCCCAAAAAAGCCAGCGTTATGTAAGGGAAGGCAGTTTTGACTTTGTGGTGCCAACGGCCATCAAGGAAGATGAAAAACTGAAAAATATTTTTCTGCAGGCCATGGAAGAACAACAAAAGGCCTATGATGTTTTGGCAGAGGGACTAAAGGAAAAACACTTGCAAACCCTGTTAAACCTGGGAACACCTGGGAAGAAAGCGGAAGCTTCGGCTGAAAAAATGGCCATCGAAGACGCAAGGTATGTGTTACCCAACGCATGCGAAACAAAAATTGTGGTGACAATGAACGTACGCACATTGCTTCACTTCTTCAAAGTACGTTGCTGTAACCGAGCGCAATGGGAAATCCGGAACATGGCCATTGAAATGCTTGCCTTATGCAAAAAAACAGCACCCCGTCTGTTTCATTTTGCCGGTCCCGATTGTGTCTACGGGTCCTGTGGAGAAGGCATCATGAGTTGTGGAAAAATGAAGGAAGTAGAAGCCTATTTTAAAAATTTGTAAGGTTGAAGGGAACGAAGCAAATGGCAGACCAACTGGAAGGCCGTAACGCAGTGCTTGAAGCATTGAAGGAAGACCGAAGAATACTGGAAATACTAGTCTTGTCCACAGGGAAAGAACATGTTCTGCAGGAAATTCAGCAACTTGCCGAATCCAGAAAAATTTCTGTTAAGGCGGTTGATCGACGTAAATTGGACCAATTGTCAAAAACCAGTCATCACCAGGGAGTAATTGCCCTTGTGCCAGAGTATGAATATGCTCAGTTGGATGATGTGGTTGGCAAAGGCAGACAGATGAAAGACCCCTTGCTTGTGATCCTGGACGGCATTGAAGACCCGCATAACCTGGGCTCTGTACTTAGAAGTGCAGAGGTTTTTGGCGCCATTGGTGTTGTGATTCCCAAAAAAAGAGCAGTAGGAGTAACCCCAACAGTTGCCAAGGTTGCCAGTGGTGCTTTGGAGCACATGCCTGTGGTGCAGGTATCCAATTTGACAGAAACAATTAAAAGTTTAAAAAAAGAAGGTTACTGGGTTGCAGGTGGAGTCGGGGAGAGCAACACCAGAGTCATGGAACAGTCCATGACAGGTCCCATGGTGTTGGTCATCGGCAGTGAAGGCAAGGGCATTTCCAGACTGGTAAGGGAACAATGCGATTACTTGGTGCAGATTCCCATGGCGGGTCAAACGGGTTCTTTAAATGCATCCGTCGCCACTGGGATACTCTTGTATGAAATCTACCGACAACGTTTAGTAAAGTGAAGAACGGAGGATCCTGGTTGAAGGACATCATGATACTTGACGGCTATAACGTGACGAATGCGCTGCCTGAATTGAAAGAACTGGCCCGCGCAGATTTTGGGGCAGCCAGGGACGGGCTCATCGAAATCATGTCAGAATACCGTACTTTTCGGGGGATTGACATCCTGATAGTCTTTGATGCACATATGTCTGCCAAGGGAAGAGAGCACCAGGAAAAAGTCAAAGGTGTCGAAGTGGTGTTTACAAAAGAAAAAATGACTGCCGACAGCTATATCGAAAAAAAAATCAGTGTGCTGGCTGAAAAAAGAAAAGTGATTGTCGTTACAAATGACTGGACGGAGCAACTGATGGTGTTGGGAAGCGGAGCTGTGCGTGTCAGCGTGAGAGAGCTCCAACTGGATTTAACAGAAGCTCGAAGTAGAATATCGGAAACTACCTACAAACTTAACCGGGAAAAAGACTTTTTATCCAACCGCATTGATAAAGAAACACTTAAAAAGCTGGAAGAATTTCGCAGGAAATAACAGAATTCGCAGCTCTGGTGGAGTTGTAACTTCATTAAAAGTTAGAATGCGTTATCCATAAGCAGATGACCCAAATATACCATTTGGTGCCAGATGCTTAGTTTGTTCACCCGGGGATAAATTGATGGAATCCCGGAATTGGTTGACGAATCAAGATTCCATGCGATATAATAGCCATAGTTTCACTAAAGCAAATTAATTCCGTCGGGGTGATGTGATGGGTGTCGAATCAAACAACACACCATGCACCAAAGCAATAAAGCACCAACCCTCAGATGAGCAGTTGGTTGGTGCGGCGAAGGACGGCGACCTAAAAGCCATTGAGCTTCTTATGAACCGGTACAAAAATTTTGTGCGGGCAAAAGCCCGATCATACTACCTGATTGGTGCCGACCGTGAAGACATTATCCAGGAAGGAATGATTGGTCTCTTTAAAGCTGTGCGGGATTACCGTGACGAACGTCCTTCCTCTTTTAAGGCATTTGCAGAATTATGCATCACACGGCAGATGATCACAGCCATTAAAACAGCCACACGGCAAAAACATATACCCCTTAATTCTTACATATCGCTAAACAAACCCATGTACGACGAAGAATCAGAACGAACACTGCTGGACGTTATTGCCGGAGAAAAGCTCACCAACCCTGAAGACCTGATGATTTGCCGGGAAGAGATTGGTAGTATTGAAAACAGAATGGGAGACATCCTCAGTGATCTGGAGCTAAAAGTGCTGACCCTTTACGTGAATGGCCGTTCATATCAGGAAATTGCCACCGAGATGGATAGACACGTAAAGTCAATAGACAATGCATTACAAAGGGTCAAAAGGAAATTGGAAAGATACCTGGAAGCCAGAAAAGCCTATTAAATCAGGCATAAAAAAAGGGAGGAAAGAAAATGGGAAAAGCAAAATTTGAAAGAACGAAACCGCACGTAAACATAGGAACAATAGGTCACGTAGACCATGGTAAAACCACATTAACAGCCGCCATCACCATCGTGTTGAACAAGCGCTTTGGTACAGGAGCAGCCGTGGCCTTTGACCAGATTGACAAAGCACCGGAAGAAAGAGAAAGAGGTATCACCATCTCAACAGCCCACGTTGAGTACGAAACACCCAACCGCCACTACGCCCATGTAGACTGCCCCGGCCATGCCGACTATGTCAAGAACATGATCACCGGTGCAGCGCAAATGGACGGAGCAATCCTGGTGGTATCAGCAGCAGACGGCCCAATGCCCCAAACAAGAGAGCACATCCTGTTATCAAGACAAGTAGGCGTACCATACATCGTTGTGTTCATGAACAAATGTGACATGGTGGACGACGAAGAACTGCTTGAACTGGTAGAAATGGAAATTCGGGAATTGCTGGACATTTACGAATTTCCAGGCGACGACACACCCATCTTCAAAGGCAGTGCACTGAAAGCACTGGAAGACCAAGAAGGCGAATGGGCAGACCATATCGTTAACATGTTTGAAGTCATCGACGAATACATCCCAGAACCAGAAAGAGAAGTAGACAAACCATTCCTGATGCCAGTGGAAGACGTGTTCTCCATCACCGGCCGAGGCACAGTCGCCACCGGCAGAGTAGAGCGAGGCACCGTTAAAGTACAGGAAGAAGTACAGTTAGTAGGCCTTTCAGAAGAGCCTCGGAAACTCATCGTCACCGGCGTGGAAATGTTCCGCAAGCTCCTTGATTTCGCCCAGGCAGGCGACAACATTTGTCTCTTGCTTCGAGGCATTCAGCGAAACGAAATCGAACGAGGACAAGTTATTGCCAAACCCGGCAGTATCCATCCACACACCAAGTTTAAAGCAGAAGTATACGTACTGAAAAAAGAAGAAGGCGGCCGACACACACCCTTCTTTGATGGCTACCGACCCCAGTTCTACTTCAGAACAACGGACGTAACCGGCAGCATCAAATTACCAGACGGCGTAGAAATGGTTATGCCTGGCGATAACATTACCATGGACATTGAACTGATCAGCCCCATCGCGGTAGAGGAAGGCCTTCGCTTTGCCATTCGTGAAGGTGGTCGAACAGTAGGCGCCGGCGTTGTTGCCAGCATCACTGAGTAATAAAATGACCGGGTAAACTTTACTAAAAAGGACCAGGTGAATGCCTGGTCCTTTAACTGCCAAATTTATCTTTGGCATCTGATTTTTTCTTGACATGACATGGGATGTATGGTATATTCAACCAGTTAAAGAGTTATTATGCCCATCTAGGCTGGTAATATCACAGCAAACAGGCCTTGTGAAAGCCTGACAGGGAGGTGTGAAGGATGAGGGTTAAAGTTACATTGGCGTGTACTGAATGCAAAAGACGTAATTACCACACAACCAAGAATAAGAAAAATGATCCGGACCGCATTGAATTGCGTAAATACTGCAAGTTTGACAGGGCACATACATTGCACCGGGAAACCAAGTAAAGAAGAGATTTTGAAAAAAAGGATGTGAAGCACCGTGGCAAATCAACCCGCAGTGGCTCCAACAAAGTCCAAATCAATGGGCAAATATATCAGAAGTTCACGGGCAGAGTTAAAAAAGGTGCATTGGCCAACCCGTGATGAGCTGAAAAACCATACAGCCGTGGTTGTTGTTGTATGCGCAATGGCGACAGCTGCATTATGGGCGATGGACACCGTTTTTGGCTTTGGTTTAAATCTGGTGATTCGTTAGATGACCGACTTTTCCAGGCTAAAAGGGGGGAAGAGGGTATTGTAGCAAACGATATCCAGCAAAAATGTCAGAAGATGCAAAATGGTATGTGGTCCATACCTATTCGGGCCATGAAAACAAGGTGAAAGTTAATATTGAAAAAATGGTGGAGAACCGTGGCATGGAAGACCTCATTGCCGAAGTCAATGTTCCCATGGAAGAAAAAATCGAAATAAAAAACGGGAAAAAACGAATCAAAGAGTCAAAACTTTTTCCGGGCTATGTGATTGTGAAAATGATTATGACAGATGAATCCTGGTACCTGGTTCGTAACACCCGTGGCGTTACGGGCTTCGTTGGCCCCAGTTCAAAACCGGTGCCTTTAACCGAAGAAGAAGTACGCAGCATGGGCGTTGAAATCATTCGTCAAGACATCGACTTCAAAGTTGGTGATTCAGTTCGGGTGATCAGCGGACCCTTTGAAAGCTTTATTGGCAGCATAGAAAAAATTAACATGGATAAACAAACCTTCAAAGTATTAATTTCCATGTTCGGACGGGAAACCCCTGTGGAACTGGAGTTTCATCAGGTAGAGGCCTTATAATCCGGCGATAAGAGGCAGCTGTGATGAAAAGTTTGTTTAACAAGTGAAGGAGGTGGAAAAGATGGCAAAGAAGGTAGTAGGACAGATAAAGCTTCAAATACCTGCAGCTAAAGCTACACCGGCACCACCAGTTGGTCCGGCACTGGGTCAGCATGGTGTTAATATCATGGGATTCTGTAAGGAGTTTAATGCTAAAACAGCTGAGCAGGCTGGTTTGATCATTCCTGTTATCATAACAGTATATCAGGACCGTTCATATACCTTTATAACAAAGACACCACCAGCTGCAGTTCTCATCAAAAAAGCAGTGGGACTGGACAAAGCATCAGGCGAGCCTAACAAGAACAAAGTTGGAAAAATTAAAAAGGCACAGATTAAGGAAATTGCTGAACTTAAAATGCCTGATTTAAATGCAGCCAATGTTGATAGTGCAATGAACATGATTGCAGGAACCGCCCGCAGCATGGGCATTGAAGTGGAAGAATAGTGAATAGGTGGGAGGCCAAAAGCCGAATGTACCACAAGGAGGGTAAACAATGAAAAAGTTTTCTAAAAAGTTTCAGGACTCTTTTAAAGCCTTTGATAAGGCGAAATTACATGATGTGACCGAAGCAGTGGATGTTTTAAAAGAATTGCCTTCAGCTAAATTTGACGAAACGGTAGAACTTCATATTAAGTTGGGCGTGGATTCCCGTCATGCAGACCAGTTGGTACGTGGCGCCGTGGTATTACCCCACGGAACAGGAAAAACTAAAAAAGTACTGGTTTTTGCCAAGGGTGAAAAAGTGACTGAAGCTGAAAAAGCTGGCGCTGATTTTGTTGGCGGTGAAGACATGGTGGAAAAAATCCAAAAAGAAAACTGGTTTGATTTTGATGTTGTGGTAGCGACACCTGATATGATGGGTGTGGTTGGACGACTAGGTCGAGTGTTGGGTCCCAAGGGCCTTATGCCTAACCCGAAATCAGGAACAGTTACGTTTGAATTAGATCGAGCCATCAGCGAGATCAAAGCAGGTAAAGTAGAGTACCGATTGGATAAAACAAACATCATTCACGTACCTGTGGGTAAAAAGTCCTTTGAATCAGAGCAATTGACTGAGAACCTGAAAGCGCTGTTGGACGCTGTTGTGAAGGCGAAACCAGCTGCCTCAAAGGGACAATACCTGAGGAGTGTAACGCTGACAAGCACGATGGGCCCTGGCATTCGTATCAACCCAGGCAAATTGATGTAAAGCAGCACCAAAACAACACAACATTGAATATTCTGCCGTAGACCGTAGGGACAGTTAACTGTTTAAAGAACCTACCGAGGCTTTTTCGAAATAGAGAAAAAGGCCTCGCGCTGTCTGACAGCGATGAGGTTTTGTTTCGTTAAAGCAGAACCAGTAAAAGAAGGAGGTGCACAGTGAATGTCAAAAGCCATTGAGATGAAAAAAGCGATTGTTGAAGAAATTGCAGATAAGTTTACCAGGTCCAGCTCTGCGATCCTGTATGATTATCGGGGTTTGACTGTGGAAGAGGTAACTGAACTTAGAAAGCAGTTTAGAGAAGCAGGCGTTGATTACAAAGTTTACAAAAACACCCTTGTGAAAAGGGCGTTGGAGAAAGCTGGTGTTGAAGGCCTTTCCGATATGATGGAAGGACCAAACGCCATTGCCTTTAGTTATGATGACCCAATTACACCGGCCAAAGTCGGAAGTGAGTTTGCCAAGACTCATAAAGCGCTGGAATTGAAGGCAGGTGTTGTTGAAGGTGAGTTCTTCGACGAAGAAAGAGTCAATGAACTGGCAGCCATTCCATCAAGAGAAGTGCTTATTGCAAAACTGCTGGGCAGCTTAAAGGCTCCTGTAAGCAATTTTGCTTACCTGATCCAGGCGATGATCGACAAGCAAGAAGCCGATGGAGAAGCAAGCTGATTTATCAATTGAAAGTAGTAGGAAACCATAAACCAAACCCTATAAGGGTAATATTAACGGAGGTGTCATGAATGACGATTGAACAAATTCTTGAAGCAATTGAGAATATGAAAGTAACAGAGTTAAATGAACTGGTAAAAGCAGCAGAAGAAAAATTTGGTGTATCTGCCAGTGCTCCAGTAATGATGGCTGGTGCTGGCGGCGGCGCTGCAGCTGAAGAAGAACAAACTGAGTTTGACGTTATCCTTACGAGTGCAGGATCTTCAAAAATTGGTGTTATCAAAATTGTGCGTGAATTAACCGGTCTTGGCTTGAAAGAAGCTAAAGAATTAGTAGACAACGCACCTAAACCAGTTAAAGAAGGTGTTGACAAGGAAGAGTCAGAAGCAGTTAAAGCGAAACTTGAAGAAGCTGGTGCATCAGTTGAAGTAAAGTAAAAGTGTAAGTGATGTTTTATGACAAAAGCACCGTGACAGAAAAATCTGTCTCGGTGCTTTTTTATCTTGACTTTTTACTATCAGCTGTGATAGTATTATACATTGCATAAAAGTCTTTTTAACGTGGAGAAATATGACCTTACATTGGGGAACTGCCGACGATGATCAATGTAATTTCTGGACAATTATCAGAATTTCTTTTGTGAAATTGGAAGCATTACCCTGTATTCATGAAAATTCCGTAATGCATTTTGGCTGTTTTTGCCGAATGAACCAAAACGGGATTTTTCATTTAACCATAGAATTAATTATGAACACAAGGAGTGAAGCCCGGCATGCCGCATCCCGTCAAAATTGGCAACAAAGAGAGAATGTCTTATTCAAGGATTGAAGAAATTCTTGAAGTTCCAAACCTCATTGAAATTCAGCAGGAGTCTTACCGTTGGTTTCTTGAAGAAGGACTTGGAGAGGTGTTTAATGATATTTCTCCCATTGAAGATTACACAGGCAACTTAATCTTAGAGTTTGTGGATTACAAACTGGAAGAATCTCCCAAATATGGTGTTGAAGAATCCAAGGAACGTGACATGACTTATTCAGCACCCATTAAAGTGAAAGTAAGGCTTATAAACAAAGAGACTGGAGAAGTAAAAGAGCAGGAAGTATTTATGGGTGATTTTCCCATCATGACTGAAACGGGAACGTTTATTATCAATGGCGCTGAACGCGTCATTGTTAGTCAGCTTGTCCGTTCACCAGGTGTTTACTACAATTCTGAGTATGATAAGTCAGGGAACAAATTGTTTTCAGCAACAGTCATCCCCAACCGAGGTGCATGGCTTGAATATGAAACTGATTCCAATGGTGTGGTTTCAGTTCGTATTGACCGTACCCGAAAACAGCCCATTACCATATTATTGAGAGCTCTTGGATATTCCAAAGACCAACAGATCATCGATTTACTGGGCGAAGATGAACGTTTGCTGGCGACCCTTGAAAAGGATAACACAACAACATCTGAAGAAGCATTGCTGGAAATATACAAAAAATTAAGGCCAGGAGAACCACCCACAGTTGAGAGTGCCACCTCCTTGATAAATTCCCTCTTTTTTGATCCCAAGCGATATGATTTAGCAAAAGTTGGACGATATAAATTCAACAAAAAACTGGCGCTGGCGAATCGAATTATCTATCGTAAAGCGGCTGAAAACATTGTTGACCCAAATACAGGTGAAATACTGATTGAATCTGGAAAAAAAATTACCCGGCAGATAGCAGAAGCTATTCAAAACACAGGTTTAAACCAGGCGCTGGTTTATTCCGAAGAAAACCAGGTTATTAAGGTAATCGGCAACCATTTTGTTGACATTAAAAGTCATATCAGTTTCGATTTATCAGGGGTAAAGCTGAAGGGCCGTGTGTATTACCCTGTACTGAAAGAAATATTAGACGCCTATGAGACGGAAGACGAAATTCGACAGGCACTGAAAGACCGCATTCGTGAACTTGTGCCTAAACACATTATTGTGGCAGACATCATTGCTTCCATCAGCTATGTGTTTAACCTGGCCCATGAAATTGGCCGCGTGGACGACATTGACCATCTTGGCAACCGACGTTTGCGATCAGTGGGTGAGTTGCTCCAAAATCAGTTTAGAATTGGTCTGTCAAGAATGGAGCGAGTCGTTAAAGAAAGGATGACCATTCAAGACGTTGATCTGGTAACGCCTCAGGCGTTAATCAATATCCGGCCTGTGGTGGCATCCATCAAAGAGTTTTTTGGAAGCTCCCAATTATCACAGTTTATGGATCAGACTAACCCACTGGCAGAATTAACACATAAAAGAAGACTGTCTGCCTTGGGACCAGGTGGTTTATCCCGTGAGCGTGCCGGCTTTGAAGTGAGAGATGTGCATCATTCTCACTACGGACGCATGTGCCCCATTGAAACCCCTGAAGGCCCAAACATTGGTCTTATCAACTCTTTAAGTACATTTGCCCGTGTTAATGAATATGGGTTCATCGAAGTGCCATACAGAAAGATTATCCAGGAAGAGGGTCGGGTTACCAAGGAAGTTGAGTACCTGACCGCAGACGAAGAAGACCTTTTAACCATTGCCCAGGCCAATGAACCATTGGATGAAGACGGACGGTTTATCAATAAACGGGTAACGGCCAGAGCACTGGAGGGCGCTATTGATGTTGTGCCCAGAGAAGAAGCTGATTACATGGACGTGTCACCCATGCAGATTGTATCTGTGGCAACAGCCATGATTCCTTTTCTGGAAAACGATGACGCCAACCGTGCCCTAATGGGTTCCAACATGCAGCGTCAGGCAGTACCACTGCTGATTGCTGAACCGCCTGTGATAGGTACTGGCATGGAGTACAAGGCTGCCAGAGATTCCGGGGTAGTTGTCATTGCTAAAAATGATGGTATTGTTGACCGCGTAACAGGCACTGAAATTTTAATTCGGCGCGATTCAGATCATCAGGTTGATCGCCATCACCTCCTTAAGTTTAAACGGTCCAACCAGGGCACTTGTGTCAACCAGAAACCCATTGTGAACAAAGGACAAAAAGTGAAGGCTGGAGAAGTCATTGCAGACGGACCTTCCACACACCAAGGTGAAATTGCCCTGGGAAGAAACTGCCTTATTGGGTTCATGACATGGGAAGGTTACAACTATGAAGATGCCATCCTCATCAACGAGCGATTGGTGAAAGACGATGTCATGACATCCATTCATATTGAAGAATATGAAGCCGATGCCCGGGACACAAAACTTGGGCCTGAGGAAATCACCCGGGATATACCCAATGTGGGTGAAGATGCTTTAAAAGACCTTGATGAAAGAGGTATTATCAGAATTGGTGCTGAGGTTCTGTCCGGCGACATTCTTGTTGGTAAAGTAACGCCAAAAGGTGAAACCGAACTGACTGCGGAAGAACGTTTGCTGAGAGCCATCTTTGGTGAAAAAGCCAGAGAAGTGCGAGATACATCCCTTAAAGTGCCACATGGTGAATCTGGCATCATTGTTGATGTAAAAGTATTCACCCGGGAAAATGGTGATGAGTTATCACCTGGTGTCAACGAACTGGTGCGCGTTTACATTGCGAAGAAACGAAAGATCAGCGTTGGTGATAAAATTGCCGGCCGACATGGTAACAAAGGGGTTATTTCCCGGATTTTGCCCGAAGAAGACATGCCTTTCATGGCCGATGGCACACCCCTTGATATTGTACTAAACCCATTGGGCGTTCCATCACGTATGAACATTGGTCAGGTTTTGGAAGTGCATTTGGGCATGGCAGCCAAAGCGCTGGGCTGGGAAGTAGCGACACCAGTATTTGATGGTGCCAACGAGGATGATGTTATGGAAGCATTGGAAATGGCTGGTTATCCCAGATCAGGAAAGATACAGCTGCAGGATGGTCGTACAGGAGATTATTTTGACAATCCAGTCACAGTGGGATATATGTATATGTTAAAACTCCACCATTTGGTGGACGATAAAATCCATGCCAGAAGCACCGGACCTTATTCCCTGGTGACACAACAGCCTTTGGGTGGTAAAGCTCAATTTGGAGGCCAGCGATTTGGGGAGATGGAAGTTTGGGCATTGGAGGCTTACGGCGCTGCTCATACACTGCAGGAAATTCTTACCGTAAAATCAGATGATGTGGTGGGCCGTGTTAAAACCTATGAGTGTATTGTAAAAGGTGAAACAATACCGGAACCTGGTGTTCCTGAATCTTTCAAGGTACTGATAAAAGAACTGCAGAGTTTATGCTTAAACATACAGGTACTGACAGAAGATAACAATGAAATCGAACTAAAAGAATCAACAGATGACGAAATGGAATCCCTGGACACAGACCGCAAAGAAATCCTGCCGGAACGTGACATAGAACCAGAACCGCTGGAAGAAGATGAAGAAGATGATGTAGCTCCAGCGATCAATGTGCCGCGTGAAGTGGATCAGGATGAACTTGAATCTTCCATGATGTCCATTACTGGTTTTGATGAGGATGAAACCGACAATGATTCGGAAGATGAATAGGTCTTACAACTGGAAAGGGGGAGAAGCTCTTTGTTTGAGTTAAATAATTTTAAATCCTTACGTATATCCTTAGCTTCACCTGAAAAAATTCGACAGTGGTCACGTGGTGAGGTTAAGAAACCTGAAACCATTAACTACAGAACGCTAAAGCCTGAAAAAGAAGGGCTCTTTTGCGAAAAAATATTCGGTCCGACAAAAGACTGGGAATGCCACTGCGGAAAATACAAACGAGTCAGATACAAAGGCGTCATTTGTGACCGGTGCGGCGTAGAAGTAACAAAATCAAAGGTTCGACGCGATCGTATGGGTCACATTGAATTGGCTGCACCTGTCTCCCATATCTGGTACTTTAAGGGAATCCCAAGTCGCATGGGATTGTTGCTGGACATGTCACCCCGCTCACTGGAAAAAGTGCTGTATTTTGCAGCTTACGTGGTGACTGACCCGGGTGAAACCAACTTGAATAGCAAGCAAATACTAACAGAAAAAGAGTATGGCGAAGCCATGGACCATGCCCGTAAAGCAGGCCAGTATTTTAAAGCTGGTATGGGCGCTGAATCAGTCAAAGATTTGCTGACCCAAATCGACCTGGAAGAATTAAACATTGAACTACGGGAACGATTAAAGGACAGCTCCGGACAGAAACGTGTCCGGACTATTAGAAGACTGGAAGTAGTGGAAGCCTTCCGAAAATCAGGTAATCAACCCAGCTGGATGATTCTTGACGTGGTGCCTGTCATCCCGCCGGACTTACGGCCTATGGTTCAGCTGGATGGTGGACGATTTGCCACATCAGATCTGAATGACCTTTACCGCAGGGTAATTAACCGGAACAACCGTTTAAAACGATTATTGGACCTGGGTGCACCGGATATTATTGTGCGTAATGAAAAACGCATGCTTCAGGAAGCTGTTGACGCCCTCATCGACAATGGAAGAAGAGGAAAACCCGTCACAGGACCTGGAAACCGTCCTTTAAAATCTCTTTCAGACATGCTAAAAGGGAAGCAGGGACGATTCAGGCAAAACTTGCTTGGAAAACGTGTTGATTATTCTGGCCGTTCAGTTATTGTGGTTGGCCCGGAACTAAAGTTCTACCAATGCGGTTTACCAAAGAAAATGGCTTTGGAACTTTTCAAGCCTTTTGTCATGAAAGAACTGGTTGAACAGGGACATGCTCACAACATTAAAAGTGCCAAACGAATGGTGGAGAAAGTAAGACCTGAAGTATGGGATGTGCTGGAAGGCGTTATTAAAAACCATCCTGTATTGTTGAACAGGGCACCCACCCTTCACCGACTGGGTATCCAAGCCTTTGAACCGGTATTGGTTGAAGGTAAGGCGATCAAGCTTCACCCTCTCGTCTGCACAGCCTATAACGCCGATTTTGATGGCGACCAAATGGCCGTTCACGTTCCTTTGTCAGCACAGGCACAGGCAGAATCCTATAACCTGATGTTGTCCGTTAATAATATTTTGGCACCCAAAGATGGTCAACCCATTACAACTCCTACCCAGGATATGGTGTTAGGCAGCTACTATCTGACGGTGGATGTGGAAGATGTCAAGGGTCAGGGCATGGCTTTTAAAGACTACGAAGAGATGCTCATGGCTTATGACACAGGAAAAGTTGATCTTCACGCAAAGGTGAAAGTACGGATGAAAGTGGCTGAAGATGGTGAACGACACACCATTGAGAGTACAGTGGGTCGTTTCATCTTTAATGAAAAGATTCCTCAGGATTTGGGGTTTGTTGACCGAAGTATCGATAAACATTCCCTTGAAGTTGATTTTGTCTGCGACAAGAAAGCCCTGGGTAACATTATTTCAAAGTGCTTCAGAAAGCATGGCAATCAAATAACCGCTGAATTGTTGGATTATATTAAGGTGATAGGGTTTAAGTTTTCCACCCGCGGTGCCATTACCATTGCTGTGTCTGACATGGAAGTACCTGAAGAGAAAGCCATACTCATTGCAGAAGCAGAAGAACAAGTTGACCAGTATGAGCAGGTTTATCGCCGGGGTTTGATTTCAGACGATGAGCGATACGAAAAAGTTATGAATGTCTGGGAAGAGACCACTGGAAAAGTCACAGATGCATTGATGGCAGGACTTGACCCAATGAATAACGTGTTTATCATGGCCCAGTCAGGCGCCCGAGGCAGTAAAAACCAGATCAGGCAATTGGGTGGTATGCGGGGACTGATGTCCAATGCAAGTGGACACACAGTGGAAGTTCCAATTAAATCTAATTTCCGTGAAGGACTGACAGTGCTGGAGTATTTTATTTCCACACATGGTGCCAGAAAAGGTTTGGCAGATACAGCCCTTCGAACAGCCGATTCTGGATATTTGACAAGGAGACTGGTTGATGTCGCCCAGGACGTTATCATCCGTGAAGAAGACTGCGGTACAGAAGAAGGTATGGTAGTGGAAGCCTTTAAGGATGGCAATGAATTGATTGAAGATCTTTATGACCGTCTGGTGGGTAGATACTTACTGGAAGACGCGGTTCATCCTGAAACTGGCGAAGTACTTCTTGGAAAAAACAACATAGTTATGGAAGAAGACGCAGACCGAATCGTCAATGCCGGCGTCACAAAAGCGCAGATCCGATCAATCCTTAACTGCAAAACAAAGTTTGGCATCTGTAAAGTCTGCTATGGGCGAAACCTGGCCACAGGCAAGCAGGTTGAAGTGGGTGAGGCTGTTGGCATCATTGCCGCCCAGTCAATCGGTGAACCTGGTACCCAGTTAACCATGCGTACCTTCCACACCGGGGGTGTTGCTGGTGCGGATATTACACAGGGTCTTCCCCGTGTTGAAGAACTGTTTGAAGCCAGAAAACCAAAAGGTTTGGCCATCATCAGTGAAATCGATGGTACAGTGTCGGTTGAAGAAAGCAAAAAGAAACGTGAAGTACATGTTCGAAACGAGGAAGAAGAAAGAGTTTATGAGATTCCTTACGGATCCAGAATTAAGGTAAAAGAAGGACAATACATCGAGGCTGCCGATGAAATTACAAACGGATCTGTTAATCCCCATGACATTTTGCGCATTAAGGATGTCATCGGCGTACAGAATTATATTATAAAAGAGGTCCAGCGCGTCTATCGTATGCAGGGTGTTGACATTAATGATAAGCATATCGAAGTTATCGTCAGACAGATGCTGGGTAAAGTGAAAATAGAAGACGATGGTGAGACAGAACTGCTTCCGGGAAGCCTGGAAAGTGTGTACACCATTGAAGCAACAAACCAAAAAGCAATTGATGAAGGTTTCGATCCAGTTCACGGTAAGCGTGTACTTCTGGGTATCACAAAAGCGTCCCTGGCAACAGAATCTTTCCTTTCAGCAGCTTCGTTCCAGGAAACGACCAGGGTCTTAACAGAAGCCGCCATTAAAGGAAAAGAAGATTTCCTCATTGGGTTGAAAGAAAATGTGATCATTGGTAAATTGATTCCAGCTGGAACGGGTATGAAGAAATACATGGAAGTTGCCCTGGATTTGGATGAAACCACTCTGCCGGCAATGGACATTGAACCCGAAGCAGAACTTAAGCAGTAGGACAGACATTAAGTACTCGTTGAAGAAGCCCAACATCTTAACCAATAAGTTGTTGACACGCATTTTGCTAGATGTTAGAATAGTTAAGTGTGTTAACGGACCCGAAGACAGCTAAACCTATTCATAGGGCAGGATTTCGCCAGTGTTAAGGCGAAATCCGGCCTTGAGGTAGTGTTTGCTGGCACGGTAATCCGTACTCGAAGGAGGAGAACAAAGGTGTTGGAATTACTTCAGCATGAAAAAAAAGTCGTTGGGATTAAACAGGTAACCCGATCCCTGGCTGAAGGTCATTCGTTGAAATGTGTTTATTTGGCAAGCGATGCGGAAGCGCATTTACAGGAAAAAATTCAGCTTTTGGCCCAGGAAAATGACATTGAAGTGATCCCTGTAGAAAGCCGGAAAAAATTGGGAAAAGTATGTGGCATCGATGTGGGAGCAACCGTTGTAGCGGTTCTTAAATAGAAGCTTCTGAGAAGGAATCATCAATGAGAAGGAGGTGAAATACATGCCAACCATTAACCAACTGGTTCGAAAAGGTCGAAAAGTTGAGATGGAAAAATCAGACTCACCAGCATTGCTGAAAGGCTTTAACTCATTAAAGAGAAAGTCTACTGATTTAAGTGCTCCTCAAAAACGAGGTGTCTGCACGTCTGTCAAAACCGTAACACCTAAGAAACCAAATTCTGCATTGCGTAAGGTGGCCAGGGTTCGTTTAACCAACCAGATCGAGGTTTCCGCTTACATTCCAGGTATGGGACATAACTTACAAGAACATAGTGTTGTTCTCATCAGGGGTGGAAGAGTGAAAGACCTTCCCGGTGTCAGATACCACATTGTCCGAGGTACTTTGGACACTGCAGGTGTTGCCAACAGAATGCAAGGTCGCTCTAAATACGGAGCCAAGAGACCCAAGAAGAAATAACAGCCTAACAGCGTTTAAGCATAGATGAACAGTAAGGGAACATTTCCTGAACACATCGAGCTGTGAACGCACAACGGCATTCGCTGGAATGTCGAGTACCGATGAATCTGATTCATGGATAAGGAGGGAAGTAACGTGCCGAGAAAAGGAAATGTACCTAAAAGATTGGTACTTCCAGATCCCATATATGGAAGTAAAGTGGTCACCAAGCTGATCAACGGTATTATGTTGGACGGTAAGAAAGGTGTGGCTCAAAAGATCGTTTATGGGGCCTTTGATATCATTAAGGAAAAAACCGGGCAAGAACCCATGGAAACATTTGAAAAGGCAATGAATAATATCATGCCTGTTTTGGAAGTTAAAGCCAGACGTGTGGGTGGTGCAAACTACCAGGTGCCTATTGAAGTAAGACCGGAAAGAAGACAAACGCTAGGTATCCGTTGGTTGGTTAAATACACCAGACTGCGTGGCGAAAAAATCATGGAAGAAAAGCTGGCAAAAGAGCTCATGGATGCAGCCAATAGTATGGGTGCTTCCGTTAAGAAAAAAGAAGATACACACAAAATGGCAGAAGCCAACAAAGCTTTTGCACATTATCGCTGGTAATACCGATAACCAAATGAGCCCTGTGCATTTGCATAAAGCATAGGAAGCGAATGCACAGATGTTTTTGGCTCATCGCATTATCGGGTAGTTGGAAGGAGGATCACAGTGCCAAGGCAGTTTTCGCTGGATAATACAAGAAATATAGGAATTATGGCACATATCGATGCAGGCAAAACCACCACCACTGAGCGTATTCTTTATTATGCGGGCAACATTCGCAAAATCGGAGAAACCCATGACGGTGCATCCCAAATGGACTGGATGGAACAGGAAAAGGAGCGGGGAATCACCATTACTTCCGCTGCAACAACCTGCGAATGGAACGGTCACAGAATAAACATTATAGATACACCAGGTCACGTTGACTTTACGGTTGAAGTGGAGCGTTCATTGCGCGTGCTGGATGGTGCTGTAGCGGTTTTCTGTGCCAAAGGCGGTGTTGAGCCTCAATCAGAAACGGTATGGCGTCAAGCTGATAAATACAAGGTTCCAAGAATGGCGTTTATCAATAAAATGGATATAATGGGAGCCGATTTTTATCAGGCGGTTGAAATGATGAAAGATCGTTTGGGAGCCAATGCGGTTCCGATTCAGCTTCCCATTGGAACAGAAGCAGATTTTGTGGGAATCATTGACTTAATCACCATGAAAGCCAGAATCTATGAAGATGATCTTGGCCAGAATGTGCGGGTTGAGGAAATTCCTGCAGATTTGTTGGGAAAAGCGGAAGAGTTTAGAGAAAAGATGTTGGAAGCGGTTGCGGAAACAAGTGAAGAGTTGATGATGAAATACCTTGAAGGCGAAGCCTTAACAGAGGAAGAAGTCATCGCTGGTCTTCGGTCAGGTACTGTGCACACAACCATTACGCCTGTATTATGCGGATCATCATACAAAAACAAAGGCGTACAGCTGTTATTGGATAAAGTTGTCGAGCTGATGCCTTCACCACTGGACATTGAATCCATCAGAGGCATGTCAGAAGACGGCGAAACAGAAGTTGCCCGACATTCTGATGACAGTGAACCATTCGCAGCTCTTGCTTTCAAGATTATGACAGACCCCTACGTAGGTAAATTGGCATTCTTCAGGGTATATTCCGGTGTTCTTAAATCCGGGTCCTACGTTTACAACGCAACAAAGGGTAAAAAGGAACGTATTGGACGTATCCTGCAAATGCACGCTAACACCCGTACAGAAATTGAGGCCGTTTATGCAGGTGACATTGCTGCGGCGGTAGGGTTGAAAGACACCTCAACAGGTGATACATTGTGCGATCCCGATAACGCAGTAGTGCTTGAGTCTATGGAATTCCCTGAACCGGTAATCAACGTGGCCATTGAACCAAAAACAAAAGCAGGTCAGGATAAAATGGGCATCGCATTACAAAAATTAGCTGAAGAAGACCCCACTTTCCGTACTTATACTGACCCAGAAACTGGACAAACCATCATAGCCGGCATGGGCGAGCTTCACCTGGAAATCATTGTCGACAGAATGATGCGTGAATTCAAAGTGGAAGCCAACGTGGGCAAACCCCAGGTAGCTTATAAAGAAACCATTACCGAGGAAGTTGAAGTTGAAACTAAATATGTACGTCAGTCTGGTGGTAAAGGACAGTACGGACATGTTAAGATGAGAATGATTCCTCAGGAACCGGGCGCAGGCTATTCCTTCGAAAGCAAAGTCGTGGGTGGCTCCATTCCCAAAGAATACATTCCGGCAGTTGATCAGGGAATCCAGGGCAGCATGTCCAATGGCATTTTGGCAGGTTATGAAGTGGTTGATTTCAGGGTGGAATTGATTGACGGTTCCTATCACGAGGTTGACTCTTCAGAAATGGCCTTTAAAATTGCTGGGTCAATGGCCTTTAAAGACGGCATGAAAAAAGCAAAGCCAGTATTACTGGAACCATACATGAGAGTGGAAGTTGTGACACCAGAAGAGTACATGGGTGATGTTATCGGAGACTTGAACTCCCGGCGGGGAAGAGTTGAAGGGATGACCCAACGAAGCAATGGTGTTCAGGTTATCAAGTCCCAGGTACCTTTGTCAGAGATGTTTGGGTACTCAACCGATCTGAGGTCAAAATCTCAGGGCAGGGCAAACTACTCAATGCATTTTGATCATTTTGAGCAAATGCCTGCAAGCATTGCTGAGAAGATCATGAAGGGTTAGTTTAATACAGGACAACAATAAACATTATTTAGGGAGGAAAGAAAATGGGAAAAGCAAAATTTGAAAGAACGAAACCGCACGTAAACATAGGAACAATAGGTCACGTAGACCATGGTAAAACCACATTAACAGCCGCCATCACCATCGTGTTGAACAAGCGCTTTGGCACAGGAGCAGCCGTGGCCTTTGACCAGATTGACAAAGCACCGGAAGAAAGAGAAAGAGGTATCACCATCTCAACAGCCCACGTTGAGTACGAAACACCCAACCGCCACTACGCCCATGTAGACTGCCCCGGCCATGCCGACTATGTCAAGAACATGATCACCGGTGCAGCGCAAATGGACGGAGCAATCCTGGTGGTATCAGCAGCAGACGGCCCAATGCCCCAAACAAGAGAGCACATCCTGTTATCAAGACAAGTAGGCGTACCATACATCGTTGTGTTCATGAACAAATGCGACATGGTGGACGACGAAGAACTGCTTGAACTGGTAGAAATGGAAATTCGGGAATTGCTGGACATTTACGAATTCCCAGGCGACGACACACCCATCTTCAAAGGCAGTGCACTGAAAGCACTGGAAGACCAAGAAGGCGAATGGGCAGACCATATCGTTAACATGTTTGAAGTCATCGACGAATACATCCCAGAACCAGAAAGAGAAGTAGACAAACCATTCCTGATGCCAGTGGAAGACGTGTTCTCCATCACCGGCCGAGGCACAGTCGCCACCGGCAGAGTAGAGCGAGGCACCGTTAAAGTACAGGAAGAAGTACAGTTAGTAGGCCTTTCAGAAGAGCCTCGGAAACTCATCGTCACCGGCGTGGAAATGTTCCGCAAGCTCCTTGATTTCGCCCAGGCAGGCGACAACATTGGTCTCTTACTTCGAGGCATTCAGCGAAACGAAATCGAACGAGGACAAGTTATTGCCAAACCCGGCAGTATCCATCCACACACCAAGTTTAAAGCAGAAGTATACGTACTGAAAAAAGAAGAAGGCGGCCGACACACACCCTTCTTTGATGGCTACCGACCCCAGTTCTACTTCAGAACAACGGACGTAACCGGCAGCATCAAATTACCAGACGGCGTAGAAATGGTTATGCCTGGCGATAACATTACCATGGACATTGAACTGATCAGCCCCATCGCGGTAGAGGAAGGCCTTCGCTTTGCCATTCGTGAAGGTGGTCGAACAGTAGGCGCCGGCGTTGTTGCCAGCATCACTGAGTAATTATAGCGATTAACACCAGAGGACCAGGCTGATGCCTGGTCCTTTAAAAAAAGAATGAAATCGAAAAAAAATTATAAAATAATGAAAATAAATCAAGGATTTTTCTTGCTTTTAATCCATTTCTATTATAAAATAACTAAGTGTCCCAATTTATGCGATGAAGTGGAAGGTGGCCCTTTCTGAAGGGGGAATTTCCATGGAGTATGTCGGATCAATGAATCGGGCGACTTGGCAGTTAAGATGTTTCGGATTTAAAAAAATGCAACACACCCGGGACAGTGTACATGCCATGTCGCACTCAATGTGCGAATGGAGGAGGTTAGCAAATGGCTAAAGGGAAGCAAAAAATCAGAATTAGACTAAAAGCGTACGATCACAAAGTGTTGGATCAATCAGCGGAAAAAATTGTTGAAACTGCTAAACGGAGCGGTGCGGATGTTTCGGGACCCATACCACTGCCTACGGACAGGGAAATTATTACAATTCTTCGCTCTGTACACAAACACAAAGATTCCAGAGAACAGTTTGAAATGCGTACACACAAACGTCTGATTGACATTTTAAGCCCCACACCAAAAACAGTGGATTCACTTATGAAATTGGATCTGCCAGCAGGTGTGGACATCGAAATTAAGTTATAGGAAAACAGCGATTGTCTGATAGATCTATGAGATGGATCAATCTTAGTATGATTGCTTAAGCAATCCGCTGTAAGATCAACAGGAGGTGTCTCAATCGTGAGAGGATTAATGGGAAGAAAAGTTGGTATGACGCAAGTGTTTGACGAGGCAGGCAATGTGATACCGGTGACGGTGATTGCCGTAGAAACCAACCAGATTACACAAATCAAAACTATGGAAAAAGATGGTTACAAAGCAATTCAAGTAGCTTTCAGCACAACCAAGCCAAATCGTGTCATCAAGCCTTCCAAAGGTCATTTTGACAAAGCGGGAGTCGCGTACCGAAAATACCTGCGGGAAATTAAAGTACAAGACACGGCGAATTACCAGGTGGGGCAGGAATTAAATGCAGACCTGTTTGCAGCAGGTGATAAGGTTGATGTAACAGGCACTTCAAAAGGTAAAGGATTCCAGGGCAATATTAAGCGCCATAATTACCATCGTGGCCCCATGTCACACGGTTCTCACTATCACAGACGACCAGGTTCAATGGGTGCATCTTCATCCCCAAGCCGTGTGTTTAAAGGAAAGAAACTTCCTGGGCAAATGGGATCTGTGCGTGTTACAATGCAAAATCTGGAAGTGGTTCAAGTAGATTCTGCACGGAACGCTATTTTAGTAAAAGGTGCAGTGCCAGGGCCTAAAAAAGCCATGGTCTTCATTAAAGAAGCTAGAAAGTCGCAAGAGAAATAGGTCGCGAAAGGAGGAGTTTAGATGCCTACAGTACCCGTATTAAATGTATCTGGAGAAAAGGTCAGTGAAATAGAGCTGAAAGACAGTGTCTTCGGCATTGAGATTAATACCCATGTGATGCACGCAGTTGTAAAAAATTATTTAGCAAACCAGCGTCAGGGAACACAAGCTGCCAAAACAAGATCTGAAGTTCGTGGCGGCGGTAGAAAACCATGGCGCCAAAAAGGTACAGGAAGAGCTCGACACGGTTCAAGCCGATCCCCTATTTGGGTAGGTGGTGGTGTGATTTTTGCGCCAAAGCCAAGAGATTACAGTTACAAGCTTCCTAAAAAGGTAAGAAGACTGGCAATGAAGTCAGCCCTTTCATCAAAAGTGCAGGATGAACAAATCATTGTACTGGAGAACCTTCAGATGGAAAGACCTAAAACAAAAGAAATGACGAACATTTTAAAGAATCTAAAAGTTGATGGTAAAGCGTTAATTGTGATGGAGCAGGTTGACCAAAGCGTCATTCGTTCAGCAAGAAACATCCAGGGCGTGGAAACTGCACTGGTTAACACCTTGAACGTTTATGACATTTTAAAGTATGATCACTTCATCATTACACGCAATGCCGTTGAGAAAGTGGAGGAGGTGTACGTATAATGTTTGATCCGTACAGTGTTATTATCAGACCTCTGGTCACTGAACAGAGCATGAGCGGCCTGGCCGATAAAAGGTATGCGTTCGTTGTTCGCAAAAACGCAAACAAAACAGAAATCAAGAATGCCGTTGAAAAAATCTTTTCTGTCAAGGTGGATCGCGTTAACACCATGAACATGAAAGGTAAGACCAAAAGAATGGGTCGATATGTAGGGAAGCGTCCCAGCTGGAAGAAAGCATTGGTACAATTAACAGCAGAGAGCAAAGAAATTGAATTCTTTGAAGGTATGTAATTAAGGCTTTGACGAGGAGGTAACGTAATGGCGATTAAAAAATACAAACCCACTTCCCCGGCCAGAAGAAATATGTCCGTATCAACTTTTGAAGAGCTTTCAAAGGTAGAACCGGAGAAATCCCTTCTGGCACCCATTAAAAAAAATGGGGGGCGGAACGCACAGGGTAAAATCACCGTTCGCCACCGTGGCGGCGGTGCTTTGAGAAAATATAGAATCATTGATTTCAAACGTAATAAAGACGGCGTGCCGGCAAAAGTGGCCACCATTGAATATGACCCTAACCGGAGCGCTAACATTGCGCTGCTCCACTACGCAGATGGTGAAAAACGATATATCCTGGCACCAAATCATTTAAAAGTTGGCGCACAGGTAGAGTCGGGTGAAGGTGCGGACATTAAAGTTGGCAACGCACTTCCACTAAAAAGCATTCCTGTGGGAACTGTGGTACACAACATTGAAATGAAACCTGGTAAAGGCGGACAAATTGCCCGTTCAGCTGGAAACTCAGCACAGTTGATGGCAAAAGAAGGAAAATATGCATTGCTACGATTACCCTCTGGTGAAATTAGGTACATCCTGATTGAATGTCGTGCAACTGTAGGACAGGTTGGAAACCTTGATCATGAAAACATCAGCATTGGCAGCGCTGGCCGAAAGCGTCACATGGGAATCCGTCCAACTGTTCGTGGTTCTGCCATGAACCCCAACGACCATCCTCACGGCGGTGGTGAAGGAAGAGCTCCCATTGGCCGTCCAGGACCTGTAACACCTTGGGGAAAACCAACATTAGGCTATAAAACACGTCAAAAGAACAAAGCTTCCGATAAAATGATAGTAAAACGGCGTAAAAAGTAAGTGGCGTACTTAGCTGCTGAAGGGAGGAACAAGCATGAGCAGATCTACAAAAAAAGGACCTTTTGTTCATGAAAAATTGTTGAAACACATAGACGAGATGAACGAAAAAGGCACAAAGAAAGTGATTAAAACCTGGTCCCGTGCATCCACCATCTTTCCGCAAATGATCGGGCACACCATCGCAGTGCATGATGGACGCAAACATGTCCCCGTTTACATAACGGAAGACATGGTAGGCCACAAACTGGGAGAATTTGCCATGACTCGTACGTACCGTGGTCATGATGATTCCGAAAAGACAAGCAAGCGCAAATAGAGAAATCGAAGGCGACGAAAGGAGGTTATGGCTATGGAAGCAAAAGCAGTAGCCAGACATGTTAGAATTGCTCCGCGAAAAGCAAAACTGGTTGCCGATCTGATCAGAGGCAAAAAAGTGGATGAGGCACTTGCCATTTTAAAATTCACTCCCAGAGGGGCTTCACCCATTATTGAAAAAGTAGTTAAGTCCGCAATTGCCAACGCAGAGAATAATCATGATTTAGACAAAGAAAACCTGTATGTTTCAGAAATATATGCGAACCAGGGACCCACATTGAAACGTTTCAGACCACGCGCACAGGGACGTGCTTCACAAATTTTGAAACGCACAAGCCATATTGGCGTTGTATTGCGCGAAAAACCGGGTAAGGAGGGATAGAATGGGTCAAAAAGTAAACCCACATGGGTTGAGAGTCGGCATTATTAAAGACTGGGATACCAAATGGTATGCAAATAAAAAAGACTTTGGCGACATTCTCATTGAAGATTGCAATATCCGAAAGTTTGTCAAAGACAAGCTGTTCACTTCCGGAATTTCAAAAATTGAAATTGAGCGGGCAGCAAACAACCGTGTTAAGCTGAACATCCATACAGCCAAGCCAGGTATGGTTATTGGTAAAGGTGGACAAGGCGTAGATGATCTTCGCAAAGACATTGAAAAAATGACTGGCAAAACTGCCTTAATCAATGTTGTTGAAATCAAACACCCTGAAGTGGATGCGCAGTTAGTGGCCGAGAACATTGCCTTTTCGCTGGAGCGTCGCGTCGCTTTCAGACGTGCCATGAAACAAGCTATGCAAAGAGCTTTCCGCGCAGGTGCGAAAGGTATAAAAGTATCGACTGCTGGACGTTTGGGCGGTGCAGAAATTGCACGTACCGAAGGATATAACCAGGGAAATGTGCCACTGCATACGTTGCGGGCAGACATTGACTATGGATTCCATGAAGCAACGACTACTTATGGTAAACTGGGCGTCAAAGTCTGGATATACAAAGGTGAAGTGCTTCCGGATAAGAAAATCGAAAAGAACACAGAAGCTGCTGCAAAGTAGAGCAGACAGCGTCATAATGAACCCAGGCGTAAGCCTGTGCATTATGTGACAGGAAGGAGGAATCGTGCATGTTAATGCCTAAACGTGTTAAACGTCGTCGTGTCTTCCGCGGCAAAATGGAAGGTAGAGCGACAAAAGGAAACTCTGTATCATACGGTGATTTTGGTCTGATGGCAACAGAAGCATCCTGGATCACCTCGAATCAAATTGAAGCAGCGCGTATTGCCATGACTCGATCCATCAAACGTGGTGGTAAAGTATGGATCAAGATTTTCCCACATAAACCTGTAACAAAGAAACCTGCTGAAACCCGCATGGGTGCTGGTAAAGGTTCGCCGGAGTTTTGGGTTGCCGTTGTTAAGCCAGGACGTGTTATGTTTGAAATTGCTGGTGTATCAGAAGATAGAGCTCGGGAAGCGATGCGTCTTGCGATGCATAAATTGCCAGTAAAATGTAAAATTGTTTCAAGAAGAGAATTAGAAGGAATGGGTGGTGAAGCTGATGAAAGCTAATGCGTTGAAAGATATGACAAGTTCAGAATTAACGCAGAAACTGACCGATGCCAAAGGTGAACTGTTTAACCTGCGCTTTCAGTTAGCAACTGGTCAGCTGGAGAACCCTTTGCGGATCCGCCACGTCAAAAGAGACATTGCACGTGTAAAAACTGTTTTGAGAGAGCGCGAAATCAACAAAGGATAATCCGCTTTGATCATATCGGTCATATAAAGCGAAAGGAGGCTCTTGTCTTGGAAAGAAAAATGAGAAAAACCAGAGTAGGCATGGTTACAAGCGATAAAATGGATAAAACCATCACTGTGTCTGTTGTGAATATGGAAAGACATCCGCTTTATGGTAAGGCGGTTAAACGAACCAAAAAATTTAAAGCCCATGACGAACTCAACCAGTGTCAAATTGGTGATCGCGTACGTATCATGGAAACCAGACCCTTGTCAAAGGACAAAAGATGGCGTTTGGTTCAAATTATTGAAAAAGCTAAATAAGATAGATTACTGGAAGGAGGGGCCGCGATGATTCAACAGGAATCCAGGCTGAAAGCAGCTGATAATTCAGGTGCCAAAGAACTACTGTGCATCAGAGTACTCGGTGGAACCAGAAGAAGATACGCCAGAATTGGCGATGTAATTGTTTGTTCAGTAAAAAGTGCAACACCCGGCGGTGTTGTCAAAAAAGGTCAAGTTGTTAAAGCGGTTGTTGTGAGAACAAAAGCTACAGTACGTCGTAAAGATGGAACACATATCAGATTCGACGAGAATGCGGCTGTGATCATCAAAGACGATAAGCAACCAACGGGAACACGTATTTTCGGCCCGGTTGCCAGAGAACTCCGGGACAAAGAATTTATGAAAATCGTCTCACTGGCTCCGGAAGTATTATAAAAGGAGGTGTGCTGCATGCGAGTGAAAAAAGGCGACACGGTAATTGTGATTGCTGGTAAGGACAAAGGCAAAAAAGGCCAGGTTCTTCAAGTGATTCCTAAGACACAACGTGTCATCGTTGAAGGCGTAAATATGGTAAAAAAACACCAAAAAGCGACTCAAAAAGTACAGCAGGGCGGTATCGTGACACAGGAAGCGCCTGTGCATGTGTCCAACGTCATGTACTTTGACAAGAAAGCCAACAAAGGTGTAAGAGTTGGCTACAAAAACCTCAACAGTGGAGAAAAAGTGCGTGTAAGCAAAAAAACCGGTGAGGTATTAGATTAGATCAACAGGAAAGGAGGTACGACCACTGATGGCAAGAATGAAGGATAAATATTTAAATGAAGTGAACCCAGCCATGAGAGAAAAATTTCAATATAAATCAGTGATGGAAGTTCCAAAACTGGAAAAAATTGTGATCAATATGGGCCTAGGCGACGCTAAAGAAAATGCAAAGGCATTGGAATCGGCTGTTGGCGAAATGGCCTTGATTGTGGGACAAAAACCAGTCATCACACGAGCTAAGAAATCCGTTTCTAACTTTAAAGTAAGAGAGGGAATGCCTGTAGGTGCTAAAGTGACTCTACGTGGACAAAAAATGTATGAGTTTGCTGACAGACTCCTCAACATTGCTTTGCCCCGTGTTCGAGACTTCCGAGGAGTAAGTGCTAAAGCCTTTGACGGCAGAGGCAACTATTCACTGGGAATCAAGGAACACTTAATTTTTCCCGAGATCGATTACGATAAAGTTGAAACAGTCCGAGGCATGGACATCATATTCGTCACCACATCCAAGACGGATGAAGAGTGCCGTGAGCTGTTACGTCTTATGGGAATGCCGTTTGAGAAGTAGGATATAAAGGAGGGACAAGCCGGTGGCAAAAACATCGATGAAAGTTAAGCAACAACGAAAACAAAAATATTCCACACGTGAGTATACACGCTGCAAGCGTTGCGGTAGACCGCATGCAGTATTGCGCAAGTTCGGCATTTGCCGTATTTGTTTTAGAGAACTGGCATATAAAGGACAAATTCCAGGGGTGCGAAAAGCCAGCTGGTAAACCAGGAAGGAGGGTAATGCCATGACAATGACTGATCCATTGGCAGATATGCTGACAAGAGTCAGAAATGCAAGTGCAGTAAAACATGAATCGGTGGATGTTCCCGCTTCCAATATAAAAAAGGAAGTTGCCCGTATTCTTTTAGAAGAAGGGTTTGTAAAAAGCTATGACGTCATCGAAGACGGAAAGCAGGGAATCATTCGAATTCAGTTAAAATACAGCCGTGATAACGAAAAAGTAATTACCGGCATTAAGCGAATCTCAAAGCCCGGGCTGAGAGTGTTTGCGAAGAAAGATGATGTGCCAAAAGTACTGGGTGGTCTGGGTGTTGCCGTTATATCAACATCAAAAGGCCTGATTACAGACAAACAAGCCAGAGAGCAGGGAGTAGGCGGCGAAGTAATCGCTTACGTCTGGTAATCTCAGGTGATTGAATAGGAGGTGGAAGCATGTCCAGAATTGGTAAGAAACCCATTGATCTGCCACAAGGTGTGGAAATAAAAATAGATGAAAAAAACATGGTGACTGTAAAAGGCCCAATGGGTACATTGTCACAGCAGATCAGTAAGGAAATTTCGGTAGAAATGGAAGATGGCACAATCAATATCAACCGACCATCTGACCTTAAAAAACATAAATCTCTACATGGCCTTTCCCGTTCACTAGTAGCCAACATGGTGGAAGGTGTTACAAAAGGGTACGAGAAAAAGCTTGAAATTGTCGGTGTTGGATATCGTGCAAATAAGCAAGGTAACAATGTTGTACTAAGCTTAGGCTTTTCACATCCTGTTGAACTGACTGCTCCAGAAGGGATTACCCTGGAAGTGCCGTCACAAACAGAGATTATCGTAAAAGGAATTGACAAACAACAAGTTGGCAACTACGCTGCCAAAATAAGAGCTTACCGTAAACCAGAGCCATACAAAGGCAAAGGTGTTCGATATGCTGGTGAAATTATCAGACGCAAAGAAGGTAAAACCGGCAAATAGTCATTGAAAGGGGTGTCACACGTTGCTTAAGAAGCCCAGTAAGAATAATTTACGTAAAAAACGTCATATGCGTATGCGTAACAAAATTAGCGGGACAACAGCAAGACCAAGAGTTAATGTTTACCGCAGCTCAAAGCATATTTACGCACAGGTTATTGACGATACACAAGGCGTAACACTGGTGTCCGCATCTTCATTAGAAGAAACCGTTAAAGGACAAGTTAAATCAACTGGTTCAAAAGAAGCTGCAGCGGTGGTCGGCAAATTGGTTGGTGAAAGAGCTAAGGAAAAAGGGATCGAAAGCGTTACCTTTGACCGTGGCGGATACATCTACCACGGCCGGGTTCAATCGCTGGCAGATGGCTTGAGAGAAGCCGGACTGAAGTTTTAGGAGGGAGGGAAAACCATGCAGAAAGCTCAAATTGATGCTACTCAACTTGACATAAAAGAACAGGTTGTTGACATTCGACGAGTCACCAAGGTTGTAAAGGGCGGTCGTAACTTTCGTTTTGCTGCCATCGTAGTTGTTGGCGACGACAATGGACACGTTGGTGTTGGATCCGGTAAAGCAATGGAAATTCCGGATGCCATTCGCAAAGGAATTGAAGATGCTAAAAAGAACATGATCCAAGTGCCTATTCTGGGAACTTCAATCCCCCACGAAGTAAAAGGTCACTTTGGTGCAGGTAAAGTCTTGATTATGCCTGCGGTTGAAGGTACTGGTATCATTGCTGGCGGCCCTGTACGTGCCGTATTGGAGTTAGCGGGTCTGAAAGATGTCCGCGCTAAATCTCTGGGATCAAACAACTCCCGGAACATGGTTAATGCAACCATGGAAGGGCTAAGACAGTTAAAAAGAGCAGAAGATGTTGCTCGTCTGCGGGGTAAATCCGTAGAAGAAATTATGGGTTAGGAGTGAAAATCATGGCGACAGTGAAAATCAAACTGACCAAAAGCCTGATCGGAAGACTGCCCAAACAGCGTAAAACTGTGACGGCCCTTGGACTGAAAAAAATCGGTCAGGTGGTTGAAAAAGAAATGACCCCATCATTGATGGGAATGATTGAAAAAATCAAACACATGGTTGAAGTGGAAGAGATTTAAGCACAGGAGGTGTAACCATGAAACTTCATGAACTCAAACCTGCCAAAGGCAGTGTTCATAAATCCAAGCGTAAAGGTCGGGGAACTGGATCTGGCCTTGGTAAAAGTGCCGGCCGCGGCGGTGACGGACAACGATCCAGAAGCGGCGGTGGTGTAAGAATTGGTTTTGAAGGCGGTCAAATGCCGTTGGCAAGACGAATTCCTAAAAGGGGATTTACAAATATCTTCAGAAAGAAATACAATGTGATTAACGTTGAAGATTTGAATCGCTTTGAAGATCAAACGGAAGTAACCGCTGAACTTCTAAAAGAAATCGGCGCCATCAAAAAAATTGAAAAAGACGGTTTAAAAGTCTTGGGCGACGGTGAATTGACGAAAAAAGTAACAGTTAAGGCAGTGAAATTTACCAAATCCGCCGTAGAAAAAATCGAAAATGCTGGCGGAAAGGCTGAGGTGATTTAATTGCTCGCAACCCTGAGAAATGCCTGGAAAATCCCGGATCTGCGTAAGAAGATGACATTTACCATGCTCATGCTAATGATTTTTCGTCTGGGAGCAGTGATTCCTGTTCCTGGCGTTAACATTGACTATGTGCGCAATATTGTTGAAAATGCAGGTCTCTTGTCAATGTTCGACATGTTTTCGGGTGGAGCTTTTGGTAACATGACCATTTTCGCTCTCAGTATTACACCGTATATTACTGCATCCATTATCATGCAGTTGTTGACGATAGCGATTCCAGCACTGGAAGAGTTATCAAAAGAAGGTGAAGAGGGACGCAAGAAAATAGCACAGTATATTCGCTATGGCACTGTGGTCCTGGCGCTGATTCAAGCAACAGGGATCAGTGTAGGGTTGTTTAGGGGTGCGTTGATCCAACGTGATACCTTCAGCATTGTTGTGGTGGTGTTAACACTAACAGCCGGAACAGCTTTCCTGATGTGGCTTGGTGAGCAGATCACAGAACATGGTATTGGTAATGGTATATCACTTCTGATTTTTACAGGTATTGTTGCAGGAATCCCTGACGGTGTCTACAGAACCTTTATGTTGACGCGGCAAGGTGAGATACACGTCATCTCCCTGTTGATCTTTGGTGTCATTGCATTGTTTATAGTTGCTGCTGTTGTAGCTATTCAGGAAGGCCAGCGTAAAATTCCGGTACAGTATGCTAAAAGAGTTGTTGGACGGAAGATGTATGGAGGTCAGAGCACTCATATTCCCCTGAAAGTAAACCAGGCGGGTGTTATTCCGGTAATCTTTGCAATGTCCATTTTAGCTTTTCCACAAACCATCGCCTTCTTTGTTGGTGAAAACAGTGGGTTTGCACTCTTTATTGCTAAATGGTTATCACCAAGTGGAAGCCCGGGCATATACATTTATGCCTTGTTAAGCGCTCTGCTGATTATATTCTTTACGTATTTTTATACAGCAGTTACCTTTAACCCCATTGAAATTGCTTCAAACATGAAAAAAAATGGTGGCTTTATCCCTGGCATCCGACCTGGAAAGCCCACGTCAGACTACCTTGGCAAAGTATTGAACAGAATCACCTTAGCAGGTGCAGTGTTTCTGGCAGTGATTGCCATGCTACCAATGATCATTCTGAATTTTACCGGTATGCCTGTATCATTTGGTGGTACAGCACTTCTGATTGTCGTTGGTGTTGCACTGGAAACAGTCAAGCAAATCGAAGCTCAGATGATGATGCGCCACTACCAGGGTTTCTTAAAATAAACAAAAACACTGAGTATAAGGTATAGGAGATGATTAGATGAGACTGATTTTGCTGGGACCCCCTAATGCGGGTAAAGGAACGCAAGCCCAGTCACTCATAAATACTTATCAGATTCCGCAGATATCCACCGGTGACATCTTCCGAGCCAACATTAAACAGGAGACACCCCTTGGTAAAAAAGCAAAAGACTATTTAGACCAGGGGTTATTGGTTCCAGATGAGTTGGTGGTCGACATTGTAACAGACCGACTGCAAAAAGATGATTGCAAATATGGCTTCTTACTGGATGGATTTCCAAGGACGGTTGTTCAGGCTGAAGCACTGGAACAATTTCTGAAAGAACATCAACAGAACCTTGATCAAGTACTCAACATCCATGTTAGAACAGAAGTTCTAATAGAGCGTGCTGTTGGACGTCGGGTTTGCCAGCAGTGCGGCGCCACTTACCACATAAAGTTTAATCCGCCTAAAAAAGATAATATATGTGATATTTGCGGTGGCGAAGTGATCCAACGCAAAGACGACCAGCGGGAAACCGCTGAAAAAAGAATAAAAGTATATGAGCAAGAAACTGCGCCACTGATTGATTTTTATGAAAAGAGAAATCTGTTAGTTACCATTGATGGCGAGCAGGCAATTGATAAAGTAACAGCAGATATCTTGAATGTATTGAAGGACGCTTGATCATGATAAACATCCGATCGCGACAAGAAATTGAACAAATGCGCCAGGCAGGCATCATTGTGGCTGAAGTGCATGGATTACTTGAAAAAATGATCCGGCCTGGAGTAACTACCATTGAACTGGACGAAGCTGCCGAAGCGCACATTAGAGCCAAAGGTGGCGAACCTGCCTTTAAAGGCTATGGTGGATTTCCGGCCTCTATCTGCAGCTCTGTTAATCAGCAGGTGGTGCATGGAATACCTGGTAATGTTCAACTTGTGGAAGGAGACATTATCAGCATTGATACAGGCGTTCAGTTGAACGGATACTATGCAGACGCTGCTAAAACCTTCCCGGTGGGTAACATCAGTGCCCAGGCACAACGACTCATTGACATCACCAGAAAAAGTTTTTACGAGGGCATTAAGTTTGCCCGTGAGGGACAGCGGTTATCGGATATATCTCATGCCATTCAGGAATGTGCAGAAAGAGAAGGTTTCTCTGTCGTTCGGAATTATGTTGGCCATGGAATTGGAACAGCAATGCATGAAGAACCTCAAATTCCAAATTATGGTCAACCAGGAAAAGGACCACGGCTAAAAGCTGGCATGGTGTTAGCCATTGAACCAATGATCAATGAAGGTACGTATCATGTCAAAGTACTTTCTGACGGATGGACGGTTATTACCATGGATAGCAAGAATTCAGCTCACTATGAGCATACGCTTGCCATTACAGAAGGTGATCCGGAAATCCTGACGGTCAGCAATGCCGGGTAAAGAGGTGACATTGTGAAACAGGAACCGATTCAAATTGGGGAAATTGTTCAATCCATCCAGGGAAGAGACCAGGGACGATTAATGGTTGTCATCGACATCATCGACGATACTTACGCTTTACTGGTGGATGGCAGTTTACGCCGATTGGATAAGCCCAAAAAGAAAAAAGTGAAACATTTTGTTTCCACAGGCCTGGTCTCGGAAGAGATTCGACAGCGGGTTTTATCAGATAAAAAAATGAACAATGCCCTGATAAGAGTTGAACTTGAACGACTGACGGACAATGAGCCGGGTGAGAATGGAGAGTGATGGCTGCATGTCAAAAAAAGATGTTATTGAAGTTGAAGGAATCGTAAAAGAAGCATTACCGAATGCCATGTTTATTGTACAGCTGGAAAATGGTCACGAAATACTGGCCCATATCTCCGGAAAATTAAGAATGCATTTTATCCGAATTCTTCCGGGAGACCAGGTGACTGTCGAATTGTCTCCATATGATTTGAAACGGGGACGAATCACTTGGCGAAAAAAATAACCGGCTGCCTCACACGTGAGCGTTGAAGAAGGAGGGATTAGTTTGAAAGTTCGAGCTTCTGTAAAGCCAATCTGCGAAAAATGTCAGGTGATCCGCCGCAGAGGAAAAGTGATGGTGATTTGTCAAAACGCCAAGCACAAACAAAAACAAGGATAAAAACTTGGATTTCAGGGAGCGGCTGTATCAGGTTTTACCTGATTCCCTGTGACATAGAGCGGAAAATTTGATCCGCATGAACCGTCATAAAAGTTTATGATGTAATTATTGACTGAGATGATTTAGGAGGTGTATTTGTTAATGGCACGTATTGCTGGTGTAGATCTACCCAGAGACAAACGAGTGGAAATTAGTTTGACCTATATCTATGGAATTGGACGCAACACAGCGAATAAAATATTAGCAACCTGCGGCATTAACCCGGATACCCGCATCAAGGACCTGACAGAAGAAGAAGTGAATTCACTTCGAAAAACAATTGACGCCGACTACCATGTAGAAGGTGACTTGCGCCGGGAAATTGCTCTGAACATTAAAAGACTTAAAGAAATTCGCTGCTATCGAGGCATAAGACATATCAAAGGTCTTCCTGTACATGGACAAAAAACAAAGACCAACGCACGTACAAGAAAAGGACCAAAGAAAACTGTCGGTCGTAAGAAGAAAAAGATCTAAAAAGGAGGGAAGCATGAATGGCAAAAGCAGTTCGTAAAAAAGTTACCCGTAGAAGAAGAGAAAAAAAGAACATTGAACGTGGCCAGGCACATATCCAGTCCACTTTTAATAACTCCATTATTACGTTGACTGATACCAGCGGTAACACCATTTCTTGGGCAAGTGCTGGTCAACTGGGCTTTAGAGGCTCAAGAAAGTCAACACCTTTTGCTGCTCAAATGGCTGCAGAGTCCGCTGCAAAAGCTGCAATGGAACATGGCCTTAAATCAGTAGAGGTATTTGTACGCGGACCCGGAGCAGGCCGTGAGGCGGCAATTCGTTCACTTCAAGCTGCAGGGCTTGAAGTCAGTATGATTAAGGACGAAACACCAATTCCTCATAACGGATGCAGACCACCGAAGCGTAGAAGAGTTTAATTAACTAAAGGAGGTGTCATTAACAGATGGCAAGATATACCGAAGCGGTGTGCAGATTATGCCGCCGAGAAGGCATGAAGTTATACCTAAAAGGCGATCGATGCTATACCGATAAATGTGCGATTAATAAACGCAACATGGCTCCCGGCCAGCACGGAACAAGCAGAAAGAAACTTTCTAACTATGGTGTTCAGTTGCGCGAAAAACAAAAAGTGAAGCGCCACTATGGCGTATTAGAGACACAGTTTAGAAATTATTATGAAATGGCAGATCACCAAAAAGGAATCACTGGTGAGAACCTGTTGCGTATTTTAGAAACAAGATTGGATAATGTGGTGTTTAGACTTGGATTTGCGGCTTCACGTGCACAGGCAAGACAATTGGTGGTCCATGGACATTTTCTGGTGAATGGTAAAAAGGTGGACATTCCGTCTTACCTGGTTTCCGTTGGCGATGAAATCGCAGCATCAGAACGTTCAAAAGGCTTACCAAAATTTAAAGCACAGGTTGAAGAAGCAAAAGGCAACGCGCCGGAATGGCTGTCCGTTGACCTTGAAAAGCTTCAGGGAAAAGTAGTTTCCATGCCAAATCGAGAAGACATTGACCTGCCGATTTCCGAGAACCTGATTGTTGAGTTGTACTCCAAATAATCTGTAAAAACGGATTCTGTCCCCTCAACAAACCAGAGTGAAATGGGAGTCAAAAGGAGGGTTATATTCGAATGATCGAAATGGAAAAACCAAAAATTGAAATAGTGGAGATTAGTGAAGACAACACTTATGGCAAATTTGTTGTTGAGCCACTGGAACGAGGCTATGGCACAACACTGGGAAACTCATTGCGACGGATCATGCTTTCGTCTTTACCTGGAGCAGCAGTGACTTCAGTTCATATTGAAGGAATACTCCATGAGTTTGACAACATTGAAGGGGTTAAAGAAGATATTACTGAGATTATTCTCAACATCAAAGACCTTTCAATCAGAGTCTACAGTAACGATCCAAAAACATTACGCATTGAAGCCGAGGGAGAAGGTAATGTAACAGCCGGTGACATCATTGCTGATGCAGATGTTGAGATTTTGAATCCGGAAATGCACATTGCCACACTGGCGTCTGGTGCACGGCTCAACATGGAGATGAATGTACTCCAGGGTCGTGGATATGTGGCAGCGGAAAGCAACAAGACAGCATCAATGCCCATTGGTGTAATTCCTGTGGACTCGGTCTTTACTCCCGTTAAAAAAGTGAGCTATAACGTGGGAAATACACGCGTTGGCCAAATGACAGACTACGATAAGCTGACAATGGAAGTGTACACTGATGGCAGCATTAAACCTGAAGAAGCACTTTCTCTATCTGCTAAAGTGATGACAGAACATTTAAACCTGTTTATTAATTTGACAGAACATGTAAGCGATGTGGAAATCATGGTTCAGAAGGAAGACGATGAGAAAGAGAAAGTGATGGAAATGACCATCGAAGAACTTGATCTTTCAGTTCGTTCCTACAACTGTCTGAAACGGGCAGGTATTAATACTGTGGAAGAATTGACACAGAAGAACGAGGAAGAAATGATGAAAGTACGTAATTTAGGGAAGAAATCCCTGGAAGAAGTACAAAAGAAACTGGAAGCTCTGGATTTAGGTTTAAAATCCAAAGACGAATAAACGGGATCGTAGATCCAATATCGCATTGTTAGGAGGGAAACGGTATGGCAGGATACAGAAAGCTGGGACGCGTAAGTGCCCACCGCGATCTTATGCTTCGTAATCAGGTAACGAGTCTTTTAAAACATGGTAAAATCCAAACAACGGTTACCCGTGCGAAAGAAACAAAAAGAATCGCAGAAAAAATGATTACACTGGGAAAACGTGGAAATCTTCATGCCCGTCGACAAGCATTGGCATACATTACAGAAGAAACAGTAGTTAAAAATTTATTCGATGAAATTGCACCTAAATATCAAGAACGAAACGGCGGGTATACCCGTATACTTCGACTAGAGCCCCGTAAGGGTGACGGCGCAGAAATGGTATTACTGGAACTGGTGTAAGAGCCTACACGGGATTAAGTCATCATGCTTAGTCCCTGTTTTTTTAATTATTTCTAACCAGTCGGGAGAATAAACATGAACAAATCACCAATGATTTCGATAACGGATGTTACGTATGAATATACGAATGTTGATGACACTGATTTAATAGCACTTGATCATGTCGATTTAACCATAAAAAAAGGCGAACACCTGGTGATCATTGGACACAACGGATCTGGAAAATCCACCCTGGCTAAACAAATGAATGCCTTACTGTTGCCATCCTCCGGTGTTGTAAAAGTCGCTGACATGGATACCCGTGACCCAGCTCTTCTGTGGTCAATCAGACAGACGGCAGGCATGGTGTTTCAAAATCCGGACAATCAAATTGTTGCAACGATTGTTGAGGAAGATGTTGCCTTTGGGCCTGAAAACCTTGGGATAGAACCAACGGAGATTATGAACAGGGTAACGGCCTCACTGGAACGTGTGGACATGCTTCAGTATCGTCACAAGGCACCACACTTATTGTCGGGAGGCCAAAAACAGCGCATTGCCATTGCTGGTGTCATTGCCATGAAACCGGATTGCATCATATTTGATGAACCGACAGCTATGTTGGACCCGTCGGGGAGGAAAGAAGTCATCAATGCCATGAAACTCCTGAACAGGGAAGAAGGCATCACAGTGGTGCATATCACACATTTTATGGAAGAAGCTGTTGGCGCACATCGTGTAGCAGTGATGGAAGATGGTAGATTGGTAATGGTTGGAACACCCAGAGAAGTTTTCACCAGAGTGGATGAACTAAAAAAACTGGGCCTGGATGTGCCACAAATGACTGAACTGGCTTCAGAATTACGAAAAGAAGGTATTGATATACCGGCAGATGTGTTAACAGTGGAAGAGATGGTGACTCATTTATGTCAATTAAAATTGATGGATTAACCCATACGTACAACCCAGGCAGTCCCTTTGAAACCCATGCCTTAAAAAATGTGACCATGGAGATTGAATCAGGAGAATTTATTGGTTTGATTGGTCATACCGGCTCAGGTAAATCCACCTTGATACAACACTTAAACGGATTGCTGAAAGCGACTTCGGGCAGCATCTGGATAAACAGCGTTGAAATCACAAAACCAGGGGTTAAACTTAAAGACATTCGGAAGAAGGTAGGCCTGGTTTTTCAATACCCGGAATATCAACTTTTTGAAGAAACCATTGAAAAAGACATTGCTTTTGGGCCAACAAATCTTGGGCTGAAGGAAGAAGAAGTCCGACAAAGGGTGAAGGAAGCCATGGAAATGGTTAAATTACCTTATGATGAGCTGAAAGATCGTTCGCCTTTTGATCTGAGCGGCGGACAACGCCGTCGTGTAGCCATTGCAGGCGTATTGGCCATGCAACCTGATATTCTTATTTTGGATGAACCGACAGCCAGTCTGGACCCAAGGGGAAGAGATGAAATACTGGAGCAAATTAAGCTTTTGCACCAACAAAAGAAAATGACGGTAATCCTTGTATCTCACAGTATGGAAGACATTGGACGTCTTGTTAATAGGATTATAGTAATGCACCAGGGGACCATCGCCTTTAGCGGGACACCCCGAGAAATATTTAGCCAAGCTGAAGAATTAGAATCAATTGGTTTAGGTGTTCCACAAATCTCACACTTAATGAAAGCAATGAACCGAAATGGATGTCAGCTTCCGGAAGACGTGTTCACCGTGGAAGAAGCCAAGACAATAATCATGGATTACCTGAGAGGGAAACATCATGCTTAAAGACATTACAATTGGACAGCATTATCCAACGGGGTCTGTCGTACACCGTCTTGACCCACGCACAAAAATAATTGGCACCTTTGTTTTTATGGCTGGGTTGTTTATGGTCAAAAACTTTGAGGCTTATTTCGTTGTGGTGACTTTATTAATTGTAACAATCAAGGCATCAAAAGTACCTTTCAGATATGTCTTGAAAGGGCTTAAACCTTTAATGGTGTTGATTATGGTAACCTTTTTAATCAATCTCTTTATGACAAGAGGTGATGTTTTCTTTGCGCTGGGCCCGGTAACCATGACCTGGGAAGGTTTGCGTCAAGGTATCTTCATGGCCCTTCGGCTGATGTTTCTTATTGTGGGCACCTCCATGCTGACACTGACCACATCACCGATAACCTTAACAGATGGTATAGAACAACTGCTGAATCCGTTGAAGAAGATACATGTACCGGCACATGAACTAGCCATGATGATGACCATTGCCCTTCGCTTTATCCCAACTTTGTTGGAAGAAACCGATAAAATCATGAAAGCGCAAATGGCCCGTGGAGCAGACTTTGAAAGTGGGAACCTGATCAACAGGGCACAGAGCCTGGTGCCTTTATTGGTTCCATTGTTTATAAGCTCCTTTCGTAGAGCCGATGACCTGGCCATGGCCATGGAAGCTCGGTGTTACCGGGGTGGCGAAAATCGTACGCGCATGAAAGCTTTACAATGGCATAGGATGGACGTGGTTGTGCTGCTGTTGGTATTGGGATACCTGGGTATTATGATCTGGATGCGTGTACGTTAATGACGTTGTAGGAGTTGGTTCTTTGCGCACAATAAAAATAACCATTGAATACGAAGGCACCCATTATTGCGGCTGGCAAATTCAACCAAACGGTGTCAGTGTACAGGAAAAAATCACAGAAGCCATCAACAAAGTGATGGGTGAACAAACAACACTTCATGGCTCGGGAAGAACCGATGCAGGAGTGCATGCCAGGGGACAATGTGCCAGCTTTAAAACCCAAGGCACGATACCCGTTCAACGAATTCCTCAGGCACTTAACTCCTATTTGCCCTCAGACATAGCCATTGTTGCAGCTGAAGAAAGGGAAGCCGGATTTCATGCCAGGTACAGTGCGCTTGGTAAAAAATACAGCTATCAACTCAGTATCCTTCCTTACAGAAGTCCACTGAAACGGCTATATTCATGGCAACTTAGACAATTGCCTGACATGGATAAGATGAGACAGGCATTGACATTGTTTCAGGGAACCCATGATTTTATTTCTTTCAGGGCATCAAGAAGTGACATCGCCAATACTGTAAGGACCATTTGGAAAACTGATTTAGCCTTGAAAGATGATTGTTGTTGGATTTCTTTTGAAGGCAATGGCTTTTTATATAAAATGGTCCGGATGTTGGTAGCTTCAACTGTTCAAGTGGGATTGGGCAGGAAGAAGCTGTCAGAAATCGAAGAACGTTTGAATGGAAAGGAAGTCAAGGATCATAAGTTGACAGCACCACCCCAGGGTTTATTTCTTGACAATGTGTATTACAGCAGCGAAGAACTTCCTGAGGAAGGGGTTTTTATTACAAAAATCCAAAACAGCTAAAATAATCGCAGGAAACAGGCTAAAGAGTGTTGACACGCGTGGCTCAATGTATTAAAATATGGGAGTGTGTCTATAAAGATCCCGCCCCGGGTCTATTAGAATATTTACACAGGTGAGTAGAGAACCAGCAGTTGATAAGGGAGGTAAAACAATGAAGTCATATATGGCAAAGCCAAGTGAAGTGGATCGGAAGTGGTTTGTCGTCGACGCAGAAGGTAAAACATTGGGTCGTCTTTCAACACAAATTGCCATGATCTTAATGGGTAAACATAAACCGGAATATACCAGTCACATTGACACAGGTGACTATGTGATTGTTGTCAATTCGGACAAAGTTGTCTTAACAGGTAAAAAATGGGATCAAGAATTTCACGTGCGACACACCGGCTACCCGGGTGGACAGAGAAAAGTTTCTTTAAGAACAGTGTTGCAGAAGCATCCGGAGCGTTTGATAGAGCATTCTGTTAAAGGTATGCTACCAAAATCCCGGCTGGGCCGGCAAATGTACAAAAAATTAAAGGTTTATGCCGGTGCAGAACACCAGCATCAGGCACAAAAGCCTGAAAAGTTGGAACTGTAGACATTTTTCAGGAAAGGAGCGAATACTATGTCAAATGTTGTTTATTGGGGAACAGGTCGTCGTAAAACATCGGTTGCCAGAGTTAGGTTAGTACCCGGTCAGGGGAAAGTCACTATTAATAATAAAGATATTGAAGAGTACCTGGACTATGAAACACTTCGCAGAGAAGTAAAAAGTCCTTTGACTATCACCAGCACACTTAATAAGTACGATGTTTTGGCCAGGGTCCATGGTGGAGGATCAACCGGTCAATCAGGTGCATTGCGTCATGGCATTGCCCGTGCATTGGTTAAGGCAGATGGCGAATTAAAGGATACATTGAAAAAAGCCGGATTTTTAACCCGTGATGCGCGGATGGTTGAGCGTAAAAAATACGGACTTAAAAAAGCTCGTCGAGCTCCGCAATTTTCAAAACGTTAACACAACCTACAATAAGAACCCCCCAATCAAAATGGCGATTGGGGGTTTTTTAATGGATTTTATTTTTCAATGCCAGTTCTTGCGGCAACACCTTGTTGGTAATAATGCTTTATTTCTTTCATCTCTGTTACCAAATCAGCCTTTTCAATGATTGAATCGGGTGCATACCGACCTGTCAGTACCAGCTCCACATGAGGGGGTTTTTCCTTCATTAAAGATAAAACTTCATCTTCGGTAAATAGTTTATAGAAGAGTGCAACATTGACTTCATCTAAAATAAACAAGTCATATTCACCGGACATAAGCAACTGCTTAGCTCTTTTCAAACCAGCTGCTGCAATGGCTATGTCTTCATCGGTAGGGTCGTTTTTTATAAAGCAGTCCCGGCCAAATTGTTCAATGGTAAAATGAGGCATCCATTCTGGTGCTGCCAACTCGCTGTAGGCCATGCCTTTGATAAATTGTCCCATAAATACTTTTTTACCAGCACAAACAGCACGAAGAGAAAGGCCCAGCGCTGCCGTTGTTTTTCCTTTTCCATTGCCTGTATATACTTGTATATAGCCCTTTGTATCCACAAAAACCCTCCTTTAGGATCATAATAGTTCTATACTCGTCTTATCGCCAAATATTATTATAATCTTTTTCCATGAATAAATCAAAATACCAACCATCAATCATTTGAATACAAAGCATGCAGGTTAATATCGTACAATTTATTGGTAAGCTGTTGCATGAAGTTCCATGTGGTGATAAACTCAATTAAGTTCAAAGGTTTTGAAGAAAGAAAACGAAGAAGTACGGAAATAGGGAGGACGTAATGTGAATATTATCCAGGCTATTATTTTGGGTATAGTGCAAGGTTTAACAGAATTTTTACCGGTAAGCAGTTCAGGTCATTTGGCTGTGACGCAAATGCTGCTGAAAGTACCTGAAGACAGAATTTTTTTTCTAACAGTCATGTTACATATAGGAACACTGGTCTCTGTCATTGTGGTTTATTGGAACGATCTTGTGAACATCGTCATTGAGTTCTTTAGAATGTGTGTGGACATTATCCATAAAAAAGGTGCAGGGTTGGAAAATGAATACAGACGATTAGGTGTCTTCATCATCGTGGGAACCATACCGACGGGAATCATGGGTCTTTTGCTAAAGGATATTTTTTCCAGTTTTTATACGTCTCGTCTTATCATAGGCATCTCTCTCTTAATCACCGGATCTTTGTTGTGGTTTGCTGAACGTTCGCAGCAAGAATCTGCAACACCCCTAAAATCCATTGGTAAGATGACTTGGAAGAATGCTTTTTTAGTGGGAATTTTTCAGGGATTCGCTATCACACCGGGCATTTCCAGGTCGGGTTCAACCATCGCCGGCGCACTGTTTCAGGGGATCAACAAAGAAACGGCAACAAGGTTTTCGTTTTTGTTATCATTTCCTGCCATCACGGCAGCAACACTTCTGGAAGCCAAGGACATTGCAGAATTCGGCATGGGTGATGTGAGCATACCGATCTTGTTAGCAGGCATTATTGCCTCTTTTCTAGCAGGTATTTTTGCTATCAGAACCCTGATCAATTTGATTAAAAAAGAAAAGTTGTATTTCTTTTCATTTTATACATGGATCGCTGGCACTATCGTGATTATCACATCACTTATGAATCGTTGATCCTGTTTATCCGATGACTACCACCGCTAAGACTCCCTCTTCTGTAAGAGGGAGATAAGCGGTGCTACGTCCCTAGGTGAACAAACTAAGTATCTGCCACCAAATGGGACATTTGGGCCATCTACTTATGGATAACGCATTCTAACCTTCTGATGGAGTTAAAACTCCACCAGAAGCTAAGAATCCTGTTTATGATTGCTGGGAGTAGTTGGATTTTGATTGAATGAAAAGCTGCAGGGTTATAAATACGAGAGAGTGAATCATGTGAAAATCTGGATGTATGGGTGGTGATGGGTCAATGGATGAAAAACCAACTTCTTTTTCAGGTATAGATGACGAAAAGAATGGTGAGATCGTTGTTAAAATAGAAGGCTTGAACCGACTATCGCAAGAAAAGGAAAGAATAAATCCTGAAGAATCATTGGCCTGGGCACTTGAAGCCAAACAACTGGCCGTACAAATTGGTTACACGAAAGGACTCATCCGAAGTTTGGTCCAAATTGGCCGGAGCCAATGGCTGCGGGGAAACTTAAACCAGGCGCTGCACACATTGCTTCAGGCATTGGAACTGGTTAAAAAAACAGACGAACACGTCTTAGAAGTAGACATACTCAATGCACTGGGTAATGTCAATATATACATGCACAACTATGCCCACACCCTTGATTACTATGGGCAAGCACTAAAACTGGCAGATGCCATTGGGTATGATCAAATGGCGGCTGGCATACTGAATAATTTCGGAGAGGTTTATAAAAACCTGAAGGATTATTCCACTGCATTAATGTATTACCACGAAAGTCTTTCCCGCTATGAACAAAGTGACTGGGAATCTGAGAATACCATTGCCATGGTTAACATCGGGGTGGTGTACTGCGAAATGGGTGAATTTGAAAAAGCCATGGAGTACGCCGATAAAAGCATGGTGGTTCATAAAAACGCAAGGTACATTGTGGGTGAAGGTTACAGCAGGCATCTTTATGGTAGAATAGCTCACCGTCAAAATTTGCTACAAGAGGCAATTCGTGAATACAGCGAATGTTTGGAGATGTTGCCAGAAACAGCGGACGTGAACCTGCGCATCGATTTATGCATTGATTTATACGAAGCTTTAATGGGCTTGGGGAAGATAGAAAGAGCTTTGGATCATCTGATGGCAGGTTTGGAAATTGCAGAGGAACTGGAAACAGATGCTGTTGTGGCAAAATTCTATAGCATGATTGCCACACATTATGGAAAAAGTGGTAACGTTGAAAAAGAGACCCTTTACTACAAAAAATACCACGATATTTACAATCAGATGACAGAGATTGAACAGCAAAATCAACTGCGTAGCATCGCTTTTCAAATGGAAGCGGATGAATACTTGGAGAAACACAGGGCCTATGAAGTACTGACCGAACAATTAAAAGCGCAAACAATTATGCTTGAAGAAAAGACCCATGCACTGGCGCAGTCAAAGGAACGAATGCAGGTAATCAGTGAAATTGGTCAACAAATAACAGCAACACTAAACCTGTCTTCTGTTTTTCAGCAGATCTATGAACACACTAACTCCCTCATGCGCGCAGATGTGTTAGGCATTGGAGTTCACAGGTCCATCGATGACGTGTTGGAATACCCTTATTTCATCGAGTACGGTAAAAAATCGGCTTCTTTTTCAATATCCCTGACAAGTGAAACCAGCTGGGCAGTCTGGTGCTTTAAGAATAAGAAAGAAGTTTTTGTGAATGACGTTGAAAAAGAGTTTCATGCGTATATAAAGCAAAACCAAAACAGCAGCGGAGAACTGATGCATTCTCTGCTCTTTTGTCCTCTCATTGTCAATGACATACCCATAGGTGTTATCACAGTTCAAAGTCGGGAAAAGCATACCTATGAATCGCATCATCTTGATACTTTACGCATACTTGCTTCTTATGCAGCCATTGCCATTAACAATGCAAGGCAGTCAGAGGAATTGGAAAAACTGAATGACCAATTGAAAACCCTTTCAGAAGTTGATGGACTGACGTCTGTGGCAAACCGGCGAAAGTTTGACGCTTTTGTTGTGGAAGAATGGGATCGCTCTTTGAGAGACAGTAATGCACTCTCTTTATTGTTAATCGATATCGATTACTTCAAGGAATACAACGATCACTACGGTCACCAAAAAGGCGACCAGGTATTACAGGAAGTAGCCAGCGTGTTACGGAAAAACCTGAAGCGTTCCACTGATTTTATTGGGCGTTACGGTGGAGATGAATTTGTGGTGATGCTGCGCAACACAGATCGGGCAGGTGCCTTGATGTTGGCAAATCAGATGGTGAAGGCAGTAGCAGAAAGGCAGATGGAACACCACTATGGCAAGAGGGTTCCTTATGTGACTGTCACCATTGGCGTATCAACGATTTTTCCTGCACCTGCCATGGCGACAGACATATTGTTGCAGCAAGCGGATAAGGCACTTTACATGGCCAAAGACAAAGGAAGAAATGGCGCTGTCCATTTCAAAAACGAGTAGAAAAAAAGTTACGAACATTCTGACAAAATATCAAAAATCCTTGATTATACACATCAAATGTGGTATGATAAGTGCAGGAAAGCAGGTTGAGAGCCTGTCAGCCAGCGCTTTAATTGCAGAGACGTCTGAAGATGCGGATTGACATTCGCAAAAACGTAAAAGGGTAGCACGTCACTTCCTTAACATGACGAAAGAAGCATATCTGGTACAAAGCACCATCAAAGAAAGTCAGTTTTTGATCCTAACTGAAGAGTCAGGAGGTATGTGATATCCACGACAACAACATGGATACAACTGAATATCAAGGCAATAAAAGAGGTCTCTGCAGTTGACAGGATTCATCACAAAAATGATGGGTCCTGTTCCTTTTTTTTGGATCGCAAAGGCATATCAAAAGCACTGTATGCGTCAAAACTTCATTGAATGGGTAAATGGGTAAAAGGAAGATGATGAAATGATAAGCTGCTGAAGCGGGGAACCCTGTTTTTAGGGGGAAGGCCTCATCTAAAGTTAAAAATTCTGTTGTAGGGAAAGGAAGAGCGATGATGACAGTAGCGGATAAAATTGCTTATTTTTGTATGGAATATGGTCTTGAATCGTCGGTTAAAATTTATTCCGGGGGGTTGGGTATTTTAGCGGGAGACCATCTTAAAGCAGCCAAGGATGAACAGGTTCCTCTGGTTGCCATCGGATTGAAATGGAAGATGGGATACGTGGAACAACACGTTACGGCTAATGGAAAAGTGGTGGATTGTTTTTCACCCATAGAGTACCCTGAACTACATGACACGGGAGTACGAATTCATGTCAATATAAGAGAGGACAGGGTGCCATTAAAGGTGTGGAGGATGGAAACTTTTGGAAATGCGCCCTTGTACCTGTTGGATGCAGACGTTGACGGTTCACCCTATCACTGGGTGACCCGGCAGCTATATGGTGGCACAGAAGAAGAAAGAGTAGCCCAGGAAATTGTTTTGGGGCTGGGTGGCGTGAAGGCACTGGAGGCATTGGAGATACCAGTAGCTACGTACCATTTTAATGAGGGGCACGCTGTTTTGGCAGGGATTGCTTTAATTCGAAATGAGATGGATAAGGGGAATGATTTCCATAAGGCCTGGGAAAAGACGAGAGAAAGAATTGTTTTTACAACACACACCCCCATTGCCGCAGGCAACGAATCCCATACAATGGAGCGACTTCGCTACATGGGAGCCCACCAAGGATTAACCATTGAACAACTGGCCGAAATCGGCGGTATACCCTTCAACATGACAGTGGCTGGATTGCGTTTATCGAGAAAAGCCAACACAGTGGCGGCTCTTCATTTGGAGACCACCACAAAGATGTGGAAACACATAGATAATAAGGCGAAGCTCATCAACATTACCAACGGTGTTCATGGTCCAACATGGATGGATACCCGGCTCAACTCGGACAAAATTGGCGTTGAAAAGGTACAAAAAGTACACCAGGATCATAAATTAAAGCTGCTGGCTGAAGTTGAGAAAAGGACAGGCGTACAGCTAAACGAAGAATCTTTGTTGATCGGCTTCGCCAGACGAGCCGCAACATACAAGAGGAGCAATCTTATTTTTAGCAATCCGGAGATCATCGATCCCTTACTAAAATCCAAAAGGGTTCAGTTGATCTTTGCAGGTAAAGCCCATCCCATGGATGAAAATGGGAAATCAATTATTAAAACCTTGGTGCTGAAACAAAAGGAATTTCCCGAGTCTGTTGTGTTTATGGAGAACTACGACATGGAATTGGGAGCCCTTTTAACCAAAGGATGCGATGTATGGCTAAACAATCCGCAGCGCCCAAAAGAAGCTTGTGGCACCTCAGGGATGAAGGCAGCAATGAATGGGGTGTTGAATGTAAGCATTCTTGATGGATGGTGGCCGGAAATTTGCCAACATGGCAAAAATGGATGGGCCATAGGTGACGAAGTGGTCCCTGAAGATGAAACTGAACAAAACAAAAGAGACGCAGAATATTTATACCAGGTGTTAACAGAAGAGGTGATCCCCACTTTTGAAACAAACAAAGTAAAATGGGTTCAGATGATGATTAACAGCATACAAGACACCCGTGAGGCTTATTCTGCTTCAAGGATGATAAAGGACTACTGTAAAAAAATGTATGATTTGTAAGCAACGGTAAAAATGCAACAAGTATAGAGGCAGATAACACTATAAGTACGAACAACTAGACGGGAGAAGGTGATTTGTTGAAAGATAAGAAAGCGGGCTTATTGTTACACGTGTCATCTTTGCCTTCTGAGCATGGGATAGGAGACATTGGGGGTGCCATTGAGCATGTGTTGCCCTTTTTGATGGAAACAGAGCAACAGTTGTGGCAGGTTCTTCCCTTGCACCCTGTGGGATATGGTTATTCACCCTACCAGGGTTTATCCGTGTATGCAGGAAATGAACTGTTTATTTCTCCGGAGATGTTAAACAAACAGTTTAAATCAGCACCATCATTGGAAGATCGAAAACCTGTTTTCAATGAAAATCTGATTCATTTTTCTGAGACTCTAAAGTGGAAAGAAACACTTTATCGAGAGGCATACCGCCGTTTTCGAAGGGATAAACCCTCGGCAGCATACAATCAGTTTATTGAACAACATCACCATTGGCTTTCAGACTACTGTCTTTTTATGCTCATTAAAGAAAAGCAAAAAGGAAAAGCGTGGCACCTGTGGCCGGAGAAACTCAGGGACAGGCATAAAGAAGCTTTGAATAATATATCAAAGCTTTTTGAAGAAGAACTTTCCTACAGATCATTTTTACAGTTTGTGTTTTTTAACCAGTGGCAGCAAATGTACCAGCGATTTCATGAGGCGGGCATTCAAATTATTGGAGATTTACCCATCTTTGTGGCACACGACAGTGTAGATGTCTGGTCAAACCAGCAATTGTTTCAATTGGATCAAAACGGTGCACCCACAGTCATTGCCGGTGTGCCTCCTGATTATTTTTCCACCACAGGGCAAAGATGGGGCAACCCTCATTACCAATGGAAATTAATGGAAGAAAATGATTTTTCATGGTGGAAAATGAGGGTTGAACATTTACTGAACCTAGTTGATGTGATACGCATTGACCATTTCAGGGGGTTTGAAGCATACTGGGAAATACCCGCATCTGAAAAAACAGCCGCTAAGGGCAGTTGGGTCAAGGCGCCTGGTGTGGAATTGTTCAGCTCTCTGGAAAAAAGTTTGGATGAATTGCCCTTTATTGCAGAGGATCTGGGCGTCATAACCCCGGAGGTCACTGCTCTAAAAAAACGCTTTGGGTTGCCAGGTATGAAAATTCTACAATTTTCCTTTGACCCCAAAATAAAGCGCAGAGAACGGCCAGCTCATTACGAGAAAAACACATATGCCTACACTGGCACCCATGACAACGACACATTGAGGGGATGGTTGACCAGCAGGGGTTTCAAAGACGAAGGGATCAGAAACATTTTATCCCATTATCATCACGTAACAGCAGATGACCCGTTGGATGACTCCTGCAAAAAATTAATCAGTCTTTTGATGGGGACCAATGCGGCTTCTGTGATTATTCCCCTCCAGGATTATCAATGTCTTGGCACAGAATCCCGCATGAATTATCCGGGGACAACAGGTGGCACTAATTGGCGGTGGAGATCAAAGGCCGAACACTTTAGAGACGAAAATATCAATCGGTGGATACTGAAAGAAATCAGATCAAATGGAAGAAAATAACAACAACCTCCTGCAACTGAATGATCAGCCGATGCAGGAGGTTGTTAGGGGAGAGGCTGAGAACCTCTAATCGTGTTGGGGGGAAGTCCCGTTGTCACGGTTGATTATTGATAGAGGCTGTCAGGAATCATGTTTGACCGTTGAAAACTTTTCATTAACGCATATGCCAGCGCTGTGTTAATCACTGTGACGATGCCATGGCTGGCGAGGCGTGCAGGAAACAATACCCAAAAACCTGTTCCCAATAAATGGGTAAGCCAGACTGTGTTTAAGAAGCCAGAAATAAGCAGATACACCAATACATTGGATAAAATCACATTGGTCAGAGAATACCGGCTTTTACCATGGCGCACACTCCATACCATGATGAGCCCTGGAATCAGTCCGGTTAAACCGGCGCTGACCGTAAATCCTGGATGATAAGCTCCGCCATGGGAGTTAATGAGAAAACCCAATATATCACTGACGACACCTGTCATGAGACCGGCAGCAGGACCCAGCAGCAAGCCGGACAAAATAAGGGGAATATTTCCAAAGCTCAGTCGAACACTGCTGTTAAAGAGCATGATTGCACCAACTCGGGACAGCACAATGTTTATACCTACAAAAAATGATGCAAGCACTAAGGTTTTAGTTGTCAGATGGAATCCATTAGATTGTGTCAAAAAAAGCACCTCCTTTCACTGTAGTGAGGCGTTGACCCCACATCAGAGAAAAGAAGTACAAGCGATTACTGATTTCTCAAATGTGGCAGCGGATGCAACATTATACCGCGAACTTCGCATTCTTCGTTTGAGAGCTACTTCCCATCTCTCAACACTTAACGCATAATGTCTACTCTGCCTCTGATCTCATCATATCGAATTCACCAGGTTATGTAAAGAGAGAAATAGATGAGTTTTTTAAATTTAACCTGTTAGTTTTGTCAAAGTTGGGTATGTATTATATGCGCTTATAAAGGAAACAAAAAGAAAATGTAAAATTTGCGTTAAAAAAATGGACCGAATGAGTTGACACCCCATACCAAAAATGGTATATTAATTAAGCCGCTGAAAACGCTTTGGCGGACAAAATTCCAAAGCGAAAGCGGCTTTAACGTTCTTTGAAAACTGAACAGCAGAAAAGAAGAAACGAAACCAAGCCAGTTTTAAAGTGAAACTGGGTTTAGGAAAAACTTTTAATAAGAGTTTGATCCTGGCTCAGGATGAACGCTGGCGGCGTGCCTAACACATGCAAGTCGAGCGGAGTTACTGTTAAAGAAGCCTTCGGGCGGATGAGGCAGTAACTTAGCGGCGGACGGGTGAGTAACACGTGGGCAACCAACCTTGATCAGGGGGACAACACTGGGAAACCAGTGCTAATACCGCATAGCTCTACTTTGTGGCATCACAGGGTAGAGAAAGATTTTATCGGAT
>JAABSW010000102.1 GCA_011390155.1 Clostridiaceae bacterium
CTGAAACAATTGATTCCATATTTTACTCTTTAAAATGAATTTTCATTTATTTGAATTTTGTAAAAAACCGTGAACCGTGCGGATTTTGACAAACATTGCAGCGTTTGGTGTATCCTGCAGCGCTATATCCGGTCATACCTCCGGCAACATTGGTTAGGTTTTTAAAACCATGCTGACTAAGAATACTTACGCCCAGACTACTGCGATTCCCCGAGCTGCAAATCATTATAATCTTATCTTCCTTGTGGAGTTCTGCATATCTTTCACGCAAATCTGCAACAGGAATATTGATGGCTTTATCAATATGACTGTCTTCAAACTCATTTGTTGCTCTCACATCGATCAAAACGAATTTTTCGGAACCTGTAACCATATCATGTAAATCTTCAGCTGAGATTTGTGTAACATAATTGGTTTTGTAACCTTTTGTAACCCAGCCAGCCATACCGCCATCCAGAAAACCCATAACACGATCCTGACCAACGCGCCTGAGCCATACATTTGTTTCTTCGGCTTCATTAAAACTGTCTGATACCACCAGCAAGTCCTTGTCAAGCGGCAACACCCAGCCTGCAAAGGTGGGCAGGTTACCATTAATGTCCAGGCACCACGAACCAGGAATGTGCTGGCTGCTAAAGGCAAGGTAGCTGCGGGTGTCAACAACAGCAGCGTTTCCTTTATCAATCATTTCTTTAAAGGATTCCGCTTTTAGGTTTTTCATGCGCGGCAGTTGTGAAACAAGGGTAGGCCCTTTACGGTTTATTTCGTTGCAACGGGTAAAGTGGTCGGGAGCAGGGGGCATATAATCGGTAAGCGACTCGATGAACGCAGCCTTATCCGTAACCTGCAGTGCAGAGTTGTATTTTTTTTCGTAGCCGATGGTGGATCGCCATTTGGCACCCATTGCCCGTCCGCAGAGAGAACCGGCACCATGTGCAGGCAGTACTTCGCAAAAATCGGGAAGTTTTAAAATCTTATCAAACAGACTGTAGTATAGTTTATCGGCAAGCTCTTCAGCTATATCCGGGAAAATATCGGGACGCCCAACATCGCCAACAAACAGGGTGTCGCCCACAAAAGTGCAAACGGGATCTTCACCGCGCGAAGTATCCACAACCACAAAGCATAGGTGATCAGGCGAGTGCCCCGGGGTTTCCAACACTTTAATAACAATATCTTCAATATCAATGGTGTCACCTTCAATCAACGCCACATGATCGAAAGTGCATTTGGCTAATTTTGCGACATAGATTTTGGCACCGGTTTTCTCTGCAAGGTCCATATGTCCCGAAATAAAATCGGCATGCATATGAGTTTGCAGGATATGAGTAATTTCTACTCCCAACGCACGTGCTTCATCAATGTAAATATCGATATCACGTTGTGGGTCAATAACGGCACAAATATCTGATCCAGCCAGAATATATGAACTGTGCGCAATCTTGTTGATGAAATAATGTTTGATAAGCATAGCAAATATCCTTAAATGATTTTTATATTGTTTGGTTATATTATAAAGAAATAGAACAGAAAAACTGTAATTGTCAGAAATAGGATTGTCATTCCACTTCCTGCCTTTAAATAATCAGCATTGCGATACCCACCCGATGACATTAGGAAGGCATTCACTTGGTGTGTAGGCAAAATAAAGGAGTTAGCGGCAGATACGGCTGCTAAAAGCACAAGTGGTCTAGGGTCGATACCAGCAATAACTGCCATGCCCATTACCAGGGGAGCCAATACCACAATTGCTCCAACATTCGACATAAAAAGTGAAAAAGCGGTTGACAACACACCAACCATCAGAATGATGAAAACAGGGTGTAAATCAATAACTACACTCATGATGGATTCAGCAAGGAACATGGCTGCACCAGTTTTTTGCATAGCTACACCTAATGGGATCAATCCTGCCAGCAGAAAAACTACTTTCCATTCAATAGCTTCATACGCTTCTCCAATATTCAATACATGGGTAAGAACCATGCAAAGAGCTCCGGTTAGAAAAGCCATAGAAATGGGAAAGCCGACCATTGCCAGGGAAATGGCAAATACAAAGCTGCCTATTGCCGGCCATGTCTTCGATTTATCTTTTTTATCCACTTCAAACCCGGTGAGCACAACAAAATCAGTGCCTCCTTTTAAATCTTTAATTTTGATCCACCTACCATAAACAATCAGGGTATCGCCCGAACTGATTTCCACATCGGAAAAATCTCCATCCACTCTTTCTCCTTTGTTGAATAGAATTACCGGCTCAACAGCATAGCGTTTTCTCAAGGAGTATTCTCTTATACATTTCCCAGCAAGCTCAGAACCGGGTGGAATTATTATCTCGGCAAAACCGCTAACATTGGGGTTAAAGTCGTTTGAGAAATAGCGTGAGGCAGAGACGTCATCAAGCTTAAAGTCTTTTGAAAACTGCTCAGTGTTCTCAGCAGAACCCAAAACGGCAAGGGTTTGCCCTTCCTCAAATTTGGTTTCCCGCCAGGGGGCGTAAACCACTTCAGCCCCCTTTCCGACACCTAAAAGGTTGACATGGTATGTATTCCATAAGCCTGCCTCTTCTGTTGTTTTTCCAGCCAGAGAGCTTTCAGTTGTCACAGCTAACAACTTAATGTTGTGTGGTAAATTAAGCTTCTCCACGAGCTTTTCCTGCTCTGTTTTTCCTGTTTCGCCAGCTTTCTTCTTAGGTAAAACTTTACTTCCGAACAACATAAAATAACCTATGCCCGTCAACAGAAGCACAATACCAATTGGGGTTACGCTAAATATATTGTAGGCTTGATGCCCTTCATTTTTTAACAGGTCGTTTACAAGGATGAGCGGACCCGAGCCAACCATTGTAAGAGTCCCCCCCAGTATGGCTGCAAACCCTATGGGCATAATAAGTGATGATGCGGGGATCTTCGTACGATGCGAAACCTGCATAATTCCGGGCAGAAAAAGTGCAGCCGCACCAATGTTTTGAATTAAACCCGAAAGTAACCCTGTTGAAAGTGAAAGTAATCCAACTAAATTTCGTTTGCGGGTGCCAGCCTTGTTGATAATAAATTTTGAAAATTCATCCATGATACCCGTACGGGCAATACCGCGTCCCAATATCATCACGCTTAGCATGGCAATTACGGCATTACTCGAAAACCCGGAAAACATCTCCTGAGGATTTAAAATACCGGTCCAGCCCAGCGCCAGCATACAGCCGATCGCAACAATGTCAATTCGAACTAAATCGAGTACTAACATTATTGCTGTTATACTAAGGATTATCAAAACGATTATTATATCTGTTTCCATAATTTTTAGTTGAGCTCTGAGAATTCTTTTTTCA
>JAABSW010000103.1 GCA_011390155.1 Clostridiaceae bacterium
CCACAAACCCATGACAGAAAGTGCTGTCAGAAAACTGATTAACGGTTTTTGATAATAGTGATTCATTGAAACTTTATGGTAAAATAACTATAAAGAGTACATCTCTTCAAGAATCAGGAAATTATTGAAGTGTGCGATAAAAATTAACAGTGATTTTATAACGGACACGAAGAACCCAGTGCTTCATATGGACGCTTGGCCCTGGGGAAGTGAGTAGCGTAACCGGCCGATTTATTTTTTGGCCGGTTTTTGTGTGAAAGGGGTGTTGAACTGGTATGCATTCGTTTGCTGCTGTGAAAGGAGCCAGGGCCGGTCTTTCTAAAACCATGATTTTTTCTGAGGTAATTGAATAGTTACCACGTATTGATTTAATTGTTTTAAAGCGTGAAAGGAGCAATATTATGAAAACCCTGCGTATCCGCCGCAAGATATGGCAGAAATACTCAAAAAAGTTTGCACCTAAGCTAATATCAATCGAGAATATGAAAGATAGCTTCTGGTATGACTTCATGGATTATATTGTCAAAAATGACTCGACGGGTATAGCGGTTCACGACAATGACCTGCGTTATATGTTTGTCAGTGACAGGTATTTAAAAGATTATAATGTGAAAGAAAAAGACATTATTGGCAAACATCATTATGAAGTGTTTCCTGATTTACCGGAAAAGTGGAGGGCGGTCCATCGAAGAGTATTGGCGGGAGAAGTGCTGACAGGTAAAGGAGACCCATACTTCCGGGAAGATGGCATGGTGGAATACACACAGTGGGAGTGCAGGCCATGGCATCAGCCAGACGGATCTATTGGCGGCATGGTGTTGTACACAGAAATGATGACTGAACAGGTGAAGCGTGAAAATGCCATGGAGCACCAGGAACTGATATTTAGATCTGCCTTTAATGCCATTCAGGAAGGCATTATGATCCTTGACACCGAGTTAAATGTGCTGCGGGTAAATGAAACAATGGATCGATGGTTTGGGGACCAACAACCCTTGGTTGGAAAGAAATGCTTTGAAATATGGAAGAAAAAACCAACAGCCTGCGAAGTCTGTCCAGTAAAACAGTCCACGGAAAGTCAGCAACTGGTTATGAGTGAGGTAATTCTTGAAAAGCCTGGAAAAACCAACACTGTTCTTGAAATATATACATATCCCATGTCAAAAGCTTATGGTAACACCGAAGGATTTGTTCAATACATTCGAGATATGACACACCGAAAACAGATGGAACAGGTGCTAGTTGAAGAGAAGGAAAAAGCCGAAGCCGCCAACGAGGCAAAAACCCAGTTTTTGGCCAACATGAGCCATGAGCTGCGCACCCCTTTAAACGGTCTCATGGGCATGCTGCAACTCCTGGAGATGACAAAACTGACAGATGAACAGTCAGAATACATCCACATTGCACTGAATGGGTCCCAATCACTGACCCAGGTGTTGGAAGACATTTTAAACTATGCCAGCCTGGAGAAAAGAGCACAAAAAATTATTGAAAAACCCTTTCAGTTAGAAGTGCTTCTCCAGGAAGTGGTGGGACTTCACCAAGCTGTCGCTGTCCGCAAAGGCCTTTTCTTAAGCATTTACCAAGAAAAAAACCTGTCGGAACAGGTGCTGGGAGACAGGTTTAAATTAAAAGAGATTCTGGGAAACCTGGTGGGGAACGCGGTTAAATTTACAGAGAGTGGTGCTGTGCAACTCTCTGTGAAACAATCAGATGAAGAAGTGGACCAGGGGCGCATGAAGATCTGTTTCCAGGTAAAAGACACTGGCATCGGTATTCCTCCGGAAAAATTGGAATACATTTTCCAGCGGTTCAGCCAGGCAGACGAATCCCACACCCGGGAATACGGTGGCTTGGGCTTAGGACTGGCCGTAGCCAAGGAGCAAGCAACCATATTAGGTGGCAACCTCACCGCCGAGAGCACCCAAGGGCAAGGAAGTGTCTTCACACTGACCTGTGAAGTTGGTGTTGAACAACAAACAAAACCAGCGACAGACCCATTGGAAGCAGGACAAGTGTACTATTCACAAACCAGGTTCGATGACATACGGGTATTGGTGGTGGATGACGATTACGCCAGCCGAATGATGGCACAGCTTCACCTGGAAAAAATGGGCTACGACGTGGAGACCACCAACAATGGACAGTCAGCCATGGAAAAATTTGCAGCAAAAGAGTATCATCTGGTCTTTATGGATTGCCAGATGCCAGTGATGGACGGCTATGAAGCCACACGAGGCATTCGGGAAATGGAATCAAAGAGTGGTCGCTATACACCCATCATCGCCATGACAGCCAAAGTACTGCCAGGAGACAGGGAAAGATGCATGGAAGCCGGTATGGATGGATTTTTAGCGAAACCCATTGAAGTAGACCGAATGAAAGAAGCGGTTAAGAGGTTTTCAGGTCTCCTGGATGGTTCTGAGTGAAATGTAGAACATCTAAGGAGAAGATCCATTATTAGGTTGGAGGGATGATTGATGGAAGCAGCAAATTCACAAATTGATGAGTTTCAAGAAGCTTTGCTTCAAATTGACCGGGTTAGAGCAGCTGAAATATTTGAAAATATTTATTTAACGTATAGAAACTTTGAAACCTTGGAGCAGTTGACCATGGGGGCATTGGAGAGAATAGGGGCTGGTTGGGAGAAAGGGCAACTATCCTTATCACAGGTATATATGAGTGGAGTCATTTGCGAAGAACTCATCGAAAAATATGTACCCAAAGAGAGAGTCTCAGATAAAATGGAAGTACCCACTATAAAGAACACTGCCGGCTGTCTTAAAGGCCTTGAAATAATAGAAAAGCTTAAGAAAGCGGTCAAGAAAGAGACGCCGATTATTGGCGGCGTGACGGCACCCTTCTCTTTACCCGTGATGCAAATGGGGTTTGAGAAATATTTAAAACTGATATACTTTAGAAAAGATGCGTTTAACCACCTAATGAAAATTAATGAAGCATTCTGCGTGGACTGGGCCAATGCACAACTGGAAGCAGGTGCCACTGCCATCGGATATGCGAATCCTCTGGCTTCTCCCAACATTATTGAACGGGAGACATATATTTCCAGAGGATTTGAAGTGGATAAAAGAACCATTGCCAGGATAAAAGGACCCGTTGCAACAAAGTTGGCGTCTGGCATAGCGTTACCTGTGATGAAGGAATTGATAGAAACAGGTACGAAGGCGGTTAATGTTAGCGTAGAAGATGACATTGTTGAAGCAAAAAAAATAGCAGAGAAAAAAGTCGCCATCATAGGAAATCTTAATGCCGTTGACATGATAAACTGGGACAAAGAAAAAA
>JAABSW010000104.1 GCA_011390155.1 Clostridiaceae bacterium
ATTTTGAAATTGTGAGATTCAATATTGATGAGGTGAATTTAGAACTCATGAAATACCAACGATGGTCAAGAGATAGATATCAGTGGTGGGATGAGGACGAATGAGCGAAGAGTTTTGCTCTTATGCGCTTAAGGTACAAGGTAATTGAATGTGGTAGTAAGAAATCGTACAAAATCGGATAAAATAAGGTAACACTTTTTCCCGACATTGAAAAAGGAGAAAGTGCCATGGTTAAGAAACACTTTAGTCAACAGCAGAAACTTTCAATTTTAAGAAGCGCAGAACGGACCACCATTAAAGATGCCGCAGGTGTTGCTGGGATTCATTTCACTACCGTATATGATTGGAAGAATCAGCTTGAGGTATTGGGAGAGCAAACTTTTCTTGAATATCAAGTTCCCAGGCCAGGTCGAGGTATAAAAAAGATCTCACTTGAAAAAGAACAGGCGGTTATAGATACTTGGAAGGATAACCCTGAGTACGGCCCTGGTCAGGTAAGAAATCAACTTCGTCGCCAGAGAATCACAATATCAACAAAATCCGTCAGACGTATTATGGTTGCTAACGGCTATAAGATAAGAAAGAAAAAGCCTGCCAACCAGAACAACCTACGATTTGAAGCATCTCGCCCACTTGAGCTTGCTCAGATGGATATTCTTGAATTTTTCATCAATAAGCTCAAAGCATACGTAATTCTTTTGCTTGATGATTATTCACGATTTATCCTTGGTTGGAGTGTGCTGGAAAAGACTTCAATGGACGAAGTGATTGATACAGTGGATCGCGCAGTAAATCGTTATGGAAAGATGGAAGAAATTCTTACAGATCGGGGGTTTGTTTTTTATTCCTGGCACGGAATTAACCGGTTTGAAAAATACCTGGAGATGCATGGAATAGATCATACTCATGCCAGTGCCCACCATCCCCAAACCTTGGGCAAGGTAGAGTCTTGCAACAAAACTATAAAGTATGAACTTTTGAAGCAGCACCACTTTTCAACTGCGCAAGAAGCCATGTCTGCAGTTGGAGAATGGGTGAATAGGTACAATTATCAGCGTACTCATCAGGGTATCGGAGGATTACTGGTACCGGCGGAACGTTTTCATGGTCAGAGTGAACAAATTCTTTCAAGTTTGAGCCAAGGTGTTGACATTGATGCTAAAAAACCGTACTCAGTATTGGGGATTGATAGAAGTATTTTCAATCTTGTGATAGGGCCGAAGGGCAATTTAACACTTCACCTCATGGGCCAGCCCATTGATCTGACAAGGAGAGTATCTTGATGGAAAAATTAACTCCTGAAGAGGTAAGAGTGCTGATCAAGGCATCTCAAATTGCAAAGAAAAAAGGTATCACAAAAGGAGCCAGTGTAAAGGAAATTTGTGAAAAGGCAGGGATATCAAGGAAGACGGGTTACCAGTGGATGAGTGAGGCAGATGCCTCAGCAAAAGACTCTGAAGATGCAATTCAAAAACTTTCTCAGTTAGAGATTGAGCATCAGGAAATTTCAAAAAAGTATGCTGATCTTAGAGTGGAAAATGAAGGGATACGTCTTGCCATGGAGATACATGGCTTTGATGAAATAGTAAAAAAAAACGCATCATGATCAAGAACAAAAAAAGAAAGCGGTAAGTTTTTTACGTTATCACGACCTAGGATTAAGGAAAACATCGTTTATTCTGCTCCTTCCGGCAAGCACGCTTAATGGCTGGGATAATGAGTATGATACAGCTATGCGGCTCATAATAATACCGGACAAAAGAGGTAGAGGGCGGAAAGTGACAGCGGATATGGTTAGAACGATCGTTGAACGTGCGAGGCAGTACGAAGCAAACGATCAGAGGATCCGTCTAAAAAGCTTTACCCGGATGCTGGAGGTAGAAGAGAACATTTCTCTCAGTTCGAAAACAGTGGGTGATGTCCTTATAGCCAATGACCTGCGATCCCCAAAGACCAGGCAAAAACGCCCAAAGTTTTATCAGAAACTTCGACAGGAGATCCCCAACGGACTCGTGAGCGTGGATGGTAGTGAGATAAAAGTACATATAGACGATCAAATTATACAATTGAATCTGGAAATGGCTGTCGATACAAACAGTTTTGCTCACACTGCCTTCAGCATCTCTCTGGAAGAAACATCGGAGGAATTTATCAAAGTCTTGAAAATTCATTGCCGGAAATGGGGTGTCCCCCTTGGTATAGTGTCTGACAGTGGATCAGCCAATCTAAGTCATGTCAGTAGGAATTTTCTTGACTTCCATGACATAAAGCATGTTCCGGCAGGACCTGCCAACCCTAAAGGGAATGGTACAATTGAGGGAGCTTTCAGTCAGTTTAAAAAGATCGTCGGTGATATTCGCATAGATACTTCATCCCCCCAAGCACTGGCTGAAAGTGTCCTGCAAAAAATTGTCTCAGTCTATGTGAGAATGAGAAATAGCATGGTGTTAAGGCAAGATATTAAATCCCCAGCTGTACGTATGACTGAGCCGGTATCTCAAGAAATACAGGATAATCTAAAACGGAAACTTGAAAATAAAATAGATCGAAAAACAGGCATGACTGATGATCACCGCAAAATTGAAATACTTCAAGCTTTGATCAAAAGTATGGAGATCACAGCAGATGGGGAAGCAGTCAAGCGAGCAGAAAAAACGATACCGTTTTATAGTATAAAGGCAATTCTTGCAGCCGAAGAAGCATTTGTAAAGGCAGCTAACAGGAAAAAAGATCGTTTAAATCCGTCGTATTTCTTTGGCATTCTTAAACGCATCCAGCAGGAACAGGATGATCAGGTATACGAGCAACATTGCCGGAAACGTTATAACTACGATCAGCTAAAAAAACGGGCAATGGAACAGCAAGAAGAACAGAACGTGAGTAAGCCGGCAACCGTGGAAAATGTCTTGGATATTATTCTCTCTGCCTTTAATTCTCCAGCAGAATTTATCAAAGATATCGCCCTTAGAAGAGCCCAGGAATGGATAGAAGAACTGACAAAGACAACAAAATATGTCGGAACTTTGAGAAAGAAATTCGAGAACAGCATGGCAGGAATGGTAAAGCTGGAATCGGATATGAAAGAAAAAATGTGGTTGTATATTGATGAAATTTTAAATCAAAAAACAAGTGGTAAAAGTGTTACCCAGTTTTCTTGATTTTGTTCGAATTTTTGTAGACCTATTACACCTAATTGGTTGAGAGCATTAACGGTTACTTTGTCTCTTTCAATGTTCTTAGCCAATTTTTCATGCCAAAACTCACGATTTGTCGCTGGGCGTT
>JAABSW010000105.1 GCA_011390155.1 Clostridiaceae bacterium
AACCGCTGCAGAACTCATCAACACATATCCTCAGCTCATTGTCCTGCGCACCCTCTCCAAAGCTTACGGACTGGCAGGGGTGAGAGCCGGCTACGCCCTGGCGTCTGAGGGGATGATGGAAGCCCTTTCCCGTGTGAAACCTCCGTATCACATGAGCAGCCTGGACCAAATGGCGGCTCTGGTATGCCTGAACCAGTCAGCCGAGGTAAAACCCATTCTGGAGAGTATCATCCAGTGGCGGGAACGACTGGAAGAAGAACTGAAAAAAATGGACCTGACCGTTTTTCCTTCCCGGGCCAATTTCCTCTTGGTACGCACACCCCTGGCGGCGAAGATTGATGAACGCCTGCAGGAAGAAGGGATTCTGGTGCGTAACTACGGTGCCGCCGGAACCCTGGCCAACTGCCTTCGCATCACCGTGGGGACAGAAGAAGAAAACCAGCAGTTGCTGGAGGTCTTCAAAAAGATGCAAGGGGATGGATGAATAAAAAGTTGTAAAAAGGCTATTAGAATAAGAACTCATGGTAATAATGAAATAAAACGATGGCAATAACCATAAGAAGCGTGGAGTATATTGCAGGGGAGGCGGAAAGATGAAACGAACAGCATCAGTAAACAGACGTACCAGTGAAACAGACATTGGTGTAAAATTGACCATTGAAGGAGAGGGCAAGGCGGACATCGAAACCGGTGTCGGGTTTTTGGATCACATGCTGCACCAGGTGGCCCGTCATGGGTTGATGGACCTTTTTGTCAGGGCAACAGGAGACACTCACATTGACAACCACCATACCGTGGAAGACGTGGGCATTGTAATGGGCCAGGCCTTGGCCAAAGCATTGGGAGACAAAGAAGGCATGGTGCGTTACGCATCAGTGTACACCCCTATGGACGAAGCCCTGACCCGGGTGGTGCTGGACTTTTCTGGGCGTCCTTACCTCCATTTTGATGTGAATTACTCCACTGGTCGAACAGGCAACTTTGAAGTGTACCTGGTGGAGGAATTTTTCCGCGCCCTGGCCATGCACGCCGGGTTGACCCTGCACATCACTAGCCTGTACGGGAAGAATGACCACCACATCATCGAAACCATCTTCAAGGCTTTTGGTCGCGCCGTGGACCAGGCCGCTCGCATCGACAAGCGGATCCAGGGGCCCATGAGCACCAAAGAGAGCTTGAAGTAGATAAGCAGTGAGTTAAGTATAAGGAAAAGTGAATAATATAGAGGATAAGGAAGAGTGATTAGCGAGAAGTAAATAATGAGAGAACAGTAATGGAAGAGTGAACGAAAAAGCAAAACGAAGAGTGAAAGTAATGGAAAAAGTGAAAGTAATGGAAAGAGTGAAGTGTAAAGGAAATTGTAAAAGAGCAATGAATCGATAAAAAGTGGATAGGGGTTTAGGAAAGTGACCTCTGTTACTCCAATAGATAAAGAGGTGGGTACATGATTGTGATCATTGATTATGGCATGGGAAACCTGCGCAGCGCTGAAAAAGCTTTTACCCAGATGAACGTGGAGGCAAAAGTCTCCGACGATCCGGCGGTTTTGGCAGAAGCCAGCGGTTTGGTGATTCCCGGCGTGGGAGCCTTCCCTGATGCCATGAAAAACTTACATGAGAAGAAGCTGGTGGAACCCATTCGCCGGCATGCAGCAGCAGGAAAACCTCTGTTAGGCATTTGCCTTGGTATGCAGGTGTTGTTTCAGCAGGGTTTTGAGGGTGATCGGGTGGAAGGTCTGGGACTGTTGAAAGGGGACATTGTTCGCATTCCCCCTGGGGTGAAAATTCCTCACATGGGCTGGAACCGGCTGACCATTCTCCAGGAAAGCCCAGTGCTGAAGGGAACCCCTGACGGTGCCTATGTGTATTTTGTGCATTCCTATTTTGCCAACAACTGTGACGCTGCCGACATTGTGGCGGTAACGGACTACGGCAACATGCTGCCGGCGGTGGTACAAAAAGAGAATGTGTACGGCCTCCAGTTTCATCCGGAAAAAAGCAGCGACGCCGGCCTGCAGATGATAAAAAACTTCGGGGAGTTGAGCCAATGCTGATTTATCCTGCCATTGACATCAAAAATGGTAAGTGCGTTCGTCTCACCCAGGGGGTAAAGGACGCAGAAACCGTTTATTTTGAACAGCCCTGGGAAGTGGCAAAAGATTTTGAAGCACAAGGTGCCCAGCGTCTCCATGTCATCGACCTGGACGGTGCTTTTGAAGGTGTTTCAAAAAACCAGGAAGCCCTGGAAAAAATCGTTGAATCCGTGAAGATCCCTGTGCAGACAGGAGGCGGTATCCGCAGCCTGGAGAGGCTGGAACAGCTTTTTTCCACTGGTGTGTGGCGCTGCATTTTGGGCACCAAAGCCCTGGAAGACCCGGTCATGTTGAAAGAAGCACTGAAGCGGTATGGTGAGAAAATCGTCGTTTCTGTAGACGCCAAAGACGGTCTGGTGGCCGTGGATGGCTGGACAAGGGTGGGTACCCGGGAGGCCATGGATTTTGCCCGGGAACTGGAAACCATGGGTCTGAAAACCCTGGTGTACACTGACATTGCCATGGACGGGATGATGAAGGGCCCTAACCTGGAAGCCATCACCAGGCTACGCCAGGCGGTGTCCCTTGAAATCATTGCTTCCGGCGGTGTTTCCAGCCTGCAGGATTTACTGAATTTGAAAAATATCGGAGTGGAAGGAGCCATTGTGGGAAAAGCCCTGTATGAAGGGGCCCTTACCCTGGCTGCCATTGAGGAGGCGATGAGGCAATGATCACCAAACGCATTGTTCCCTGCCTGGACGTAAACCAGGGCAGGGTGGTAAAAGGTGTGAATTTTGTTGATTTAGTAGATGCCGGCGACCCGGTGGAGGCCGCCAAGGAGTACAACCGCCAAGGCGCCGATGAACTGGTGTTTTTAGATATCACCGCCTCAAACGAAGAGCGTAATATTATATTGAACGTGGTCAGCCGCACGGCAGACCAGGTGTTTATTCCCCTGACCGTGGGGGGCGGTATCCGTTCTGTCCATGATTTCCGCCGGGTGTTGAAAGCCGGAGCCGACAAGGTTTCCATTAATTCAGCTGCTGTAAAGGACCCCCAGCTGATCACCGACTGTGCCTGGAAATTCGGCAACCAGGCGGTTGTGCTGGCCATGGATGTTAAGCGCCAGTCCAATGGTGAGTACCATGTGTTCATCAACGGCGGCCGCGTTGACACGGGAAAGGAAGCGGTGGCCT
>JAABSW010000106.1 GCA_011390155.1 Clostridiaceae bacterium
AGACCAGTTGAAGCAAGCTGCCTTGGGCCAGTTTGGCAGCGGATGGGCATGGCTGGTCATGGAGAACGGAACACTGTCCGTTGCATCCACACCCAACCAGGACAACCCAGTGTCAGAAGGATAAGAAGTGCTGCTGGGCATTGATGTATGGGAGCACGCCTATTACCTTAAATATTTGAACAAGCGGCCCGATTATGTGGATGCCTGGTGGAGCGTGTTGGACTGGGCCAAAGTGGAAGAGCGGTTTAATCAATTGAAATAAAAAACGATAGAGCGGACAACCTGATTTATGGGCTGTCCGTTTATTTGTCCACCAATCCAATGAAATGGTGCACTGGCATCGATAACAGGCCGTCAATCTGTTAGAATAAAGACAGAACCAATGCACCGGTGTGCCACCGTGATGGAGATAAGCAAAATTCTGGGAGTGACATGATGGATAATAAACAAAGGCACTATTTAGAAAGCTTGATGAGACAAATTCCCGGGGGAAAGGAAGTGATCAGAGACCATCGGGATGATCTGAAATGGATTAGTTCAGATTCAAAAATGAGTATGCCTGGTCAAAAGGGAAGAAGGACGCTGGTTGAAAAGATGGTTGATGTTAAACCCTTTCAGTTGGCCAGTTACCCGGTGACAAAAGGCATGTACAATGCCTTCGTTAACAGGATGGCAGAAGGATTGGAGGCTGATAAGACGCCCATGGTGAATGTATCCTGGTACGACGCTGTCACATTTTGCAACCGGCTGTCCAGGGAATGGGAATTGAAAGAATGCTATACCTTTGATCATTCCGGTGTGAAGGTGACATGTGATTGGGAAGCAGGTGGGTTTCGGCTGCCGACAGATGCAGAATGGCAATACGCCTGTAGAGGAGGATCAACGGGTTATCAGTATGGCGAGATCGGGAACATCGCCTGGTATGCTGATAACGCCGAAGGAAGTTTGCACGAAGTGGGACAAAAGCATCCCAACTTATGGGGTTTATACGATATGCTGGGAAATGCCTGGGAGTGGTGTTGGGACTTGTACGACGAGAAGACTTATGGAGAATACCGCATCTTCCGTGGCGGAAGCTGGGCGGAGGAAGCCAGGGGGTGTGGTGCTACCAGCCGTCGTCGTGGACACCCCACATTTAAAATCGATGACCTGGGGTTTCGTTTGGCCAGGTAATCCCTGGAAATACAAGGGGTATCAGTAAATTTGTTAATGTATGCACAGGATAACAGTTCAATAACAAGACCGTACAAAACCAGCCTTCGGAACGGTTTTTAGTGTCATTTGCTGCCATTCCGCCTCTTTCTGTTAATCGAAAATCAGGTGATGCACACTGACGAAACCATGAAAGGATGTGTAAATCGTGCGCAGAAAAGACAGAGAAATGAACCGGGAATTTGGGTACCAGGTGATGGACAAAGCCCGGTTTGGGGTGGTCTCCATGATGGATGAAAACAACCAACCCTACGGAATTCCCTTATCCGTGGCCAGGGAGGGCAATGCCTTGTACTTTCATTCTGCCATGGAAGGTAAAAAAGTGGACATTTTTGCCGGCAGCCCCAGTGTAAGCATTGTTTTTGTAGGGGATGTGAAGGTGCCTGAATTGTACCGGGAAGAAGAATTGGAAGAAATGGCAAAGGATGAAACAAAGGCATCCCTGCTGATCCGGAAAGTCTTTACCACTGAGTTTGAATCTGCCATGGCCAGGGGAAGGGTGGAAAAAGTGACGTCAGAGGAAGAACGCTTGCAGGGCATGAAGGTGATCTGCAACAAATTCACCCCGACAAAAATGGCCTATTTTGAAGCAGCTGCTAAAGCCGGCCTTTACCGAGCCAATGTGTATAAATTGGAAATGGAAGAGGTAACGGCTAAGCGAAAGAAGTATGACGCCCAGGGCAACGAAATAAAACAGGCAGCAAGTGTGGAATCTTGATTAAATATACGGACAGCCAAATTCAACGGCTGTCCGTTTTAAGATGGTTTATTAAGAAGATGGTGCTATGTGAATCTGGTATGCTTTAAGGTGCAGGGACCGCGTATTGGTTGACATAAATCACTAGGTGCAGCATACTATATCCAAAGAGACTATATACCTAATGAATATAGATTGAAGGAGGCAGAAAATGAAAGCAGACCAAGCTTTGTTTTGCAATAGCAAACATCATAAAATGGAACGATTTTTGGAGGTTTGCCTGTTGCTGCTTTTATATGACGAGGTTGGTTATGGCTATGGATTGATCGAGCAACTGGAGTACTTTGGCTTTTCCCAGGAGGAACTTAATGTGAGCACTCTTTACAGGACATTACGAAAAATGGAAACAGAATCATTGGTTTCATCCTTCTGGGAAGAAGGTGGCCCAGGGCCCAGGAGGCGTGTCTATCAAATTACAGAGAATGGTAAAACGAATTTGAATCAGTGGATCAGGGTGCTTGAGATCAGAAAAGCCAGGATTGATACAGTTATTCACAAGTATCATGAGAAAGTGGATTCATGACCAATTTGTTGTCGTACCCGGTTCCAAAGGAACCAGGTTTGAAGAGAACCATCCATGAGAGGGGAAATTGTAATGAAAATATTTGATTTAATGAACATGGAAGCAGAAGGCTATGAAAAAAGAAACGTCAATGTGTTCTTCCAGAATGATGACTTTAAAACCCGTGTCATTACGCTGGAACCCGGCGGCAAGATTCCGGAGTGCCAAATGGACAGCCATGTGATTTTTTACGTAGTCAAAGGAGAAGTAACCATCCATAAAAACAGTGAATCATCCGCCTTACAAGAAAACCATGTGTTTATCACAGAACCGGCGTTGGTTTCCATGGAATCGGCTACAGGAGCAAAGTTAATGGGCATTCAAATTAAAACGGGGCAGTAAAAGGGAATGGGAAAAGTTTTAGAATGGAGGCTTATGGTATCATGGGGCATCTCTTTAAAATTAAAACCAAATTGATGACACCACTGATCAGAATGGCCATCAAGCACCCTGGAATAATGGAATCAAAGTTATTTCTTAAAGCCATGGCTGTTTTTCCTGAGAAGGTGAGCAGTACTTATGATGAAAAAATTATGAAAAACAGCCCTAATTATCAGGTGGCTTTTTTAAATGGATTAAGTCATGTGGAA
>JAABSW010000107.1 GCA_011390155.1 Clostridiaceae bacterium
CAGCTTAGTCAATTCTTCATCTGTCTGTTCTGTGGTGTCCTCCAGGGAGTTGGGTTCCATGTTTTTGGCCTCTTCTGTTTCAGCCACTTCTCCTGTTTCTTCGTTTAGTTCTTCGTCTAGTTCTTCGTTTAGTTCTTCGTTTAGTTCTTCGTCCGCTTCTTCGCTTATTGCTTCCTCGTCTTCAAGGTCTTCCTCTGTTTCACCCGTCCGGGTTTCTGTTCCAATGTCCGGGTCTAACAGCAAGGCTCCCAGGGCGTCTTGAGCGGCTTCCTGCTGCACAAAGACCGGTTTCAGGTAAATGGCTGCCACCCAACCCTTCTGCCCCGTGGCGGGGTGGATGATTTCATACCAGTAAAGGCCGTCCACCAACTGGGGCTGGCTGATGATGGTCACTTTTTCACCTTTGGTCAGGGAAAACCTGATATCTCCGCCACCGGCATGTGTTTGCACATAAAGCTGGTCACGCACATCCACCAGGGCCCGGTCCTCCGGCTGGTAGAAGAGGATGCCTGCTTTGTGGGTCACGGCAGGTTCAGGAATCTGGCTTCCCCACTCCGGCAGCCCGCCGGCAGGTATGTAGCTCCAGTCCACGGTGCTGACTTCCTGTCCGTAGTTGGTGCGAATGTATTGAAAAACACCGTCTTGGTAGGTTTTTTCTCCGTGGAGGTTGGGGTTGTTCCGTGACAGCCAGCCGTTATACGCCCACAGGGCGAAATACCAGTGTTCCAGCACATTGGGGTCACGGTTGCCCACCACGGGGGTCCGGTGATCCAGCCACTTGGTGAGGAGTATGTCGGCACCGGCTTCGATGTTATAGGCCACATCGTTGAGAATTAGGTGGCCGTCAAATTCAGTGTGCACGTTGTTGATCTGCATCAGGCCACGGTTTCCCCGGGAAACAAGGGGGGCGCCGGAACTGGTGAACTGGGTGAAGCGGCTTTCCTTCCAGGCAATGGCGGTTAAAATCTGTGGTGGTATGTTTTTTCGTCTTGCTGTTTCTTCAATGATTTTAATGATGTCTTCCTTTGACATGGAAGCGTCGGACACTGCCAAGGCAGCAGCCGTCTGGCCAAAAACCAGTGCCAGCACCATGAACAATGCCACCATTCGCTTCAGCACCCTGGTTGTCGGGATGATCTTCATTTTTTTTCCTCCTTGTCGTTGAACCTATTTTTACAACACAAATGCCCAAAAGGGGATTGTGACCAGTGAACACAGTGTTGTCAGAAAGATGACTTTTGAGGCAAAGTAGTAGTCTGAATCGTACAGACGGGCAAAGGCACCTGTCAAGGTTGCCACGGGCATGCCAATAATGATCACGGGAATTGCCAGTAACATGCCGTCAACCCCCAGTAATTTCAGCGGTGCATAAACAAGGGCCGGTAACAGCAGTAACCTGACAAAGGTGAGCATATAAAGGTCCCGGTCTCCAAAAAGAGAGGAAAAAGAAACATCCGCCAGCATTGCCCCAATGACGAGCATGGAGAGGGGGGTTATTGTTCCACCAATCATCTGCAGTGCCTGAAGGAGTGGTGTTGGGATGGACACTGGAAGCAGAAAAAAACCGAACCCAATGAAAACGGCAATGAGCCCAGGGCTGAGAAGGGCCTTTTTCAGGTTCATTTTTCCGGAACTGGTCTCTGCGTGTCGGGTCATGAAGACAACGCCCAGGGTAACCAACAGCACCTGGAAGGGGATGTTAAAAAGGGCTGCATAAAAAACACCCTGTTCGCCGTACAAGACGGTTATGATGGGAAACCCCATAAAGGAGACGTTGGCAAAGACCAGGGCAAACTGGGTCACGTCCAGTTTGGCTGTCTCCCTCTTTATGAGATGGGTGTACCCGTAGGAAAAAGCAATGATCCCCAGGTAGGTGACCACAGAAATCAGGGCAATGCGTAAGCTTGTGTTTAGCATTTCTTGACTGAAAGGAAACTGCATGGAGCTGATGACCAGTGCCGGCAGTGATACGTTCAAAATCAACATGCTGATGCCTTTAATGGTTTCCTGGTTCATTACGTTTCCTTTTTTGGCGGCATAGCCTGCTGCCATGACAAAAAAAAGCACTAAGATCTGATTGATTAAGCTGATAACGGCTTGGTCCACGATGTATGCGCCTCCAATATGTAAGTGTACCACTTAAAATGAATTTCTATGGAATCTGCCCACAACTGCATGGGTTAACAGACTCAGTTCTTCTGGATGCTTGCATCATAACAAATTATGACAAAAAAAACAACCAAAGGCCGTGCCCAAGGGCTGTTACCAAGGCTGACAGCCTGCAAAGAACAACAAAAAAGACAACAGGCCTTCCAGCGGGGAAGGCCCTAAAAAGAGTAAAACAAAGGGGGATTTGGATCGTTACCGATCTCTAGGTATAGTGTAACATAATACAAGGGTTTTGAGTGGAATATTATGTCTTCTTAACACAACTGTAATAATTGTCATATTTGTAACAATCAATCAAACCCTCACTAGTATTTTGCTGTTTGTCAAGTTTATGCTTCTGCCATGGCCTGCATTTCTTCAATCCACTGCCGCACCAATCGTTGCGAAGCATCCAGGGTACCGGTTTTAACACCGGCATAGATTTTAAGCTTGGGTTCTGTGCCGGAGGGTCGCAAAGCCACCCATCCCATGGTGCCCAGGTATAGTTTGACCACATCCGCTTCGGGGAATCCGGGCATTTTTTTATAATCTTCCACCCTTGTCACCTGAGTGCCGGCGATGGAATCCGGTGGATTACTGCGGAACCGCTCCATGATGCGACGGATTTTTTCCATGCCTTCCTTGCCTTTCAGGGTGATGGATTTCAGGTCTTCCAGGTAAGTGCCGTAGGTTTCATATAATTTCATCAGTGCTTCATAAAGGCTCATGCCTTCAAGGGCATATACCGCTGCCATTTCTGCAATCAGGAGGGCCGCCACAATGGCGTCCTTGTCCCGGGCATAGGTGCCGGAGAGGTAGCCGTAACTTTCTTCATAGCCAAAGAGAAATTGTTTTTCCCCTGTCTCTTCGTAGTGTTTGATCCGGTCGCCAATGTACTTGAACCCGGTGAGGGTGTTTTCCATTGACACGCCATAATCTTTTGCAATGGCGGCTCCCATTTCACTGGTCACAATGGTTTTCACAATCAGGCTG
>JAABSW010000108.1 GCA_011390155.1 Clostridiaceae bacterium
TTCTGCCCCAGCCAGATACCATCAGATGAAGTGTCCACCCAGGAAGACTGCCGCTGTTTTTCATGGAATGCCCGGATCATTCCGCAGGCTTTCTCCAGGCTTTTTTTATAGGCTTCATCCACCGCCTGCCAGGCGGCTTCCATCTCTTCTTCTGTCACTTTCAGGTCGGCAGGGGTGAGGGTGGCGCCGTCAAAGGTCGCTGTGTATGATAACACTGCTTCGTCTCCTCTGTTTCTCACTTCCTGGATGATCTCCCGGACAATGTCTTCTGTTTTACTGTCACTACTTCCCTGCCGCGTTCTCAGTTCCTGCAACACTTCATCCCGGCGGGTTGGGTCCCAGCGGGTGACTTCTACTGTTCTCATACTGTCCCGCCTTTCATGGATGCTTTCTTTTGTTTTGTCAGTTGTGTTTGTACCTTCAATTGTTTTTCCATCATGTCAATGAGTTGGTTTATTTCCCGTCGCCGGGTTTTGTAACTGATTTTGTTTACCACCAGCCTGGCGCTGATGGGGACGATTTCTTCCAGGATCACCAGGCCATTGGCCTTCAGGGTATTTCCCGTTTCCACAATATCAACAATCACGTCAGCCAACCCCATGAGAGGCGCCAGTTCCACAGAACCCTGCTGGCGGATGATTTCCACCGACTGGCCCCTGCCTTCAAAGTAGTCACGGGCAATGCGGGGGTATTTGCTGGCCACCCGTAAATGCTTTTTGGGGGTATCTGCCATGCCCGTAGGACCGGCCACAGCCATGCGGCAGATGCCAAAGCCCAGGTCCAGCACTTCGTACACCGGCTTGGGGTCTTCCAGCAACACATCCTTGCCCACCACTCCCAGGTCTGCCACTCCGTATTCCACGTAGGTGGCCACGTCCACCCCTTTCAGGAGGATCAGGTCCAGGGGATAGTCCGGCACCTGCAAAATCAGCTTTCGGGAAGGCTTGCGCACCGGTTCCATGTTCAGGCCGGCAGCTTCCAACAAATCAATGGTATCTTTTTCCAAACGGCCCTTTGTCAGGGCCATGCGGGGATTACTGTTCATCCTGTCACTTCCTTCGCGAGCCACGGGGACGTAGTAAGTGGCACGTTTTTTTGAGTGTTATGACTGAAACGTGCCACTTACTACGTCCCCGTGGCTCGTTTTCGTTTTTTAAAGGGTGAGGGTGGCTGGGTCCAGCTCTTCCACCTCACCGTTGGGATGGATGCGGACCAACTCGTCCACCTGGCGTTTTTCCATGTATGTCCGGATGTCATCGGCGGATTTCAGCAGGCAAAATTCCACAATGGACCCTTCCTTCCGCAGCTTTGCCAGGGCTTCCACAGCAGTGCCCCGGGGAGTGTCACAGGAAAGCACCAGCACGTGGTGTCGCTTGGGCACTTCCAGCTGTCCCTGTATTTTAAGGGCTTTCGTAATTTTATGGATGACCAGGGCAAAACCGGTGGCAGGGCAATCCATGCCAAAGCTTCCCAGGAGAGCGTCATAGCGGCCGCCACTGAGGAGCACCGTTCCCAAATCCCGGGTGAACCCCTTGAAAATAATGCCAGTGTAATAATCCAGCTGGCTCACCATGCCCAGGTCCAGTCCCAGAAAGTGGCCCAACCCATATTCATCCACCAGGTCCATGGTAGCTGTCAGTTCATCAATGCCTTCCTGCATGCTGGGCGACAGTGGATACTGCTTTAGTTCTTCCAGCACTTCTTCCGGGTTGCCAAAAAGCCGGGGCAGCCGAATGAGAAGTGAAGCGCAGCCTCCGTTGATACCCAGGCTTTCCGCCAAGTGTTGAAGTCCTGTCACATTTTTTTCCTCCAGCAGGTCCACCACGGCTTGCTGATCGTCCCTGGACAGAGACAGTTCTTCAAACAATCCCTTGAGGAATTTAATGGACCCCAGTTCCACGGTAATGTGCTTGAGACCCAGGCTCTTGAGGGTTTCAATGGCTGTGACCAACACCTCTGCATCGCCCTTGGCGGTGGTGACACCAAAAAGCTCGATGCCCGCCTGGCGAAACTCCCGCTTTTTTCCCGCCTGTTCCTGGTCAATGCGAAACACGTCTGCCACATAAGACAACTTCAGGGGGAAGACAAAATCTTTCATTTTGGTGGCCACAATCCGCACCATGGGAATGGTGCAATCCGGCCGAAGCACCATGATCTTACCGTCTGCGTCGATGAGTTTAAACATTTTATCCCCGTCCGCCAGCATCTCCGGCTGGGTAAACAGGTCGTAATATTCCAGGGCCGGGCTGCTGACTTCCATGTAGCCCCATTGGTCAAAAGTGTCCATGATTTGGTTTTCGATGGTCCGCCGCAGCAGACAATCGTCAATCAGTAAATCCTGAACGCCTTGGGGTAAAAAGACTTTACGTCGGTTCACGGTGTTTTCCTCCTCTGTTTGATGCTTTACTCTGCTAAAGTGGTAAAGCGCTAAAGCAGAAACCTCTTTCTATTCTAATGATTTGATACCCTCCTGTCAAGAAAAAAACACCAAAAAAACACCAGGGTAAAAAAAACGCCCCGGCAGGGGCCTTTCAGATGCAGGATAAGAATAACAAATGCCTTACAAAACATGTCTACGCTTTAGCCTGAAACACCACATAGCGGCTGAGGAGGTAGTTCAGCACCACCACCACAACATTGATGATGATTTTACTGATGAATTCATCCATGTGCACCAGTTCGATGAAGATCACCAGACCGATGATGTCCACGAAATAAGTGAGAATACGCACACTGAAAAAAGAGGTCATTTCCCGGAAAATGGCTTTCATCCCCTGGCTTTGGCTGCGAAACACCCAGGTGCGGTTGGTCCAGAAGGCCACTGTCACCGCCACCACGAAGGCGATGGTGGTACTGATGGTATAGTGAATGCCCCGGTCGATGAGGAATTTAAAAATCAACAGGTTCACCAAGGTGGTGATGACCCCGAAAACCAGGTACAGGGCATAGTGATGCATCTGCGGGTTGTCCAGTATGCTTTTTGCCATATTTCTCAGGCCGCTGTCATTTTTTAGTACCTTTCTATCCTTCAGTTCATTACTGTCCAGTTTATTATCTTTTAACTCATTCTTCAGTTCATTATCTTCCAGCTCATTATCTTCCAACTGGGTT
>JAABSW010000109.1 GCA_011390155.1 Clostridiaceae bacterium
CATCATGAAGTACCCATTCTTCGCTGTTGTGATAGAGTTTGAAGCTCTCGTTTTCAAACTGAACTGGATAAACACGCATCACGAACACCTCCTTTATTAGCAGTTACCCATTATGCAGCAGGTTTAAATTTCTTCTTTTACTTATCTTTGAAAAAAACGAGGGGTAAACAAAAGGCGTCGTTACCTGATAACCCATTGGGTTGACATTCACATAATTATATTGTTTTACAGATGAGTCTGGCTAATTATTCTAATCCCATAGATGATCAATTGGTTTTCGTGGATCCTTTAAAACAAGGGAAAAGCAAGTACTGCCGTTGTCCCCTGGCCTTCACAGCTGTCGATTGTTATGGAGCCACCATTTAATGCAACGAATTCTTTCGCCAGGTTCAATCCGATACCCGTTCCTTTTTCCAATTCAGTTCCTGGGTTTGACATATGATAGTCATCATTCATCACATGTAAAAGATGATTTTCACTCATCCCTCTTCCTCTGTCTTCGATTGCAATGTGTCCCAACGTGGTTTCTTTTGTCAGATCGACTATTATGTTGCTTCCACGGTAGGAGTACTTGATGGAGTTTGTCAACAGATTGCGTACAATAAGTTCCAGGCTCTTTTGATCGACAATGACCTCAAGATCAAGATCCCCTTCAAAGCGAATCTCGATTTCTTTTTGATCAGAGAAGTCTCTCAATTGACAGCATACATTGCTAATCACCTGGAAAACTTTCAATCTTTTTTTCTGTATTTCAATGCGTTCCTGGTTTAGACGAGACCAATCAAGGAGATTGGTGAGAAGATCATAAGCATTCTTTACGCTGCCATGAAGGTCTTTCATTAACGCAAGCCTTTCTTTTTCAGCTATGCCAGCTTCTTCGTCAGCTAAAAGTGCTGTGACATTTAATAAACCATTAAATGGATTACGGAGATCATGTGCGATGATCGAGAAAAGTTTGTCCTTTGTTTGATTGGAATGGGCAAGTTCTTTTTCTGTGTTTTTTAAATCAGTGATATCAACATGCGCCCCCAGCATACGTATTGCTTTTCCATTTTCATCTCTGATCGCTAACCCCCTACACCTTACCCATACAGTAGAGCCATTTTTATGTTTGTACCTTACAATTTGGTCATATGGATGACTGGGATCTAAACAGTGTTTTTCAAAATTCTCTATGGCTAATTTTAAATCTTCCTGAAAAATAATATTTTGCCATTCACTAGCCAAGTGTTTTTTTTCGTTAGGATCAAGTCCCAGTGTCTTCCAGAACTTAGGGCTCATCCATTCATTTTCAGGGTTTTCTAAATCCCAGTACCAAATACCATCTAAGGATCCCGATTGTATAAACTCGAAAAGACTTGTATCACTTTTAATCAAATCGTATAACTCTCGTTTCAAGTAATTTTCATTCATGCTCTATAATGCCTCATTTCTTATCTTTTCGATTTGCCTGATTTCAATACACATAAATTCCATATCAACGATTAAAACCTTGTATTCCTAAGTGGTTTACTGTAATTCTGTTATTTTTTATATTAACACTTAATGCATTTGTGTACAATGAAAAGCTTACGATTGGACTAAATTGCCTCAATATTTAGATCATTTAAAAGGCTGAGCGTATCATCAAAGTTTAATAATAGATTTCAAGGATGATTTTCGAGATCAACATAAGTGCTATTGGTCTTTTTAATAGTACGGGCCGGTCACACCACCAGAGTAGTCTGTTGTTTAACCGCACTCATGACAACTAGCGCTATGTCATTATTGATGTCTGAATTTAACAATTCCAAATCGTTAAAACTGAGATTATCCTTTGACCATTTTGCCCATGGTCGCCATATTTCTTTAGGTTCTTCAATATCATAGCAAGCGGTGATTTCGACAATTTCGGTTTTTTCCCAAAGACGACGCCACCAATTCTTGCTGTGAAAGCTGAACATTTCACCCTCCCAATGCTCTTTAAGCGTATCGGGATAGCCTTTATCAAATTCTCTCGTTAAACCCGGAACCACGATACCAAATTGACCACCATTCTTCACCAACTTAGCGTATGTGCAGGGAAAATACAATTCATCCGCTCCATAATATTGGTAGCTGTCTATTGATATTGCAACGTCGAAGAATCCCTCGGCATAAGGCAGGGCATGGGCTTCCGCATGGATGGGAAACACCAAATCGGCTACGCCGGCTTCCTCAAAACGTTTGAGGTTCTCTGTCGCGCTAATCCACAGGTCGTTTGCAAATACCGTTACGCCAAATTCTTTCGCCAGAAATATTGAAGTAATGCCCTTTCCGCAACCCATGTCAAGAACCTTCATACCTGGCTTCAATTCTAAGTGTTCGCACAATTCCTCAAGCAGCCACAGCGGATTAGGCCCCATCCAGTTTTCACTAATCCAGTTGTTGTCGTACTTTTCTGTTCTCGGGTATTTTTTCATTCCATTAACCTCATTTCATTTATCCATATAAGTTGGTTCACTTATTTTCGGCTACAAAAAGCATATCATAATTCGAACTTTCAATATATTAATTGAGTGCTATCGTCAAGAGAAAGTAGGTTCTATTTTTTTATATTTCTCTCTAGAAAGCACTTATCATATTGTTTTATAAAACTATTCAGTTCAACATCCTCAATTTTATTCAACATTTTTATACCGCCAACACCATTAACGTTTCGGAATTTGAAAGTTCCTCTTCATGACCTGTTATTCGATGACCACCCGATTCAACATTTTTATTATATCAGGAACATGCCTCTACGTAACGCAGGTCTTTAAGGACAAATCAAAACCACCTACCGGTAAACAGGATTTATCCATAGGTGGTACTTCTTTTGGCTAATCCACTATAAACAGGATACAATGCACACCCCTTGTATAAAGCTCAACGATTTGATACATCTTTCTCTTTCTCCGCCGTGTCCATGATACAGGTAAAGGTAAAACAACTGCCCTCCCCCAGCACACTGTCAGCCCAAATTTCACCACCCATTTTTCCAACCAATCCTTTGCAAATCGCCAGACCTAACCCTGTTCCCCCATATTGACGGGTATTGGAAGAATCTACCTGGTTGAAGCGCTCAA
>JAABSW010000110.1 GCA_011390155.1 Clostridiaceae bacterium
AGACACATAAAGACACATAAAGACACTAACTGAAGATGGTAAAAACGGGCACTAGATGGTTACCGGTTATATTTCTTTTCCAGATCAGTGATCAGGTCGATACGGCGTTGGTGCCTGCCGCCGTCAAATTCGGTATTGATCCAGGTTTTGACGATGTCCAGGGCCACCTCCGGGCCCAGGGTGCGGCCTCCCATGGCCAGTACGTTACTGTCATTGTGCTGGCGGGTGGCACGTGCTGAATAGCAATCGGAGACCAGGGCACACCGAATGCCTGGCACCTTGTTGGCGGCGATGGAAATGCCAATGCCTGTGCCACAAAGCAGGATCCCCCGGGTGTACTTACCTGCAGCCACTGCTTCCGCCACTTTTTGGGCGTACACCGGGTAATCGGTGGACTCTTCGTTATGGGTGCCAAAATCTGTCACCTCGTAGCCTTCTTCCAGTAAATACTGGTAAATAAATTCTTTCAGCGCATAACCGCCATGATCACTGCCAATGGCAATTTTCATCTTTCCTCCACCATCCTCTCTTCTTTCAGCTTTTTCACAACCTGGGTCAATAGTGACTCCAAGACATCTGCCGTTTTTTCATACACGGCCAAAGGCTGGCCAAAAGGATCCGGCACTTGCTGCCACACTCCGTCTCCCGCCCCACTGGAAACATATTCACCCAGGGAAAACACTTTGTCCGACGCGGCTGCGTCCAGCATCAACACTGCCTGTTTATGCTCTTCCGTCATACCCAGGATCAGGAAAGCGTCATCAATCATCCGGGGGGTCAGCCGGCGGCTTCGGTGAAATGCCAGTGACAGTCCACGGTTTTCCATGGCCTTCACAGCCTGGATTGTGGCAGGTTCACCGTTGCTGGCATAAAGACCGGCGGAAACCACTTTCACCTTGTCTTCACCCACCCCCTCATCCCTGAGCATGCGTTGCAACATCACCTGGGCCATGGGGCTGCGACAGGTATTGCCTGTGCAAAGAAACAACACGGTTTTCACGCTTCATCTCCCCTTCTTTATCTATTGTACCGAAAACCCGGTCTGCCAACCAGGTTTTTTTCATTTAGTCTGCACTTTCTTCCCGGTAGCCGGCGGCCTTCATCAAGCGGTTCATCAGGGCGAACCCCATGGCTGTCTCCGGTAAGCGTTGGGCAATGATCAGGGTAACCGGCTCATTGTCGAATTCCCGCAGTTTTTGAAACAGGGTGGAGGCCATGACCTCAGGCCTGGAAAAGCTTCCCATTTCCTTGATCACAGGAAGACAGGTGCTGCCACCCCTGTCTGAGGCTTCTTTTGCAATGAGCTTTCGCAACAACACTGCTGTCTCATCGGCGCACAGCATGCCAATGAGGGTCTCCTGGTCATGGTACTTTTGGCACAAGCCTAACATGGTTTCTGCCGCCAGTTTACAGGAGACACTGATGGTTTCTGCATCAGATAATCCGCAAACATCCACCGGGTTTTTCGGCGCGGCAATGATCATGCTGGCCCGGGGTGCATAATGGGTGTATTTCATGCCCGGAGACCGGGGTGTTACGTCCCCGGCTTCTCCCTGTGTCCCCTGAGACGTAACGAGGCTGGGATCCACCTCCACCACTGGCACCACGGCTTCCAGCATTTCACGGGTCACGCCACCAGGTCGAAGGATCACAGGCACCGTACCCGTGGCGTCCACCACTGTTGATTCCAGGCCCACCATACAGGGACCGCCGTCGATGATGGCGTCCACACGACCCTGCAGGTCGGCGATGACATGAGCCCCCAGGGTGGGGCTTGGTTTGCCTGAACGATTGGCGCTGGGGGCTGCCACAGGTACACCTGACAGGGCAATGAGCCGACGGGCCAGGGGATGGGCGGGCATGCGAAGGGCCACTGTGTCCAGGCCGGCGGTAACCATGTCCGGGACCATGGCTGCTTTTTTCAATATGATGGTCAGGGGCCCTGGCCAAAAATGGGTCATGAGGGTTTCTGCCAGAGGGGTAATGACCGCGGTCAGCTGCTCCACCTGGCTTTTTTCCGCCACATGGACAATTAGTGGGTTATCCGAAGGCCGGCCTTTGGCTTCAAAAATGGCAGACAAGGCTGCCGGGTTGGTGGCATCTGCGCCCAAACCATAAACCGTTTCCGTGGGAAAGGCCACGGTTTTCCCTTCCGCCAGCATGCGGGCAAAGGGGACCAGGGCCTCATCTGTCACAGATTGGCGATCCAGCCGTACAATCAGGGTGTGTTTGTTCAGTTCTTTCAATGAAGGGCCTCCTCTTCGTCAAAAAGAGGCAGGAGAACAACCCCCTTGCCTCTTTTTTATACCTATACCTGTTCCATTGACTGCATTTTTTCTGCCTGGTCTGTGGTGATCAAGGCATTGATCATCTGGTCCATGTCTCCCTGCATAAAGGCGTCCAGCTGGTAAAGGGTCATGTTGATGCGGTGGTCACTCACCCGTCCCTGGGGATAGTTATAAGTCCGAATCCGTTCACTTCGATCGCCGGACCCCACCTGGCTCTTACGGTCAGCGGCAATGGCCTGCTGCTGCTCGTGTACCATCTTGTCAAATAAACGGGCCTTGAGAATTTTCATGGCCTTGTCTTTGTTTTTCAACTGGGATTTTTCGTCCTGGCAGGAAACAGACAAACCTGTTTCCAAATGGGTGATCCTCACCGCCGAGTCAGTGGTGTTAACGCTCTGGCCGCCGTGGCCGGAAGCCCTGAACACGTCAATGCGTACGTCGTTGGTGCTCAGTTCAAGTTCCACATCATCCACCTCAGGCAACACAGCCACCGTGGCTGCGGAAGTGTGGATACGACCGCCGGATTCTGTGGTGGGAATTCGCTGCACCCGGTGGGTGCCGCTTTCAAATTTCATCCGGGAGTAGGCGCCTTTGCCCCGGATCATAAAGATGACTTCTTTATAACCGCCAATGCCGCTTTCGCTGGCACTCATCATTTCAACTTTCCAGTTACGGGCTTCTGCATATTTGGTGTACATGCGGAATAAATCTGCAGCAAAAAGACCGGCTTCATCGC
>JAABSW010000111.1 GCA_011390155.1 Clostridiaceae bacterium
CCAAATTCTTCTTTGATAAAGTGCAAGACCTGGCCATGGAAGCCATGACAGATTCACTGGAAAAACAACGCAGCCAAACCCAGCGTTACTTTGACATGACACATACAGAAGGCAGTTTCTACGACTGGACCCCCACCGTCCTTTCCTACAGTGAGCTGTTATACGCAGCCAGTGAGAAAGGTGGCGAAGCCTTTGAAAAACACATGAAAGCCTGCCGGGAAGAATGGAAGAAGCACCCTGAAATGGACCAACGGATCCTGGCACTGAAAATGGTGCAGGAAGTGCATGCTTTTTACCCAGACCAAGACCCTAAAATCGTGCTGTTATACGTACCACCCTATTACCCCCACATAAAACCCACCAAAGCCACCCCCAAAAAAGCCCTGGCATCAGAAGTGGTGGAAAAAGCGGCCGCCTATGCCAAATCTGAATTTAACGAAGACGTAGGTGTGGAGAAATTCTTCACCGGCCTTTGCGACCTGAGTTTCGTGTGCCTCCAGAACGCTGAGGATGTCATCACCAACATCCAGCCCAACATGCCCAACTGGGGTTTCAGTTACGGCCTGCCGGTTGAAACCATTAAAAAGCTGGACCTGCCTGTGATGAACATCGGCCCCTACGGCAAAGACGCCCACAAAAACACAGAGCGTCTCCACGAAGATTATTCCTTCCGGGTATACCCCGGGTTATTGGCTTACGCCATTGAAGAATTACTGAAAGGTTAAATCGACGGTATATTGCAAATAGTTTGGCACTCATGAACAACTGAGTGCCAATTATTTTGCATTTTATTAAAAGACAGCCTCAGGCGGTTTCCCCACCATCAATGGGAATGTGTTGTCCTGTGATATAGGAAGCTTCGTCGGAAGCCAGGAAGGCAAACAAAGCCGCCACTTCCCGGGGCTCCGCATGACGTTTCATGGGAATGCCCTGGTTAACTTTTTCCAGCATCTCGTCGGTGTATTCCGATCGCTGCATGGGGGTGAGTACATAGCCGGGGCAGATGGAATTCACCCGGATTTTCGGTGCATATTCCAGGGCAAGGGTGCGTCCCAGTAGAATGACGCCGGCCTTGGAAGCATTGTAATCGGCGTAATGAGGGTGGGCTTCCATACCATTGGTGGAGGCAGTGAAGAGCACCACACCAGACCCCTGGGCTTCCATGCGGTCCAGGGATTCTTTGGCACACAGGTACATGCCGTGGAGGTTAATGTCAATCACCTTTTTCCATTGTTGAAAGGTGGTGTCCTTAATCAGGTTTCGCACACTAATGCCTGCATTGGAAATGAGAATATCAATGCCGCCCATCTGCCGGTCTGCCTCTTTAAAACCGGCTTTCACGCTGGCTTCCTCACTCACATCCACCACAACGCCTCCAACCAACCCCGGGTTTTCTGCCAGGGTGGTTTCCAGGGCCCTTTCATTGATGTCAAAGACCATCACCCGGGCCCCTTCCTGCACAAACCGTTGCGCCGTGGCCAAACCAATGCCGCTGGCCCCTCCTGTGACGATGACCCGCTTGCCTGTCAGTTCTTCGTACCGTGCCATATTGTCGCCCTCCTGTTCCGTTTAGTACAATCTGTGTATCGATCTGTGGCTCAATTATACCATAAACAGGGTTCTTCGCTTCTGTTGGAATGTTATTTCCATCAAAAGAGTAGCATGCTTTATCCTCCTTTTGAATGGTTTTGAATCCTTTGTTTTCAATCCCTATAGATTTAGTTTTGAATCACGACAAATTTAGTCGGATATTTCCCGTTTTAATCTTGACAAATTTAGTAGGGTATTCTATACTGTAGTTATTGTAACAATAGAACGGAGGCTGACCAATGATTCTATCGACCAAAGGTCGTTACGGACTAAAGGCCATGTTTGAATTGGGGCTTCAGTATGGAAAGGGTCCCATCCCATTAAAAGTCATTGCTGAACGGCAGACTATTCCAGAAAATTACCTGGAACAACTCATCGCCATTTTACGAAAAGCCGGCCTGGTTAAAAGCGTTCGAGGCGCACAGGGCGGTTATCTCATGCTCCGTCCTCCGGAAGAAGTCACCGTTGGCCAGGTGTTATTAGCCCTTGAAGGGCCCATGGCACCCGCTGAATGTGTCACAGATTCGGAATCACCCAAATGCAAGCTGGCATCAGGCTGCGTCACCCGGGGCGTGTGGGAAAAAATAAGTCACAGCATTCACGATGTCATCGACACGATGACACTACAGCACATGATCGAAGAACAGATTTCCACTATAGAGAAGGAGTGATCTCATGAAGGTGTATATGGATTACAGTGCCACCACCCCAGTGAAAAAAGAAGTGCTGGACGCCATGATTCCCTATTTTACAGAGCATTACGGCAACCCCTCCAGCATTTACCAAATGAGTCAGGTAAGCAAAAAAGCCATTGACGAAGCCCGTGACAAAGTTGCCAAAACCCTGAACGCCCGACAGGACGAAATCTATTTCACAGGATGCGGTTCAGAATCTGACAACTGGGCCATCAAAGGCACTGCCTACGCAATGAAGCATAAAGGCAACCACATCATCACCAGCAGTGTTGAACACCACGCGGTGCTGCACACCTGCGAATACCTGGAAAAACATGGTTTTGAAGTCACCTATTTACCAGTGGACAGCGAAGGATTAGTCAGCACAGAAGACCTGAAAAACGCCATTAAAGACACCACCATCCTTATTACTGTGATGTACGCCAACAACGAAATCGGCACCATCCAACCCATCGAAGAAATCGGGAAAATTGCCAAAGAAAAGGGCATTCTCTTTCATACAGACGCTGTACAGGCTTATGGACACATCTATATCGACACCCAAACCCTGCCCGTGGACATGATCTCCCTCTCAGCGCACAAACTTTACGGCCCCAAAGGTGTGGGTGTACTCTATCTGCGCAAAGGTGTGAAAATCCACAACCTGATTCATGGCGGCGGCCAGGAAAAACGACGCCGTGCCGGCACCGAAAACATCGCCGGTATCGTGGGCTTTGGTAAGGCAG
>JAABSW010000012.1 GCA_011390155.1 Clostridiaceae bacterium
GGGTAACCAACTTGTGTTGCCAATGTGCCGAAGAACCCTTCGGCTACGCCAACACCTCAGCCACCTTTTTCTTTATAGCCTTTGAAAGCGTTTTCTTCTGCCACTGCAGGGTCAACCTTTTCATAAGGCAGCGGCCAGGAATATGGTTCTGGTGCAGCACTCGCTGTGGTGGAAGAACAGGCTGTCAAGACTGTACCCATTGTACCGGCCATAGCCACCCCTGCCAATGTCACTCCGGCGCCTTTCAAAAAATCCTTACGTGATAACTGCTTTGTTTCCAATGTCTTCTTTTCCATTACTTCATCCTCCTTGCATATGTATTGTTAAAATTTATACTTATTACCCTAAAAATATACATCCAATCAAATCAATGGATATATATTTAACGATATGATCATACCATAAGCGTAATCACATATCAAGCTTTTTTATGATAGTATTTAATTGTTTTATCCTTTTTTTATAGTTGGTCCTCGTAATCATTGAAAATACACGTCAAATAATATTGCTTTCCAAGTGTTTCGCAGCCTATCAATTTTTATTATGATGTCCCCACTAAACTTAGACATAAAAAAACATGCTAAATTTGTATTCTCAGCATGTTTTTCTGACTACAATGTGTTATTTGCGTAACGGAGCACTTGTCTTCAATATACCACCATTTCATATCCACTCATGTCATCGGCTAGAAATTCCAATCGGCTTTCAGGAATGGCGATGGTCTTTGGATCGCCGTCACTGATGTAACGGGGTCGGCCTCCAGATTCAAAAGTGGCCAGCCAGTCATACATGCCCACATTATCAACCTTTGTCTCACTGGCCCTGATTCTCCTTATTTTGTGGGGGCTAAAATCTTTATGAAAAGGTGAGTGATAAGGGTCCCAGCCCACCTCCAGCACAGCTTTGTTGTTGTAGGCTACACCCTCATGTTCTCCGGCAATCACGTAGGGAGCCACCCCTTCATCCTTTGGCCTTGATCCGAAGGGAAGGGAAAAGGTATTGACAATGTAATCTTCCACGTGACGGTCCACCAACATTTGCACACGAGCCAGTTCCTGTTGCAGTCGTTCTGCACTGGCGTCGCCCAAGTGCAGGTGGGTTTCGGTGTGGTTGCCAATGTCCATACCGTGATCCACCAGGTAATTCAGTTTAAACTCCACCCAGTCTGCCTGAGCAAAGGGTGTGCCACCGTTGATGAAGAATGTGGCATGGGGTCTAAAATCAGGGTGTTCTTCATAAAAGGTCATGAGAACCCCCACAGCACTGTCTGGGTCGATAATCCATTCGCCAGATTCATCTTCTATCATGCTGAAGTTATTGTCATTGCCATCGTCGAAGGTGAGTACCACAGGGGTTGTTCCTGCCGGCACGTTGATGTGACCTCTTGCGTAATCGATGAGGCGTATAGGCCGAAAGTTTTGTTCGTAGAGCACTTCCAGATCACCTCGAAAATTTTCGGGTGTTCTTGACCATTCTTCTTCCGGTTCTTTAACATGATGGTACATCAGCACCATCACCTGTCCCAGTTCGTTGGCCTGTACCTGGGCAGGATCCATTCGCTCATACGAAGGCTCTTGTGTTAATCCAGGGTTTTCTTCCACTTCTTCAGGGTTATCTCCGTCCATTTCATCATTCTCTGGTGGTTCATTCTCTTCTTCCTGCGTCAAAACCACCTCTTGGGGGGCATCATTGTTAATGACCTCTTCTTCACCTTCAGAAGCTGCAGAGCACCCTGTGACCAGCAACAATAACAGCAACATCAAGGCTGCTGTTATTGAAATTGAATATTTCCATTTTTTTTGATTGTTGTTTCTGATAATATTCATGAAAAATCATCTCCAGCATCATGGTTGTTTACCGGCAGCGTAATGGGTGGCCGGTGGTTTACTGATAAACTGTTGTCATTATCACTTTGTTTTCGTTTCTTTTTTATTATTACCCCAGGGACAGACCCTGAAACAGATCCCACAAACAGCACCACGTCCGATATGCTGGTACTGCTTTTTCATATGGTGACTACACAGTGCAGGCTCCACCAGGGCTTCCCGTTCCAAACCAGGCACCCAATTGATGTTGCCCGCCAAGGCTCCGACGGGACAGGCGTCTGCACAAATGCGGCAGTCGTTACAACTGCTTTCTGTAACTGGGTCATTGACATACAGGGGCATGTCTGTGAGGATTGTCACCAAACGCACTCTGGCCCCATATGCCGGGGTGACAAGGCAGCTGTTCTTACCAATCCATCCCAGACCAGCCCTGGTGGCGGCCATGCGGTGAGGAAACCGTCCCCGGTACTGCTGGTCTTTCTCATTGAGGCTCTGGGAGGCTGGAATAGCCATGGCGCTGTACCCCCACCGCTGGATTTGCAGCATTCCCCTTGCCGCCAGCTGGTCCAACATTGTGTTAACAGTGCGGTAATGATGAAAATAGGTTTGGGTAGGTCCCTTGTCTTCTGTGATTTCATCAACAATACGACCTGACAGATGGATGACAACACTTACCGCCTGTGTCAGGTCTTTCAGAGAGGCAGGCAACAGCCCGCTGACATCTCCCACTCCCACCAGGTCTGCCCCTGCTTTTTTCAGAAGCTTTGTCAGTTTTTTTTGCTTTATGTTGATATCATTCAATACATCAGTACCAATGGATCCTGCTGGCTTATTCATTCTTTCATTTTCACTATTCAGTTCTAAGATTTTTTCGTCATCTGTCACACTTTTCTTCCTTCCAATATCCAGTGCCTCACACTGCCCAGCATATACAAAGAACCTGCACAAATAACGGCACCCTGTTCCGGTGTTACTGCCAATGCTTCCTCCACGGCTTTTTCAATGTTCGGCTCAACAACCACTTTTTCCATTTGCTGGCCAAAGGTTTCGATAATGAGTCCACCCAGTTTATCCGGGTCCATGGCACGGGGGTTATCCGGTTTTGTGACCACCACACGGTGCACATAGGGAAGAATGATACGCAGGAACCCACGCACGTCTTTATCAGCCATCATGCCGGTGAGAAGTGTCACCGACTGCTCTGGGAGCAACATGTGTATGCTCTTGGCAAGGGTCCTGGCCCCTGCCAGGTTATGGGCGCCATCCAGTATAAAGAGGGGATCCTGCTGTAAAATTTCCAGCCTTCCCATCCAATGAACCGTTGCCAACCCTTTACGAAGGGCTTCTTCCGGGATGGACAATAATTGTTTCTCTTCCAGCACCTGCAACACCATCAGTGCGACGAGACAGTTGTCCACCTGGTGGAGGCCTGGCAGGGACACCTTAATTCTTTCATAATGCCGACCACCCAAAACCGCTGAAAAAACCTGTCCATGGAGGCTGCTTTCGTGCACTTCCAACTCTTCAGCAATGCCTCTCACCAGTGGTGCTTCCAAAGCTTCAGCTTTTTCTACAATGACTTTCAGGGCTTCCGGATCCTGTTGACCCACCACCACAGAACAATGGGCTTTGATAATGCCTGCTTTTTCACCGGCAATGGCTGCCAGTGTGTTGCCCAGGTATTCCATGTGATCATAATCAACGGGTGTGATCACTGCTGCCAGAGGCTGGTCGATGACATTGGTGGAGTCACCGCGGCCTCCCAGGCCCACTTCCAACACCAGGATGTCCACCTGTTCCCGGGCATAATACAAGAAACCAATGGCTGTCACCACTTCAAATTCTGTAGGGTGGGTCAGCCCCTCCGACAACATGGCGTCCACTGCCTCTTTCACTTCCGCTGTCAAATCGGCCAGGGCATCGTCAGAAATCATCTCTTCGCCGATGCGGATCCTCTCATTAAACCGTTGGATGTAAGGAGAAGTGTAGAGTCCGGTTTTATACCCTGCTGTGGTCAACACGGATTGCAGCATGGAACAAACGGAACCTTTACCGTTTGTTCCTGCCACATGAATGACTTTCAGGTTTTTCTCCGGATTACCCAGTCTTTTCAACAGGGTTTTAATATTGTCCAGTCCCAGCTTGCTGCCAAATTTATAGGTGCCGTGGATGTATTCCAGGGCTTCTTCATAATTCATGGGGGCACGTGCCTCCTCTAATCTAATTTTGATGTTAGGCTTTTAATTCCTCAATTCGTTTTTCAAGGGTCACTAACATGTCCTGGAATTCGTCTTTTTTCGCTTTTTCTTCCTCCACCAGCTTAGTAGGGGCCTTTTTCAAAAACCCTTCATTGGCCAGTTTGCCCTCCACCCGTTTGATTTCAGAAAGAGCTTTTTCTTTCTCTTTTTCCAATCGCTGGATTTCTTTCTCGATATCGATAAGTTCCGCCAGTGGAATGTAGAGCTCTGCCCCGGGAATGATGGTGGAAACTGCCAACTCCGGTACTTCTTCAAATTTCTCCAGAAAGGTAACCTCTGCAATCCCCGCCAGGCTTTTTAGGTAGGGGGTTCCCATGGTGATGACTTCCCGGCTTTCTTCCGTATGTGCCATCACCTGCAAGGCTGCCTTGACACTGTGGGGTACGTTCATCTCTGCCCGGATGTTGCGGATATTACGAATGGCTGTCATCAGATGTTCCATGCGGGTTTCCATGTCTGGCTTCAGTGCTTTTTCCCGTGCCTGGGGCCAGGAAGCCACCATAATACTGCCTTCTGCACTGGGCAGGGTTTGCCAGATTTCTTCCGTGATAAAGGGCATGAAGGGATGGAGCAGACGCAGGATGCCTTTTAACACTTCTGTCAGCACCACCTGGGCGGTTTGACGTGGTTCCACCTGGTCGCCGTAAAGCCGTGTCTTGGTCATCTCAATGTACCAGTCGCAATATTCGTTCCAAGTGAACTCATAGACTTTTTGCAACGCCAGGCCCAGTTCAAATTTATCCAGGTTGGCGGTTACCTCCAAGCGGGTACGCTCCATCCGCGAAAGAATCCATTCATCTTCCAGGGCCAGGTTTCCTGCCATCTCTTCCATTGTGGGCATCTCTTCCTCCAAGTTCATAAGAACAAAACGGGTGGCGTTCCACAGTTTATTGGCGAAGTTCCGTGCAGATTCCAGTTTTTCCTGGCTGAAGCGCAGGTCGCTTCCAGGACTGTTGCCATGGATCAGGGTGTACCGCAGGGCGTCAGCACCAAATTCGTCGATCACTTGCAGGGGGTCAACCCCATTCCCGAGAGACTTACTCATTTTTCGTCCCTGTGCATCCCGTACCAATCCATGGATCAGCACGTGTTTGAAAGGTATTTCTTCCAAATGCTCCAGGCTGGAGAACACCATGCGGATGACCCAGAAGAAAATAATATCATAACCTGTCACCAAAACATCAGTGGGATGAAAGTATTTCAGTTCCGGGGTCTCTTCCGGCCATCCCAGGGTGGAAAAAGTCCACAGGGCGGAGCTGAACCATGTGTCCAGAGCATCTTCGTCCTGGCGAAGTTTTGTTCCGCCGCAGTCCGGGCATATTTCCGGGACAGTACGCTGTACGGTGATGTGGCCGCAATCATCGCAATAATAAGCAGGGATTCTGTGACCCCACCACAGCTGCCGTGAGATGCACCAGTCACGTATATTATCCAGCCAATGGAAATAGGTTTTGTCAAAACGTTCCGGCACAATTTTAATGGACCCGTCCTTTACCGCTTTGATAGCAGGCTCGGCCAGGGGTTCCATGTGAACAAACCATTGCTCTGAAGTAAGGGGTTCCACGGCGGTGTGGCAGCGGTAACAATGTCCGACGCTGTGGTTTCGTTCCTTGGTGGAGACCAGGAGGCCTCGTTCATCAAGGTCTTTGACAATCTGCTTTCGGCATTCGTAGCGGGTCATGCCCACATAAGGACCCCCCAGTTCATTGATGGTGGCATCGTCGTTCATGACACGGATCTGTGGCAGGTTGTGGCGCTGTCCCACTTCAAAGTCGTTGGGGTCATGTGCCGGCGTAATTTTAACAGCCCCTGTGCCAAATTCCGGGTCCACATAGGTATCTGCCACAATGGGAATCTCCCGGTTCAGGAAAGGAAGGACGGCGATTTTACCAATAAGGTGGCTGTAACGTTCATCCTCCGGATGAACCGCCACAGCGGTGTCACCAAGTATGGTTTCCGGACGGGTGGTGGCCACTTCAATGTATAGGTCTTCGTCTTTAATCGGGTATTTTACATGCCAAAAGTTACCCATTTTTTCTTCGTGTTCCACTTCTGCGTCGGAAAGCGAGGTTTTGCAATCTGGGCACCAGTTGATGATTCGGTTTCCACGGTAAATCAAACCCTTTTCATACAGGCGCACAAAGACTTCTGTAACGGCTTTGTTACAACCTTCGTCCATGGTGAACCGTTCCCGTTCCCAGTCACAGGAACTGCCCAGTTGCTGCATCTGTTCCACAATGCGGCGGCCATAGGTGTCGCGCCAGGCCCAGGCTTCGTCCATAAACTTTTCACGACCCAATTCCTTCTTGGAGATACCCTTTTCTTTCTTCACCTTTTCAACCACTTTTACTTCTGTGGCAATGCTGGCATGGTCGGTACCCGGCATCCACAGAGCTTCATAACCGCTCATACGCTTGTAACGGATGAGAATGTCCTGTATGGTCTGGTCCAGGGCATGGCCCAGGTGAAGGGCGCCGGTGATGTTGGGTGGTGGCAGCATAATGGTAAAAGGCTCTTTTTCCTCGTTGACTTCAGCGTGGAAATAGTTTTTGTCCAGCCAGTTCTGATACACCTTTTTTTCAAATTCCTTTGGGTCGTAATTTTTGGGCAGTTGGTTCAGCATACAGGTTCCTCCCTCGTATCATTTTGTTTACCTTAAAGACATCAAAAAACCCTTCCATCCTGTATAAGGACGAAAGGGTATCGCGGTACCACCTTACTTTCGGCAGTCACCCGGGGTGATGCCGACACTCAAACAGGGTAACGGCCTGTACCGTCTGAATGTACGCATCAGCACCAGTGTCAACGGGTGCAGACTTCCATTCAAAAGCTCAGAAGCTACCTTCAGCAATCAGGGTTCCGAAAAGCCTTACAGCCGGGGGCTTTTCTCTCTGGGGATCTGCTCTGCCTACTCCTCTTCATCGTTGCTTGATGTATGGGGCTTTCTTTGGTTCATTATATCGTACTGAACAGTTTTGTCAATACAGATTATCCAATGTGTTGGGTTTCCACCGCTTGCAAATGGTGATGATTGACCACCCGAATGGTTTTTACTTCAGGGTCTTCTGTTCCCTGAATCCACAATCCCGCAGCCCGCTGGGATTCAATGTATTGCACAATGTCTTCCGTAATCATTTCACCTGGGCACAGCACCGGTATTCCCGGTGGGTAGGCCATGAGAAATTCAGCACTGATATTGCCAATACTGTCAACAAGGGCTATGGATGTGGTGTCGCAATGCATGGCGTCCCGGGGTGACAGCATCAACAGGGGAATGCGGGGCATTTCCATAAAAGCCTCTTCCGGGTCATGCAGTGTGATGGTGTTACCATAGGTGGCGCTGATGGCCTCCAGGGCTTCCACCAAGGCGTCCAATTGTTCCTGGGTATTGCCCATAGACAGGGTGCATAGCACATTGTACAGGTCAGATAACTCTGGCTGAATAAAGTATTCCTTCGCCAGGATCTTCTCCAGCTGCTGACCGGAAAGGCCCAGCTCCCGGCAGGTGATGGTCAGCTTGGCCGGGTCAAAACCGTAAAAACCCGGGCGTCCCATTATTTCTTCCCCAAAACAGCTGAACCCTTTGATACCATTAATACGCTGCCGCGCCTGACGGGCCAGGGCCAGAGTTTGGTCCATCAACTCTTTCCCCTCGGTTGCCATCTGCCGCCTGGCAACGTCAAGGGATGCCAGCAAAATATAGGAGGGGCTGGTGGTGTGAAGCAGGTTCATGGCTGCCTGCACCCGTCTGGGGTTCACCAACCCTTCCCGCACGTGAAGCATGGAGCTTTGGGTGAGAGATCCAATGATTTTATGGGTGCTCTGGGCAGAAATATCGGCTCCAGCTTCCATTGCGGAAACCGGTAAAGTTTCATGAAAACATAAATGGGGGCCATGGGCTTCGTCCACCATGAGAGGGATGCCGTGGTTATGGACTACTTCCACAATGGCTTCCAAATTCGCTGCAACACCAAAGTAAGTGGGATTGATCACCAGTACCGCTTTTGCATCCGGGTGCTGCTCCAGAGCCTTCTGTATGGTTTCAGGGGTCACATTCAGGGCCGTGCCTGTGAGGGCGTCCAATGCTGGCTGCACGTAAACAGGCACAGCTCCGCTGAGGGCTAAGCCCCCCGTAACAGATTTGTGCACGTTTCTGGGAATGATTACTTTTTCCCCTTCCCGCAGTACACTGAGGATCATAGCCTGTATGGCACCGGAAGTGCCATGGACACCAAAAAAGGTGTGGTCAGCATGAAAGGCTTCTGCTGCCAAGGCCTGTGCCTTAGCAATGGGGCCTGATGGATGATGCAGGCTGTCCACCTGCTCAAAGACGGTGACATCTATGCTCATGGCATTGACTCCAATAAAATCGCGAAACTGTCTGTCCATCCCCTGGCCTTTTTTATGGCCTGGCACATGGAAAGGTATGGTTTCATTGTTTACATAGGTTAATAGGGCATCAAACAGGGGGGTTTCATATTGGTTCAACTTTTTCAACGGAGCATTCCTGCCTTTCATTCATATCAAAAATAGTAAATGCATATGCTCCTAAATATACGCTGTTTTACACAAAATAGCAACGATTATTTTCATTTTCGAGAAAACATCTTACAAATGAGACGTAATAATCTTTTCATTATTGCGCATTGCTGCGTATTATTGATTTATGGGTTGAACGAGAGACATACGGGTATGAATATGTTAGTGATCGTTTAGTAGTATTCCAAGATTATTGAGGAGGATTATGATGCGTTTTAAAGACAAAGTAGTACTTATTACAGGAGCCGCAGGAGGAATTGGATCTGCAACCGCCAAGCGATTTGCTTCTGAAGGGGCAAAAATCGTTTTGGTAGACATGGATCAAGAAGGGTCTGAAAAAGCAGCGAAGAAACTCAACCTGAATGCTGAGGATTATTTAGTGGTGAAAGCCGATGTAACCAAGGAAGAAGATGTGAAAAACTATGTAAAAGAAGCCAAAGATCGTTTCGGAAAAATTGACGTGTTTTTCAACAATGCCGGTATCGAAGCCAAATATGAAAGTATTATGGAGACAGACAGCGATGCCATGGAAATGGTACTGGATGTGAACTTAAAAGGAGTTTATTACGGTCTGAAACATGTGCTAAAGGTGATGACGGAACAGGGCTCGGGAAGTATTATTAACACCTCTTCGACAGCAGGCTTGCTCGGTTTTCCCAACATGGCCCCATATGTGGCTTCAAAACATGCGGTCATTGGGCTGACAAAAACAGCAGCCTTAGAAGTGGCGGCTAAAAAAGTACGGGTTAACGCCATTTGCCCCGCACCGGTAGACACCGACATGATGGAGGATATTGAGGAAGCAAGCGGTATGGAACAAGAAGATTTTAACGTGGCGATCCCTCTGGGACGTTACGCAAAAGCCAAGGAAATTGCAGCCTTGGTGGCCTTCTTGGGGTCCGATGATGCCTCCTATATTACAGGTAGTGCCTATACCATTGACGGAGCCATGACCAGCGGTTAAGTTCATTATTAATAGGAGATATTAAACAACAGTCAAACTTCCTGCATTTTACGCAGAAGTCTGGCTGTTGATATTTTTTGGTGTAATTGGTTTAGTATCCCTTCAGAGGGTCCACCACATTCATCATTTCGCCTTCCCCTGTTTGGTATACTTTCAGGTTATGGCTGATGATTTCCATGGCTTTTTTCATGTATTTGGTGGATTCGCCGCAAATATGAGGAGTAATCACCACGTTTTCCAACTTCCACAATGGGCTGTCCTCCGGTAATGGTTCCTCTTCGAAGACGTCCGCCCAAAAGGCCCTGATTTTGTTTTCCTGCAGCACAGGAATCAGGTCCGCTTCTTTTACGGTGCTACCCCTTCCCATATTGATGAGGCAAGCTGAATGTTTCATTTGGTTCAGTAATGAGGCGTCCACCAAATGCTCTGTTTCCGGAGTGCCGGGCAGCAGGTTGATGATGTAGTCACTTTCACTGAAAAGCCACCCGATGTCTTCCATGCCCACCACCTTTTCCACATGGGGTACTGGTGTAGGATTGTTTTTCAAACCAATAACCCGCATGCCCATAAAGGCTGCTTTTCGGGCCACTTCCTGGCCGATGGTACCCAGGCCCAGAATGCCCAGGGTGGCACCATGGATTTCTCCCTGTTCAGACCGGCGATCCCAGGTAACATCAAACTGTCGACGCATGAAAGTGTGAACATTGCGGGCCAGCATCACCATGGCAGCAATGGAGTATTCCGCCATGTGAATCCGATGAATGCCTTTTCCATTGGTCACCACAGCTCCCTGGGCCATCAGTTCTTCCAGGGGAAAGGCGTCCACTCCCACACTAAGGGCCTGGACCCATTTCAAATTTTTTCCTTTCAGTAGAATGTCTTTGTTGCAGGGAAAAGCCACCAGGATTTCAGCTTCCGGGATAATTTTCTCCAAGTCTTCCGGTTTCAGAACGATGTCCAGTTGCCAGTCCTTGGAAGGATTAAGGTATTTCACAATCTCTTTTCGTTCCACCTTCAGGTATTTAGGGGCATATACCACCATTTTTCTCATGGTTTCATCATCTCCTTTTATTGAAACAATCCCCCAGGGTCATGACACCTTGAGGGATCATTGTTGTTATATTGTTCTTCAACACTTAAAAGCGAATAATGACTTCTTCAAACCACTGTTGAATTTCGCTATGCACTTCTTTCAGGAAGGCCTCGTCATAGGGATGAAATTTTCCTTTGCCTGCCAGCACATGCTGACTGTCTCGAAAATTTTGTAACACATACCTCTTGCTTCCTTTTACCCAGTAAGCAATGGCGATAATATCATCCCTGGTTAATATTTCCTGGCACACAGTGGTGCGAAATTCGTAATGAGTCATATGTTCCTTGATCAAGGTGATGCTTCTTTCCAACGTTGCTTTGTCCACGGGCACTCCAGTCACTTTTTGGTATTTATCCGGTGGGGCTTTGATGTCCATGGCCACATAATCTACCAGGGATTCTTGGAACAGTTTTTCAAGGAGCTCCGGATTCGTGCCATTGGTGTCTATTTTTATCTGGTATCCCATTTTTCTGATGTCAACTACCATGTCGTACAAATCGTCAGAAAGAGTGCATTCTCCCCCAGAAAAAACCACTGCATCAATAAGATGTGCTCTTCTGGCCAATTCTATCATCAACTCTTCACGGTTCAATGCCTCTCCATCCAAGGCCAACAACTCACTGTTATGACAATAGGGACATCGAAAGTTGCAACCCCTGGTAAACAAGACTGTTGAAAGTCCGTTGGGATAATCGATGAGAGACGTTTTTTGTATGCCGCCAATGGTCATCCATGTCACCTCGATCAGTTAATTTAAATTACATCCTATGCTTTTATGTTAATGCATTAGACCCTGATTGACAAGAAGGTTTTAAAATAGAAAATCGCACAAACAAAAAAGCAGGGAAACGCCATCTATTACCAGCCATCCCTGCTTTTGCGATGCAGTTTCATTTCTTTCCTGTTTATTAACCAGCTTTGCTTTCAGCTTTGACACTGCTTTCTCTCTGGTGCTGGCTTTTTAGGCTGACTTCCGTGTCAAATTCCAACCGATCTTTGAATTCTTCTTTCTTGCCTTTGTTCCAGGACTGCACCGGTCGGTGAAAGCCAACCACCCTGGTCCATACTTCGGATTCTTCACCACAGGTGGGGCAAGAGAAATGTTCTCCTTTGAGATAACCATGCTCGGGACAGATGCTGTAAGTGGGAGTCAAGGTCATGTAAGGCATATGGGAATATTGAAAACTGCGCTTAATCAGAAGCTTGGCTGTTTCCACGTTATCAATTTCCTCACCCATGAAACCGTGGAACACGGTGCCTCCGGTGTATTGGGTCTGTAAGGCTTCCTGTGCCTGGATGGCTTCAAAAATATCCTTGGTGTGCCCCACAGGCAGCTGGGTTGAATTGGTGTAGTATGGCTCATTTTCTCCCTGGCTGAGGATGCGGGGGTACATGGCTTTGTCGATGCGGGCAAAGCGGTATGAGGTGCCTTCTGCCGGTGAAGCTTCCAGGTTCCAGAGACTGCCGGCTTCCTCCTGAAAGATGGAGATGACACGGTTCATAAATTCCATGATTTCCACTGCAAAATCATGGCCCTGCTCCGAGGTGATGTCTTCGCCAAAGAGGTTCAGGCAGGCTTCGTTCATGCCATTGAGGCCGATGGTTGAGAAATGGTTTTTAAAATATTCTCCCGTGGAATCTTTCACGCTCTGCAGGTAAAAACGGGAATAAGGATAGAGTCCTGCCTCCATATAGTTTTCCAATACTTTCCGTTTTTCATCGGAAATTTCCCTTGCAAGTTCCATCAGTTCACGCACCCGACGTTTAAAATCTTCGGCACTTGTGGCCAGATAGCCGATGCGGGCCATGTTTAGGGTCACCACATTGATGGACCCAGTCATTGGGTTTGCACCAAAGAGACCCCCACCACGTTTACGCAATTCCCGGTTGTCCAGCCGCAGCCGGCAGCACATGCTTCGGATATCTTCCGGTGCCAGGTCTGAATTAAGGAAATTGGCAAAATAAGGAGTGCCAAACTTTCTGGTCATCTCCATGATGGCGTCCGCCACCTGAGAGTCCCAAGGGAAGTCCGGGGTAATGTTGATGGTGGGGATGGGAAAACTGAAAGCACGTTCTGCTCCATCACCCTCCATCATCACTTCGCAGAAAGCCATGTTGAACATGTCCATTTCTTTCTGGAACTCACCGTAGGTTTTGTCCATGGGTTTACCGCCAATGATGGCAGGTTCATTCTTCAGCAATGGATGGGGGGCTATGTCCAGGGTGACATTCGTAAAAGGTGTCTGGAAGCCGACCCGGGTTGGTATGTTAAGGTTGAAGATAAAACGCTGCAGGGCCTTTTTCACCTGGGCATAATTCAATTGGTCATAATGAATGAAAGGCGCCAGGTAAGTGTCGATGCTGGAGACAGCCTGTGCACCTGCAGATTCCCCTTGTAGGGTGTACAGTAGGTTTACCAGTTGGCCTAAAGCGGTTTCCAGGTGTTTGGGTGGTCGTGATTCCACCTTTCCCTTTGCCCCTTTGAAGCCCCGACGAAGGAAATCTTCGATGTCCCATCCGCAACAATAGGGCGCCAGCAGCCCCAGGTCATGGATATGTAAGTCACCTCTTACATGGGCGTCCCTCAACTCTTTGCGATAGATTTTATTCAACCAGTATTTTGAACTGATGGATTCGACAATGTGGTTGTTCAGTCCCTGGAGAGAAAAACCCATATTGGCGTTTTCGTTGACACGCCAGTCTGCCAAACTGACATATTCTTCCACCATTTCTTCGGCGTCCATGAACAGGTTTTTTACTTCACGAATTTCTTCCCGTTTCTTGCGGTACAGGATATAGGCTTTGGCGGTTTTAGCATGACCCTCTTCAATCAACACTTTTTCCACAATGTCCTGTATGTCCTCCACGGAAGGAATACTGGCCCGGTAGGTTTCATTGAGAATGTCCTCTGCTTTTTTTGCCAACATAACAGCCTTCATTTCGTCGTTTCCACCCACAGATTTCACTGCAGCGAAAATGGCATCTTTAATTTTTGTCAGCTGAAAATCGGCAATTTCGCCATTTCGTTTCTGTATCTTTGTGATCGCCACGATCCGATACCTCCTTTATTTAGTAGTGCGCATGAATTATATGTACAATATATGGTATAGTCTAACGGATTTTCAAGAAATTTCAAAATGCCGTTATCAAAGATTTGCTTTCTCAATATCCCTTTATCTTGTTTTTTCTTCCATTATCTACTTGTTTTCATTTATACAATTGTTTTATGACGAAACACACTTGACAAAAGCTGAACGCCCATTTAACGTTTTGATAGATGGCTGTTTTCAGCACAGTGAAAGGCCTTCAGGCTGTTCTATGCCTGAAGGCCTATTTATCCCATGACTACCAGCGATAAGCCTCCCTCATCTTCAAGAGTGAACAAGCCTGTTTATACTCGGCTTTGTTGTTCAATGATATCCGCTTTTTCCGACAGTTCTGTCCATCTTTCCAGTAGCCTGTCCATTTCCTTTTCTAAAGACTTTTTTTCTTTTCCGGCTTCTTCCAGGTAATGGAAGTCCGTGGCATTGTACACCATGGCTTTTTCCAGTTCGGCTATTTTTTGTTCCAACTGTTGTATGTCCGTTTCAATGTGGTCAAACTCCTGTTGTTCTTTATAGGTGAATTTTAAGGGTCTTTCGGTGGTCTGCCGATTTTGCCCTTCCTGGGCCGACTTTTTCGGTGTATTGGATTTACCGGCATCTTTCTCTGTCGCTACCCATTCCGAGCAGGAAAGACCGGTTTCCTCCACGTTACCTTTCCCTTTAAACACCAACATCCGGTCAGCCAACCGGTCCAGGAGGTAGCGGTCATGGGAGGCAATGACCACTGTTCCGGGAAAGTGGTCCAGGTAGTCTTCCAGCACGGTCAGGGTGGTGATGTCCAGGTCGTTGGTAGGTTCATCCAGCAACAGCAAATTAGGTTCTTCCATCAACCGCCGCAGCAACAGGAGTCTTCTCTTCTCACCACCGGACAGGGAACCCACAGTGGTCCACTGCTTTTCCGGTGAAAACAGAAATTGTTCCAGCATCTGTGAGGCAGTGATTCGTTGATCTTTACTCAAAGTAATCACTTCACGGCCTTCCTGAATGTATTCCAACACCTTCTGGTCACCCTCCAGTTCCAGGTTTTCTTGCCGGAAATATGACAACCGGACTGTTTCACCCTGTTCAATGACGCCGTTATCAGGCTTCAGTTCTCCGGCAATCAGCTTCAGCAGTGTACTTTTGCCAGCGCCATTGGGGCCAGCCAAGCCTACAATTTCGCCAGGCTTAAGCAACAAGTTCAGTGACTTAATAAGTGGCTGATCGTCATAGGAAAAACTGACATCTTTCATTTCAATCACTTTTTTACCCAGACGCCTCGTTAACACTGGTACTTCCAGCTCAGCTTTGGATGTCTTTTCAAGGGTTTCTTCCAGCTGTTCAAACCTCCCAATCCGTGCTTTTTGTTTGGTTGTGCGCGCCCTGGCTCCTCTTTTCATCCATGCTAATTCCTGCCGATAAAGTGTTTGAAGACGACGCTCAGTGGCAGCGTCCTTGGCCAGCATTTCTTCCTTCTCCACTAAATAGTGTTGATAACTACCACTATACTGGGTTAGCTGTCCTGCTTCAAGTTCTATAATAGTGTTGGTGACCCTGTCAAGAAAATACCGGTCATGAGTGACCATGACCAGAGAACCATTTCGGGTTTTCAGGTAATTTTCCAGCCATTCAATCATGTCCAGGTCAAGATGGTTCGTTGGTTCGTCAAGGATCAGTACATTGGATGGCCTGATGAGAGCTCCGGCCAGGGCGATGCGGCGTCGCTGTCCACCGGAGAGGGTTTCCACCAATGCATGGTAGTCTTCCAGCCCCAGTTGATGTAGCACTGTTTTTGCCTGGGTTTCCAGGTTCCACACTTGCTGGTCATCCATTTTTTGCTGAAGTTTCACCACTTCTGTCTGGAACCCTTTATCTTCCGGATGATTTTGAAGCCTGTCCATGGCCTGCTCATAGCTAAGCAACAACCGGCACAAGGTATCGCCACCCTGAAGAGTGGCTTCCAGCACCGTCATACCGGAAGGTATGGGTGGATCCTGGTCTACCATACTGACCACCACTGAAGGGTGGTGGATCAAGTCACCGGACTCTGGTTGAAGTTCCCCGGCAATAATGCGCATCAGAGTCGTTTTACCTGTGCCGTTGACGCCGATCAGGCCTATTTTTGTTTCGTCTGTGATATGGAGTGTGACACCATCAAGGAGCTTATGAATGCCGTAATGATGGTTCACTTGTTGTAAAGTTATGAGGTTCATATTCATTCCTCTTCCGTATAAATCTTTATAAATTGTTGAATAAAATCTTCCGTAAATCCTCTAAGAATAAGTTGCTGTATCAGAATATGTTTCATATTTTCAATGGTCTCGGGGTTATGTGAGGATGATTTTAAGGTGACACGGGTTTCAGCAGGGGTTTCTTCTTCCTGTAACAATCGCATGACCTGTCGAAGGGTTCCCTTGTTTCCGTCGATGAGCTGCACATGGTCACCCATGAGCTGCTGCCACTTATGACGAATGAGTACATAATGGGTACACCCCAAAACCAGTCGATGGATGTCCTCGCATTCATAAGGGGCCACCAATGACTTCAGCTTTTCATCCACCGCCAAAGCATCCGGCCCCTCATTTTCAATGACTTCCACTAATCCTGGACAGGGTAGCAAAAGTACCCTGTGAGACCCTCTCCAATGTTCCATCAGGCTGGTAAACTTCTTTTCCCGTAAGGTTAAAGGCGTGGCCGCCACCAGAATTGTCTTACCTGTATTTCCCTCCACCGCAGGTTTAAGGGCGGGTTCCATGCCCACCACAGGAATATCAATTTTTTTTCGAATAATCTCCGCCGCAACACTGGTAGCTGTATTACAGGCGATCACCAGTATGCGAATGCCTGAAGTGACCAGTTCATCCACTACTTCCAATACTCTTTTTTCAACATCTCCCCTACTTTTAACACCATAGGGAGCATAATGGGTATCTGCATAGTATACGTAATGGTCGCGGGGCCTTTCGACAATAAGATCTGCCAATACACTAAGTCCACCCAGACCAGAATCAAAGATACCGATGGAGTTTTCATCACCCATTGTTACTCCTGCCATCGACTTTCAAGCTCCTTTTTCAGTTTCTCATAACCCGGTTTGCCCAATAAAGCAAACATGTTGGCTTTGTAAGCTTCCACGCCAGGCTGGTTAAAAGGGTTAACTCCCAGCAAATAGCCGCTGATGGCGCAAGATTTCATAAAGAAATAGAAGAGTTGCCCTGCCCAGTAGGGGCTTTTTTCTGGTATGGAAATCTGTAAAACAGGTACACCTCCAGCAGTGTGGGCCATGGATGTACCTTGCATTGCTTTTTCATTTACCAACGATAATGGCTTGCCGGCCAAATAGCCCAGGCCGTCATCATCACTGCCGGTGTCAGGTACCAGAATATCTTTCACAGGTTTTTCTGTGCTGACAACCGTTTCAAAAAGGTTGCGCAAACCTTCCTGGACGTATTGACCCATGGAATGAAGGTCTGTGGTTAGTTGGAGAGAAGCTGGGAAAATACCCTTGCCGTCTTTTCCTTCACTTTCTCCGAACAGCTGTTTCCACCATTCTGCCATGTAATGATAGGATGGGTCATAACTTACCATGATTTCTGTGGTTTTTCCTTTTCTTGCCAGGGCATTTCGATAAGCTGCATATTGATAACAAGGATTTTCGGTGATCACCAGTTCACTGTACCTTGACTGGGCATCACGTGCGCCCTGGATCAGGTTATCCACATCAATGCCTGCCACTGCAATGGGCAAGAGTCCCACAGGGGTAAGCACAGAGTAGCGTCCTCCAATGTCATCAGGAATCACAAAAGTCTGGTATCCTTCACCGTCTGCCAGTGTTTTCAAGGCTCCTTTAGCAGCATCAGTGGTGACCACTATACGATCTTTCGCGCCTTCCTGTCCATATTTTTCTTCCATCAATGCTTTAACCATTCGAAAAGAAATGGCCGGTTCAGTGGTGGTACCAGATTTGGATATGACATTAACAGTTACTTCCTTGTCCTTCAGATAATCCATGAGTCCAGAGAGATAATCGCTGTCCAGATGGTGTCCCGCATAGATAATTTCCGGATTGCCTTTTGTTTTTGGTGTAAAAGGCGGGGTTAACCACTCAATGGCAGCCCTTGATCCAAGGTACGATCCACCAATACCAATAACCAGAAAAACCTCTGACTCTTCCCGCAACTTTTCTGCTGTTGTTTTAATTTTTTCAATTTCTTCGCGGTGCATCGTGGTGGGCCAGTCCAGCCAGCCCAAAAAATCATCGCCAGGTCCATCCTGTTCTTCCAGCATGGCTTCGACAGCCTCCAGCAATGCTTTCATTTCTTTTAATTCCCGCTCACTGATGGTTTCCCTGGCCAGCGTTGCTTCCAGTGTAAGATATTTCATTGATTTCACTCCTTCAAAAATCAATTATTTCTCTACCCGGTTTTCAAGTGTACCAATACCTTCAATGGTACAGGTAACCGTATCTCCCGGCTGAAGGTATCTGGGTGGTTCAAACCCCATACCCACTCCTGCAGGTGTGCCCGTGGCGATCATGTCACCTGATTTCAGTGTAAACCCTCTTGATAAGTCACTGATCACATAGGGTAAGTCAAAAATAAAATTGCGTGTATTGGATGATTGCCGGATCTCTCCGTTCACCGCACAGCTTAAGTCCAATTCTGGCGGATCATTAAACTGGCTTCGATGGACCAGTACCGGACCCATGGCCGTGAATGTGTCCAGGCTTTTACCTCTTACCCACTGGGTATGACGCTGCTGAAGGTCTCTGGCAGTGATGTCGTTCATGATAGTATAGCCGAATATATGCTTGAATGCATCCTCCGCTTTTATGTTTATGCCGCCTTTACCAATAACGGCTACCAACTCCACTTCATAATCGATGGTTTCTGTTACTCCTGCGTGACGACTTATAAAAGCACCTGGCCCTACAATTTCATTGGTCATCTTAGTAAAATACACTGGCGCCGATGGCTCTTTTCGCTGCTTTCCGAAGCTGTCTTTTAACTCTGTGGCATGGTCCGAATAATTTAGACCCAGGCAAATGATATTGCGAATCGGATAAGGAATGGGTGCCATCAGTTCAACATCCGCAAGATATAATGTGTCTTTGCCCGGGTTTTCCTGGGCATCGCGCAAAGCGTTTAATATTGTCTCATCATCACGTTCTACCAATTCCAGTAAATTTCGGGGGGCATTGTCTCCCAATGCAGCGGAAATGGGTAATATTTCATGGCCGTCCCGAACCAGTAATGCAGGCGTCTCTTTTCCTTCAATTTTTACAGTGATAAATTTCATAAAAAGCCTCCTTTTTGCCTTTTTTATGCTCATCAACTTTTTTGTACATTTTGATTGCGTTTATTGAATACCCAAAATAATGGTGGTAATTCTAAAATTAACAATCAGGGCCATGAGTTTACCATCGTAATGCGTTTTAGAAATTGATTAGATCCCGCCGCATGTTCACGTTCAGCACCATACCAATGGCAATGAAGTTGGTTAGCATAAAGGTACCCCCATGGCTAATAAAGGGCAACGGCTTCCCTGTAACGGGAAATAGGCCAATGGTCATGCCCACGTTGATAATAATATGAAAGGCCAGCATAAAGACAACGCCAATGACCAGGTACATACCAAAATCGTCCCGGGCATTCATGGCGATTCGTACACATTTGAACAACAAAATAAAAAACAGTCCCATTAAGACAGCAGTACCAATGAAGCCCAATTCTTCAGCAATCACAGAAAAAATAAAATCTGTGTGTCTTTCCGGTAAAAATCCGTATTGACTTTGTGTTCCCTTGTACAAACCCTGGCCCCACATCATGCCTGAGCCAACAGCTCGTTTGGACTGTATAATCTGATAGCCTGCGCCAGATGGGTCCATTTCAGGGTTTAAAAAAATGAGAATTCTTGTTTTTTGATAATTTTCCAGAAACTGCCAAAAGATGGGTAAAGCAACCAAACCCATGCCAAAACCTGCGAAAAGGTAACGGTATTGCAATCCGGCGATGTATAAAATACCAATGGTAAAAGCCGCAATGATGACCGTGGTTCCCAGGTCTGGCTGCATCATGATGAGTCCCATGGGCAGTGCCATCAACAGACCAATTTTAATCAAAACCCCGGGACTGTCCAGGTAATCTCTGTGATCTTCTGCCACCCTGGCCAGAAAGATGATAAGCCCCAGTTTCACAAAGTCGGCAGGCTGAAAACCAAAACCGCCGATGCGAATCCAACGGTTGGCGCCCCATTCTTCCGCCCCTGTTCCGGCAAACAATACCAGTAACAGCAGCAGGATGCTGACCCCGTAGATGGGCAGGGCCAACCTTCGAATTGTTTTATAATCGATGGCCACGGTGAACACCATGGCCACAATGCCCACAAGAATGGATCTTATCTGACTTTGTATAAATGTGCCGGCTCCCAGGCGGTGGTTCAGTGCAGCACTGGAGATGGCCACCAAACCATAGGCACATAACAGCAACACAATAATGATAAGACCTATGTCTATTTTTCGAACCAGTTTCATATCCGGCTTCATGTTTTCAACTCCTGAAATAGATTGAATGATTGGGTTTACTTATCTTCATTCAGTGTAACGCAGTTTTGAGGCTTTTGCAATCGAGAACCATCACGAAAAAAACCGCCATTTTTAAACGACGGTTCTGATTGAATACATCCTTTACCTGTTTATTCTATGCCAACACGCTCTCTAATGAATTCCAGGTTCATCATGCCTTCCACCCTGTGTTTCACCAATCCGTTTTCATCGATGAACACACTGGTGGGTGTTGCCCTTACGCCGTATTCCACAGCAGCAAAATTATCTCTAGTATCATACAACACCGGAAAAGTATAATCATGTTCTGCCATATAGGCCTCCACCTGCTGTTGAGAGTCTCTCAGATTAACAGACAATATGACTACCTCTTCATTGCCATATTCATCGACAAAAGACTGAAAAACTTCCTTCTCTGCCAGGCAAGGCGGGCAACTTAGTTGCCAGAAATTAACAATCACCTGCTGTCCTCTTAAATCCCACAGGCAAACCTCCCGGCCTTCCAGGTCATACAGAGTAAAATCCGGAGCTGTGTTCCCCTGAAAAATGCCGATGGGTGGTGACTCATTCACTGGTTCTTCTTTTGTTGGCGATTCTTCAACATTCTCTTCTCCAGGAGCCACCGTTACCTCAGGCGCTTCCGTCTCAGGATTGCTGCAACCTTGCACAAATAACAGTGAACCCATGAGGATAATCAAAATCACAATTGTTTTATTCTTCACTTTCATCACTCCCGTCTTTTATCTTACAGTGTGGGAAACCCTATTGACATTAACCACAATGTTAAATCTGCCATTTTATCAAAAAAGATACCTGCGCCCAGCAGTACCAGCAAAAACCCACCTGCCTTGCTTACCTTGGCCAATACTTTATCAAACTTGGCAACAAAACCGTAAAACCATTTCAGGAAAAGAGCAGTCAGGATAAAGGGAATCCCCAGTCCCAGGGAATAAAAGCCAAGTAGCAGAATGCCCTGGGTCATGGTATCTGACATGCCTGCATACAATAAGATCCCTGCCAGCACAGAACCAATACATGGTGTCCATCCTGCAGCAAAGGCCACTCCCATCAAGAATGCACTGACGGAACCACCACCGGCTTTTGGAACGGGTATGCGAAAGGTTTTTCCCAGTTTTTCCATGGGAATGACCCCCAGCAAATACAAACCAAAAAAAACAATGAATGCACCAGCAATTCGGTTCAAAAATTGTACATACTGGTATAAGAACCGACCTACAGCACTTGCCGTTGCTCCTAAGGCGATGAAAACCAACGAAAAGCCCAGAACAAAAAATAAAGATCGAATGACCATTAAGCCCGTTCTGGGTTCTGCGTCATCTTCGTCATTAATCCCCGCGCTGATATAACCAATATACCCTGGCACCAGGGGTAGAATGCAAGGCGACAAAAACGAGAGGCCTCCCGCGGCAAGGGCAACAATCCAAGACACTTCTGCCATTCACAACACTCCTTCTCTGTTCGTCATTTATTTAACCATCCCCCTAGGGGAGGGTATCATTCCTTCTTAAATGCCTCTGCCCTGACCTCAGAGCAGAGGCAGTGATTCTCAATTAAATTACTGTATTAACTGAGTTTGTCCACTTGCCACACCTGTCACCCCAACGGGCAACGATTTTTTTATCCAGGCGTACTTCTACCACTTCGCAATGGTTTGGGCAATCTTCACATTCGAAAGTGCTGGGAACAAACTCCAAGTCTGCCGCTTCAAACCCTCTAAACAAGGTTTCTGTCTGGGAATTCCAGTTGCCATCACGGGCCAGAATGGCAGAGCCAAGGGCACCCATGATGTTATAGTGTTCAGGTATGATGATTTCGTGATTAATTTCCTTCTCAAAAGCAGCTTTGATTCCTTTGTTAGCCGCCACACCCCCCTGGAAAACAAAAGGCGGTTCCAATTTTTTACCCCTGCCCAGGTTATTGATATAGTTGCGTACCAATGCTTCGCAAAGTCCTTTGATGATTTCAGATTTGGAAAAACCAAACTGTTGTTTGGCAATCATATCTGATTCCGCAAAAACAGTACATCTACCTGCAATACGAACATCTCTGTCGGCTGCCATCGCTTTGTCGCCGAATTCTTCAATGGGAATGCCCAGTCGTTCAGACTGGTGGTCCAAAAAAGAGCCTGTGCCCGCTGCACAAACTGTGTTCATGGCAAAATCTGTGACCATCTGGTTATCCACCACGATAATTTTGGAATCCTGACCACCTATTTCAAAAATGGTTTTGACATTTGGTACAAAATGAATGGTGGCTGTTGCGTGGGCAGTTATTTCATTTTTAATCACATCTGCACCAATCATAACACCTACCAGTTGTCTGCCGCTGCCAGTCGTACCAACACCTTTGATTTTACCATCAACAGGGAATTCTTTTTTAAGCTTTTTCAGTCCTGTTTTTACCGTTTCCAAAGGTTGTCCATTGGTTCGAATGTACTGGCTTGAAATCACATTAATGTCTTCATCCACCAACACAATGTTTGTGCTGACAGATCCCACGTCTACACCCAAATAGAGCTCTCGCAACGATTTCATCCTCCTATAATCAACGAATAAACTGCTTAACCAGTGGTGGTCACATGTTGTGTACTTTTGTTAATGTTTTTCTCGCCCTGGCTCAATCGCTCTTTGTGTTTGCTTTTCACCAAATCAATAAAAGCTTCCACCCTGGTTTGGTTATTGGCAATGCCTGCTTGTTCATCCAGGGATATGGTGAGCACCGGAATCCCGAAATCTTCATTTATTTTAGGAATGATACTTTGGGATACCAGTTCCGGCAGGCATCCAAAGGGCATCAGGTGAACCACTCCGTCGAACCCTCGACGGCTGTAATCAACGATTTGACCCACGCTTTGTTTGGCATGTCCGCCAATTTGTATGGGTAAATAGGGATCACTTAGTTTTAGGATATGTTTTTCGTGGGACCAGTTTATCCATTTTGGCAGCATATTATAGGTAACCCACTGTGACAGGTATTGGGATCTCTCAACCTCAGCACCAAGGCTGTTAAGAAGTTGTTCCATTTTCATGTTGATGGAATCTTCCATGACAACATAGATTTCTCCAACAATTCCGATGCGGATGCGGTTTTCTTCTTCCACAGAGTGAAGCTCAATGGCCGCCAGCATTTTTCTTCCCTTATCATAGGCATTTCGCAATGCCCCTCGCGTATATGCCTTGTCAAACATTTTCTGTATGTGTTCCCATATCCGGGTGGTTTCCCCTCGGTTCACTTCATAGGCACGTATACGCTGTACTTCCATTTCCAGTTTATCCAATTTGCCAATCATATCATACACCATCCATAGGGCATGAATCACCTTATGCAAAGGTGTTTTTCCTTTGAGTCGTTTGACATTTTCAATGAAAGTCTTACGATCACGGAACATGGAATCGAAAACAATAAAATCAACAAAGTGTCCTTCTGCTTCCAGGATTCTTCTGTGAACCCGCTCGTAAAATCCCGCACGGCATGGGCCATGGCCTCCTGAAGTTATAATAACTTCAGCGCCTTTGTCGATGGCTTCAAAATAACTGCCCATGATCACTTTTAATGGAAAACAAGCAAACTCAGGACTGTATTTGACCCCAAGGTTGATGGTTTTTTGTGTGGGCTTCGGTGGCATAATCACTTCATGCCCCAGCATTTCCAATAATTTCTTATAAACCACAGTGGTACCCATATAGGGAAATGACACTTTCATGGCTAAGCACCTCTTTGCGTATTCAACTGTTTTTTACGACGCAGCATATCCACGTACGCTTCAATCCGGGTTTGCAAATGATTTTCACCGGAATGCTCGTCAATGCGAACAGTCATAAAAGGTTTTTGGTATTTGACAGAATCCAGTTCAAGCAATTTCCCCAGCATGGAATCCGGTCCACAACCAAAGGCTGTTACATGGATCAGGCCATCGATGCTTTCTTCGTTATAGAAGTGGTACCCTGCCGCAAACAGTTTATCGCTAAAAGTCCAAAACATGGTTTTGGGCATTCCAATCAGCCGTTCTTTCAACATGCGTTCGGGAATCATTTCAAAGGTTTTAACCTTAACATTCATCTCTCGCAACCTACTGAGAATATCAAGGCTGATCATAGAATCATACAGGTTGTACACATACCCCAGAACCCCCAGGGTGATTTCGTCCTGCTGATGTTCTATTATAGTTGCTGCCTCTTGCTGTGGGTTTTTAGTCCCCAGGGCAAGGGCCATTGCGTCAGGAATCTCATAGCCTTTCAGGCTCCATCGCCGAAAATCAATCCATACTGTTTCTGCTTTTTTCAACGCCCTTTTATTGGCAGCGGTGGAAATACCTAACTTTTCCTCGATTTCCCGGTACTGCTTTGGTGAAGTGGCTAAATCGTCGGTAGTACTTTCGATGGCCGGTATCAATAAACGTGATGCAATGTGGGGAAAGGAATGGCGAATCATGTCTGGCAGACCCATAAATTTTGGACAGAAAAATTGTCCTTTTTGTATGGACACAAACCGGGGAACAAAAATCCAGTCGGCTCCCATGTTAACCAACTCCAAAACATGTCCCAAATAAACTTTAATGGGAACACAGATTTCTGGAACAGATGCCTTGACACCCAAATCCATAACGACTTTGTTGGTTGGCGGTGAAACCATGACTTCGATGCCCAACTCTTCAAAATACGTTTTCCAGAACGGGTAATAATAATGGTAGAGCAATGCTCTGGGAATACCTACTATCATCAACACAACCTCCTGTCATGCTGTCCGCAACAAGCGGGTACAATCCATTATAACGCTTTTTTTACATTGTGCCAATCATAAGATTTATACCCTTATTCACAAGTCTTTTCCCATGTTTTTTAACAACTGAACCTTATGGTTCAGTAACTGGTAACGGAAGCATGGAAAGGTTATGCCATTGAGTTGTTGTTCGTTCAAAAGAATTTTGTGCCCGGATCAGGCTGTCACTTGATATGAGGTTATATTCTTCCGGTTGGTTCAATGCTTCTGTTAGAGGTAATATTTCATACACCAGTTGCTTGTTTTTCCAGTACCGATGTACCCAAGTGGGTTGGTAACTGACATCCTGTATTTCAACAGATCCATTGACAGGGTCTTTTAAGATGTCCACAAAAAATATTGCTCCATCTTCTGGTTCATGGCGCTTTAAGATTTCAAACCGCTGGTTTGAAATAAAGTTACCAGAAGAATAGACCACCCAACTTGTACGGCCCTCTGCTTCCCGCTGTATAGGTCGTACCGGTTGTAATACATGAGGATGAGATCCCAGAATCAGGTCTGCTCCAGCTGCTGCCAGTTCGTTGGCGATGGTTTCCTGCCACTGGTTTTGTTGTGGCTGGTATTCCTCCCCCCAATGAATCATAACCGCTGTGATGTCTGCTCCCGCTTCTTTCATAGCCTGCAGTTGTTCTTTCACTGACACCAAATCATCCTCCCAGGTATGGTAGTCAAACGAATTAATCAATCCTTTTAGTTCTTCGGGGATTATCAGTGCATTTAATGTTCTTCTGCCATACGCCCTGGGGGTTTCATAGGAAACGGCCGTGATACCAAGTACAATTTCATCATGGATGAATAATTGCCAGTACTCATTGGTATCATGGCTCCTGGTTCCCATGTTTTTTATTCCCAGTTCTTTCAGCACAGTAAGTGTTCGAAAAAATCCCTGGCTACCAGTATCAATGGTATGGTTGTTTACCGTTGAAACACCATGAAAACCAGCCTCAAACAAAGCCTCACCAAAGGCATCAGGTGTGTTAAACCTGGGATAACTGCTGTATTTTTGACTGGAACCAGCAAAAGTGGTTTCAAGGTTTCCCACTACAACATCGGATGACTGAAGCCAGGGTTTAATGAAATGGAAGTTGTTATGAAAATCATAGGTTCCATCCGATTGCTGTTGTGCCCTGATCTGTGGTCCATGAACCATCAGGTCACCCACAACAGCCAATCGCAGCTGACGTGGTGCTGTTTTTACATTTGTCACCTGTTGAAGGGATGAATCCACAGATCCATGGGGATATAAGGGCAGGGTCTCTTTTGTTGCCTCTATCACTGGTTCTGTATCAATTGTATCCAGCCTTTCATCCACCACTGTCAATCCCATGGTACAGGAAGTAAGAAAGAGGCATGCCAGGCAGATGGAAATGAGTCTGATTAACTTTACACTACAAAAACTGTATTTCATTTTTTATTTCCTCATTTTTCACCCGAATTAATGATCTGCTTCTTTTTAGAAGGTTTTCAAGGGTCACCCAAGAGTCTGTTTCTGCAAAATCAGCCGCCCTTGATTCAATTTGTTTTTGCATCATAAGAATGTCCTCATCAATGCATTTTGCTGTTTGTTTCATTTTTTTTATTTCACTTTTTTTAAGACGTTTTAACATCCATAGACGTTTCCATTCAGGATAATGCAAAAGCCATTTGGTTGAACGCCAGGCCATACCTCCGGCAGCCAGGGTGATGAGCAGTCCGGGAACCAGGCTTTTATTGCGACCTTTTCCGGGACTAATGGCTTTTAGACCACTGGCGATACCCCAGGGCGATAGACCTCTTTCTCCTGACACTGCCACCATACCTACGGGTACGCTCAACCCGACCAACCCTGCAGCTGTTTGACGGACAACCTTGTGGGGTAAATTTTCAGGCTTCAATTTTGGAAGATATGTGCTGTCACTATTGTACATTTGGCGGATCATATCAATGTGTTCTTCATGAATAGCTAGTTTGTCCAATACCTGGTTAAAAAGCACTGTTTCTTCGTCTCCTGCATTGTGGTCTGCCATAAGCATATGATAGATGTCTTCCACCAATGAAAAGCGCAGCAGGTTCCTTTCTTCTTCGAGCTCCACTGACATCAGTGTGCTACAAAGTGTATTGAGATCTGTGTCTGGTGACAACATAAACTCCAGTACTGCACGACGTTCCTTTTCTTTTAATGTCAACTCATGCAATGACCTGTAAAAAACCACCACCACTGACGTTTCCGGATAAGGGGTTGCCATTAATACCAAACCGACTATTTTGGCATAGGCTAGACGTATTTCCTGGGGCATGTCTCCCGGGGTTCTGTGTTTTTTCATATTTTTCTCTCCTTCACTCAAATCGATGATGATGAGCTTTACAACCATATTGTACCTTATTCCCCTTAAAAGCACAAAATAAAACACATGTAAAAACCTTCAGCCCTACATGTTTATCCATGTGGCTGAAGGTTTTGAATTTCTAATTTCTTACATCTTTTCAATTTCTTTTTGTTCCTGCTCTGACAGAATTTTTTCCAAATCAAGGAGCACAATAATCTTATCCTCCACTTTTCCAATGCCTATGATGTAATCCCTGTCGATACCGGCAACTAATTCAGGGGGTTTTTCAATCTGGTTTTCATCAAGGGTTAATACCTGTGAAGCGTCATCAACAATAAAACCAACCTGCTTATCTTTCAAATTGATAATGATGATCCTCTGTTCTCCCATTTCAGCCTGTTGTGGCAAATCGAAACGTTTTTTAATGCTTACAATGGGAACAATTTTGCCTCTCAGGTTAATGATTCCTTCCACAAAGACAGGTGTGTTGGGGACCGTGGTGATACTCTTTATTTCGGTAATTTCTTGCACATGGCTAATTTCCACACCATATTCTTCTCTGTTTAGTTTAAATATAACATATTGTTTTTCCAAAGCATTGCCTCCTTGTTCTCTATCATTTAGTTATCCGATGACTGCCACAACTTATTACCAGGTAAACAAACTAACCACCTCCAAGGGGACGCAGTACTTTTACCCGGTCTCCTTCCTTAAGCTGTCGGGTTTCATACTGTTTCTGCAACAACCTCTGGTCATTCACCCAGACAGCCACCCTTTTTGACAATCCGACTGAAGCCAGCAGGTCAATGACCCGGCTTCCTTCTTCGATATTCATGTTTTTCTGGTTCATCATCACATTCATATTCGCACCTGCTTTAAAGACATTGTATCTCTTGCTTACCAACGAGATGCATCCTTACAACAAAAATTTTGCAACATAATAAAATATACCAGTTGCTGACAACAGAAAAATAATGATCAGGTTAATGCGGTAATAGTCTTCTCTGCGGCGGTTTCGTGTTTTGTTGATGATGAGCCCGACAGCTGATAAAATCAATAGAAAGAACATCAGCATCACAGCCCACCTATAAACATCCAGGTTCCAGGTAGACCTTACCTGCAGGCCAAACATTTTGTCAAAAAACGTTTCAAATTCTGGTTTTGCACGGTCGATGAGGTATAATAACGGCAACATAAGTCCCCAGGAAATCAAACCGATCCACTGGATCATCCTAAGCCAGATATCCGGACCTTTACGCCTTTCCTGCCTGTCATTACGATCAGCCATGCCATCATCCTCTTCCACTTTTCTTCTATTCTATGGAACACAGCCACTTTCGTCAAGAAAAAGCGTCATCACTTATCAACAGGATAAATATTCAGCCCGGCCTGTCATCAGGCCGGGCAATTTTTTTGTCTTATTAATCCAGCAACCAGTTTAATGAAAGTCTTTTGAGTGTTGCTTCCCTTGGTTTACCATCCTGATCCCATCCCATGAATCCATAGTAGGATTCCTTCGCTTTTTCGAAATCGTCTTTCAGCATTTGATGCCCCTCCGATGGACCATTTGGCATTGGGTCAAATATACGCTCTGGCAGCACGTCATCCTTGGCGCTGAATCCATCCCGCACGTTAAACCATCGCATCATGTTGATACGTCGCTCCCCAATGTCCATTAACTCCTGAACAGAAGTCTGCCAGCCAATGCCATATTTGCATGCATCCACCAATTCAGCAGGTCCGTATAACTGCCAGGATGGTCCCCAGGAAAATTGACATAGGCACAGTGTGTCCATCATGGAATAAAACTTTTGGCCTGCAATGGCAAATCGAACTTTTCCATCGTCCAGGGTTTTTTGTTCATCATACTGGAGATTAATGCCCAGCATTCCCAACCATACTTGTTCTTTTGCGTCTGCCGGCATAGTGAGGAAGGGATCATGTTCACATGATTGGTGATCTGCACCAAAATTGTTAACGGCGTAGATCAGTCCCACAGCCGGTTTATATTGTGGCATGTGGGCAGGCAATTCCTGTTTTTTAACACTTACACTGAGTGGCAGTGCTTCAGGTCCCAGTTTTTCCGCCATGCGGTAACTGCCTTCTGCCATCATGTCGCCTATTCCTTCCCGCAGGGCAATTTTTTTGATCAGTTCCGGATAAACTGACCCATTACCAAAAGTGATATCCATATCATCCACATCGTCTTTGGTCATAATGCCTTTTTCCATGCATTCCATGACAAAAGCGATGGTTGCTCCACATGAGATGGTGTCTAACCCATACATATTACAGTATTGGTTTGCCACTGCTATGTCTTCCAGGTTCTCTGTCAAACAATAGGAACCAAAAGCTGCACAGGTCTCATATTCAGGACCTCCATAAAAAGGATCCACTTTCCCTTCCACTTCCACCACACGCTTACAGCGAATGGCACAACTGAAACAGGTGTCTCGTCCCTTCAGAATGGTTTTGGCCATGGTTGTGCCGGTGATTTTCTTGGCTTTATCTCCAAAATACCCTGAACTAAAATTGTGTGTCGGTAAAAAGCCATCACGGTTATGACCGTTCAATTCACCATCTGTTCCAAATTTACCCAAAGCTTCAATGCCTTCATTCTCGATGATGCGTTCTTTCACGTTGCCTGTCAACGATTTAAAACCTTCCTGATCCTCCGCCTTTCTTGCCTTACCTTTTTTTACCACCACAGCTTTCAAATGCTTTGACCCCATTACTGCTCCCGTACCGTTGCGACCGTTGGCACGATTGGACATGTTCATAATGGATGCATATTTAACCATGTTTTCACCAGCTGGACCAATTTGAGCAATTTCCAGTTGTTGATCATTCAACTCTTCTTTAATCATTTTTTCCGCCTCGCCGGTTACCTTTCCCCATACCGAAGAAGCATCTTTTAATACCACTTTTTCTCCATCAATGTAAAGATATACCGGTTTTTCTGACTGCCCCCGGAAGATAATGGCATCATAACCATTGATTTTCAGTTGGGCAGGGAAGAAACCACCTGACTGGCTGTCACCTATGGTACCCGTCAAAGGGCTTTTTGTGGTGATATTCAGTCGGCTTTGACCACTGATGGGCAATCCTGTGAGCACTGAAACTGAAAAAATCAACATATTCTCTGGGGATAACGGATCAATACCCGCCCCCATTTCCTGCAAGGCCAGGTATAACCCCAGGGAAGACCCTCCTGGGTACAACCTGTAAATCTCTCCTGGCAGTGATTTTGTATCAATGGTCCCTTTGCTTAAATCAATGTCCAATATTTTTGCATCAGGAAAAACACTCATAACCTTTCTCCTCTCTTTCTTTCTTCGGTCAATTAAAATGTTGACCCTGCTTTGTCGGTTATTCGACAAAAAACATAAAAACCCTTCTTAACTTTCACATTTTTTAAAAGTTTCCATTCCATCAATCTTTGTGGTATTATATTGATAGAGAATAGTTATCATTTATCAGATGACTACCATTGCTAATAATCCTGTTTATCCATATTAATGATTGAAGGTGAATTCATGAAAAATAACAAGGATCATCTCCTTGGCGCCGGAGCAATTGTTGGCGCCTTCTTATCAGCCATGTGCTGAGTGGTTCCCATGGTGGTTGTGTCACTAGGACTTGGTGGCTTCGCATTGTCATATGTCTCCGTGCTGGCACCTTACCAGCGCTACATTCAATTTGCAACCATAGGATTACTCATGTGGGCTCATTACCGTATGGACAAGCAGCCCATGAAACGCAGCACCAGGATTTTTATCTGGGCAGCAACAGTGGCTGTTCTGCTCTTTCTGCTCTCGCCACTCATCACACGTCTGCTGCTCTACTAACAAAACCCCGGAAATCAATTCCGGGGTTTATGTTTTTTGCAGTTCTCTTAGTTTTTGATACAGGTCCCACAGCGCGTCTTCATTGTTCGTCGATGTGACGTAATCTGCCTGCTCCTTTATGAGATGTTCAGCATTACCCGTGGCAAAGCCAATGCCTGCCATTTGTACCATGCTTATATCATTGTCATGATCGCCAATAGCAACAATTTCTTCCATCGAAATACCCACATATTCAGCCAGCCAGTGCAATGCGTTGCCTTTTGTTGCTTCCTGGTCAAGCACTTCCAGGTTATCCCTACCCGAGCGGGTCAGGTAAATTCCTTCAATGACTTCCAATTGCTGCTTTTTTATGTCAAGGGCTTCTAAATCTCTTGATATGATAATAAGGTTTGCCAGGCGTCCACCACCTTTAGAGAAAGTTGAAAAATCAACTTGTCGGTGAATGGGTGAGAGATAGACTGTGTTAAAGGCATGCAAAGCTGCCTTAACAGGTGAGCATAAACTCCTTCGTTCAAAACCATATATGTTTTTCATCCGATCCCACCGGCTTTGTATATACGTATTATGGTTATCTGAACCATGGTAATAAAGCTTAGGTGGTTGTCCCAGGGTGACCAGGACTTTTTCCAGTGCCTCATGGTGGATATACCGGGTGTGGATTATGTCATTCGCCGGATTCCTGATGACAGACCCGTTATTGGTGATAAGCCAGCATGGGATGTCCAACTGGGGCAGGTATGGCTCTACAGTGTGAAAGGGGCGCCCTGTGCACAAGACAATCTGAATACCTTTTTCATTTAACTGCCTCAATGCATCGATATTTTTGCCAGACAATCGTTTGTAATCATCCAGTAAGGTACCATCCAGATCAGTTGCCAATAATTTAATGTACATATTCGGCCTCCTGTTTTAGCTCACGTTTTTCTTAATAATACTGATTCTGCTTATCAGCTATCTTTAAATGTATCTACAGTGAATACCACCTTCATGGATAAATTAAGTGCCTGCAACCACATAGTACATTTGGTACACCGGCTTATGGATAGCGGGTTCTAACCTTCAGAGGAATTTAAAACTCCACCAGAAGCTAAGAATCCTGTTTATTTACCAGCCATAGGTGTATAATACATATAGTACCTTACTTACTAATTTTTGAACAGGAGGATGAACAATGTTATCCGAAAATCTATTAAAAGAAATGAATGATCAAATTAAGTATGAAATGTTTTCAGCAAATTACTATCTGGCAATGTCAGCCTGGTGCTACGAGCAAAACCTGCCGGGCTTTGCTACTTTCTTCAAAGCGCAAGCTCAGGAAGAGAACATGCATGCCATGAAGTTCTTTGGTTTTATTGACGAGTTATCACAACGCGTCACCATCCAGGGATTGGATGAGCCCACCAATGAATTCGATTCCTTAAAAGCTGTTTTTGAGGCTGGTTATGCCCATGAGCAGTTTGTGACAAAAAGAATCCATTTACTGATGAGCATTGCCGTGGAAGAGAAAAATTATCCGGCTGTTTCTTTCCTCAATTGGTTTGTTGATGAACAAGTGGAAGAAGAAGACGCCATGTTGACCATCCTTGAAAAAATTAAGATGGTTGGCGACAAGGGACATGTGCTTTACATGCTTGACAAAGAAATGGCTGCCAGAGGCGCTCAATAGACACCGCTTCTGCCTGACAAACGAATTGAACCGGCATCTACTGAGATGCCGGTTTTTCTGTGCGTTTTATTAAAGAGTCTTTGTCGCATCGTTTCATTTTTTTTATTTGGTGTTCTCTTTTTAATGCTGTGGATTTATCCCCAAGTTTTTCCACATAAACCAGGCTGACAGGTATGCGGGACCGGGTATACCTGGAAGCCTTCCCTGTGTTGTGCATGCGAAGCCTGTTTTCAACATCAGTTGTCCAACCGGTATAATAGGTATTGTCTGCGCAACGCAGTATATAAACATACGGCAATGAGTACACCCCCTTACCTATTTTATCATCTTGACGAAAAAAAGTTGACTCTGCCGGAAAATTTACATTATAATGCTATTAATCACCTGGAGGTGTTGATCATGACCATTAAAGTTGCCAAATTTGGCGGAAGTTCACTGTCTGACACGGCACAATATGAAAAGGTTAAATCCATCATACTTTCTGACCCTGACCGTTTGTTCATTGTCCCATCCGCACCTGGCAAACGTCACCGGGAGGACATTAAAATTACTGACCTGCTTTATTTATGTCATGCACAGGTTTCACACCGTGTTCCTTTTTCTGAAATTTTCCGTATGATTGCCGACCGTTACCTGCAAATAGAAAACTCATTATCCATTAATTGTCAACTGGAACAAGTGCTGGAGAATACGAAGCATGAAATTGGCAGCGGCGCCAGCCTGGATTATGTCGTCAGCAGAGGCGAGTACTTAAACGGTCTTTTATTATCCCACTACCTGGGTTGTCGTTTTGTGGATGCTGCAGATATCATCCATTTTAACCAGGATGGTCTTGTGGATCCGGATGCCACTCGCGAGGCATTGGAGAAGTTTACATCTCCTGGAGAACGGGTCGTCATTCCAGGATTTTATGGTTCTTTACCCGATGGAAGTTTGAAGATCTTTCCCAGAGGTGGCTCTGACATAACAGGTGCTGTGGTTGCACGTGCTGCTGCGGCGGATATTTATGAGAATTGGACAGATGTTTCCGGATTTCTTGTCACCGACCCTGGCATTGTCCCTGCATCAAAACCCATTCACACCATCACGTATCGTGAGTTGAGGGAGCTGTCGTACATGGGCGCACGGGTGTTGCACGAAGAAACCATTTTCCCTGTACTGGAATCTGGCATCCCCATCAACATTAAAAATACAAATGATCCATTAAACCCAGGAACTATGATCGTCAGCTATGCTGATCCAGTCACTCCCAGAGGTTCCATTACCGGCATTGCCGGACGCAAAGATTTCACTGTCATCGCCATCGAAAAAAACCTGATGAAACGGGAGTCTGGTTTTGTCCGAAGGTTACTGACAATTCTGGAGCAGCTGCAGATTCGTTTTGAACACATGCCCTCAGGCATTGATACACTTTCCCTTGTTATTAGCAACAGTGAACTGAATAGCAAATTGGATAAATTGTTGGAAGAAATACAACACCAGTGCCAACCAGATTTATTGGAAGTTTACCCTAATATGGCCCTGGTTGCCACAGTGGGTCATGGTATGGCTTATACCCCCGGCATTTCTGCCAGGTTGTTCACTGCCCTTTATCAATCAGGTGTCAATGTACGGATGATTGACCAGGGATCCAGCGAGATCAACATCATTGTTGGTGTTGAAAACAAAGATTTTGAAAAAGCCGTAGCATCAATTTACCATGCGTTTTTCCCGGAAACAGAATGAGATTAAAAAAATGATTGAACACAGGGATCTGATGGGTATCTACTTATTGTCCATAATGTGTACATAAATTTGGCGAATGGAGGGGTTTTATGAAGGTGAATCCTGAAAAAACAGCATTTTTAAAGGATATTAGAAGCATTCGGACTTATGATGACAAACCAATTGACAAAGAAATTTTAGAAGATCTTGTGGATGCAGCTCGCATGGCGCCTACTGCCCGAAACATCCAGCCTTGGGAGTTTGTGGTGATTGAAGACAAGGCAGTGCTGGCTGAATTGGCAGGAACCCATGCCAATGGCAGGTTTATTAAGGATGCTGCTGCCGCCATTATGGTATTGTGCCACAAAAGTTCAGAGTATTATATTGAGGACGGATCTGCTGCCACACAAAACATCATCATCGCAGCGCGACTCTATGATCTGAAAAGCTGCTGGATCGGAGGGTGCAAAGGCCCTTATTATGAAAACGATGACATACCCATGTGCGAAGGGGTCCCCTGTAAAATTCCACCCATGTACGATGACCTGTGCACACGGTTAAAAGAAATCGTAAGGGCACCCATGGACCTGGAAGTGATCTCCATCGTATCCCTTGGGTACAGTGATGAAGATTTTAAAGCACAAAAGAGATCACTCAATGAAGTCATGCACTGGAACCACTACACACGTTAAACAGGATTACCTGCATCAAATATCAACAAGCCCGTCCTTTTTGGACAGGCTTGTTTGTGTTTACTCAGTCTTAGGTTTTATTCCCAGTTTTTCCAACACTTCTTTCAGTTTTTCCTGGTTGATTGGCTTGGCTGCAAAGGCTTCACAACCAAGGTCGAAAGCGTCATAGACGGTCTGTTGCTCGTTAAGTGCTGTGGTCATGATGATTTTTACCCTTTTATCCTCCGGCACCTTTTTATCATTCTCCAGCTCACGGATTATTTTTAGTGCCTTTAAGCCATCCAGTTTAGGCATCATGATATCCAGACAGATTAATTCATAAGGGTCTTCTTCATCCCAGGCCAACAAAAATGCGTCAACAGTTTCAATACCGTCAACCGTTACGTCACAGTCACCATAGGCCTTTAAAAATTGTTGCATAAATTTTCTGCTGCCCAGATCATCTTCAGCTATTAATATTCTCATGACTCATCTCCTCCATTCTGTTCCCATTTAGTTGTTTGTCCTACAAAATTTAGGTACGCTTTATAAGATCTTTTCAGCGCCGCATAAGCTTCGGCTATTTGAAGTGAGTCATTTTTTCTGGAAGCCAGTTGAACTTTAAATACTCTGTTTTTAATATCAAGTTCACCCGCCCTCAAAGACAGCAATTTAATTTGCTCTGACAAATTATCAACCTTATTATAATCCATCAAATCAATGGCTGCTTCCATGTCGTCCATTAGCCGAAACATATCAGATATAAACTTGTCTGGAGTCTGGAGGGAGTATTCCCCCTGATTATTCTGGTTATCAACTCGCTGATCAGGTTCAAACCCAGGTTCCAGTACCCGATTTACCGCAGCAAAGAGTTTTTCCATGTCAATGGGTTTCGCCACATAGTCATCCATGCCGGAAGCTATAAACCGTTCCCTGTCACCATGTATGGCATGGGCTGTCAGGGCAATAATGGGTGTATACGGTGTACCAAATTCTTTTTCCCCTTCTCTGATTCTTCTTGTGGCTTCAATACCGTCAATACCAGGCATCTGTATGTCCATTAAAACCACGTCTGGTTTTACTGTTTTCCATTGTTCTACTGCCTCCACACCATCTTTTGCCACACTTAAATCATACCCTTTGGCTTTCAAAATACTAAGAATCACTGTCCGGTTAATGTCATCGTCTTCTGCAACCAGTAATTTATGGTTGCTTATATTAGTTTTTAACAGTTGTCCACTCTCCAACCCTGATTTTGATATAGTTTCTGCCTCTGTCAGGAGGAAGGGAATTGTTACACTAAACTCGCTTCCTTCTCCCACCGTACTTTTTACCTCTATGCTACCCCCCATCAATTCAATCAATTGGCGGGTAATGGAAAGGCCCAATCCTGTTCCTCCAAACCGTCTGGTGATTGATCCGTCCAACTGTGTAAAACTGTCGAACAACCTGGGTATGGCTTCTTTTGGAATCCCCATACCTGTGTCTGAAATTTTTATTTCAACCCATAATCTTTCTTCTTCTTTGACTAGCTGATTAACAGTTACTTTAACCTGTCCATGATCGGTAAATTTGATGGCATTTCCCACCAGATTATTTATGATTTGCTGCAGGTGCTTAGGATCGCCTGATAACTGTCTGGGCAAATGTGAGTCGACAACCCATAATAGTTGAATGCCTTTTTTATCAGCTTGAGACTGATGCACACTCATGGATTTTTCCAGCCAATCAGCAAACGCAAAGGAGGTGTAGTCCAATTCCATTTTACCTGATTCTATTTTGGAAAAATCTAATACATTGTTGATCACATTCAACAGGTTATCACCACAAATCCGAATAACTTCCAGGTTTTCCATCTGCTCTTTTGATAGAGATGAGAGTTCCAGTAATGAGATCATGCCCAATAAGCCATTCAATGGCGTTCGAATTTCATGGCTCATGTTTGCCAAAAACTCACTCTTAGCCCGATTTGCCAGTTCTGCCTCCCGTCTGGCTTTTTCAAGTTGTTTCATGTAATATTGACTTTTTTCCAAGTTGTTCTCCGCCATGACGCGGGTTCTTCTTAACTCATCTTCCATAGCTTTTTGCAATGTCACATCTTCTTTAATGGCCAGGTAGTGGGTCGTTCTTCCCACGCTGTTTTGAATAGGAGAAATCACTGCCTTTTCCCAATAAAACTGACCATTTTTTTTGCGGTTATAAAACTCACCTGTCCATATTCGTCCTTCTTCCAACGTATCCCAAAGTTGTTCATACTTTGTTTTTGGTGTACTGCCAGATTTTAAAAATCCTGGATCATTGCCCATTACTTCATCACTACCATACTCTGTGATCAAGGTAAACTGTCGGTTCACATAAACAATTTTGTTATCCTCATCTGTTATTACCACAGCATTAGGACTTTGTTCCAGGGCCAGCTGGTATAGATACAATTTTTCTTCTTTTTCTCTTAACAGGCTTACATCCCTAAAAACAACCACAACACCCCGCGGTGTCTGGTTCATCTTTTGAATGGTAGAAAACGTAGCCGATACATAAGACTGGTGACCATCATTATTAACCAATATCACATCCTGGTATAGCCCCACTTTTTTTCCAGAGGACAATGCCTCTTTCCACAACCCGCGAACAGATTTCTTTGTGTTTTTATCCATTAACAAAAAGACCTCATCAATGGGTTTCTCTTTCGCTGTTTCATCGGTCACACCCAACATTTTCTTTGCTGCCTGATTTATACCCGTGATGATCCCCTCTGTATCGGTTGCAATAATACCGTCAGCGATGGAATCCAATGTCAGTTCCATTAATTCGTTTTGCATGCAGTAACATCCTTCCAGATTGATGCCAAAAATAATTATTCCTCAGTTCTGCAGGTGTCGAATCAACTCTGTTCCTATTCGATCAAGAGGCAACTGGCGAACAACCGCTCCCATATTATACGCTACCATGGGCATTCCGTAAACAACGCAAGAGTCTTTGTTTTGACCAAAGGTATAGGCCCCATTTTTTCGCATGGACAGAAGTCCTTTTGCCCCATCGCTTCCCATGCCAGTCAGAATGATACCCACAGCTTTGCGTGCCACCTTGTCTGCAACCGACTGAAAGAGAACGTCTACGGAAGGACAATGACCACTTACTTTTTCCCCTGGATAACACCGAATGAGGTAGCGAGACCCTTCTTTCACCACTTTCATATGAAGATCTCCAGGGGCAATGAATGCCATGCCTTCACTCACCACATCACCTGTTGCTGCTTCTTTCACTTGAAGTTGGCATTGGCTGTTTAGGCGTTCCGCATACATACGGGTAAAAACCGGCGGCATGTGTTGGACAATCACAATACCCGGTGTTGTAACAGGCAGTGTTTTTAGTACTGTCAATAACGCATCCGTTCCTCCTGTGGAGGCGCCGATGGCGATTAAATCCACTTCTCTGGATGGCACTAAAGTCTGCTTCGGCTTATTTTCTTCTGATACCTCACTGGGCATGCTACGCTTCATCATTGCCACAGATGCAATTTTTATCTTTTTAATCACTTCTATAAGAAATTCATCCAGATCTCCCGGGGTATGGATTTCCGGCTTGGCAACAAAATCGACTGCACCTGATTCAATGGCTTCAAATACGCTATTTGCTGAGGAACTGATAACAACAACCGGCATTGGGTGTTGCCCCATTAATTTTTTTAGAAACGTGATACCATCCATTCTTGGCATGTTAATGTCAAGCGTTAACACGTCCGGATCCAATTCTTCAATTTTATCAACCGCTTCATACGGATCACCGGCCACTCCAACAACCTCTAACCGGATATCCCTTGCCAGACCTTTTCTCAATACTTCTCTTGAAACAAGACTGTCATCAATGATTAATACTTTTACTCTTCGTTGGGATCCCATGACATTATTCCTTTCTATAAACAGCTGGCTGTACGTAGCTCAAACCTTCACTGTCCCGGCCAAGACTCTCAGAATGCCCAATAAACAAGTATCCTCCCGGCATAAGATGTTCATAAAAACGCTTTACAAGCTTTTTTTTCGTTGGTGCATCAAAATAAATCATCACATTTCGGCAAAATATTGTGTGGAAAGGTTTTTTAAAGGGAAATTGTTCATTCATTAAATTAAAACTGCGTAGAATCAGCTCATTTTTTAAAGCCTGTTGAACTTGGTATTTGTCCTGATCTAATTTTTGGAAATGGGTTTTTCGCCAACGTTCAGGTAAGGACGCCACTTCTTCCGCCCCATAAATACCTTGATAAGCAGCTTCAAGAGCCTGGGCAGAAATATCCGTTGCCAAAACTGGTGTGTTCCACGTGGTAATATCTTTTCCAAAGAAATCTTGCATGATCATGGCCAGGGTATATGGTTCCTGTCCTCTTGAACACCCTGCACTCCAAACACGTACATCTTTGTTTGCTGCGACAGATCGAATCCAGGGCAAGACTTGTTTTTGAAAAAAGCGAAAATGTTCAGGTTCTCTCATAAAATATGTGTGATTGGTGGTGATTTTGTTCAATAATTCAAAGACTGCCTGACCGGAATCGTCGTTTATAACATGTTCGTAATAGTCGGCAAAGCTTCCCAAACCTTTTTGAGCCAGGGTACTGGCAAGCCTGCCCGTGATCAATGTACGTTTTTCAGGCCCTAATTTTATACCATAATGACTTCGTATATAGCCTGTAAGTTGTTGAAATTCCTTGTCTGTGATTTTTAACATAGGCATCATCCTTTACCATAGTTGGTGACTGGGTGGCTACTTTCACATAAACAGGACATCTTACTACGATGACTGCTTCATGCAGTTAAGCATCCATTTCAGCTGTTCCATCATGTTATTTTTTAAATTCCATCCACACTCATCCATCTTCCACTGGTACATGCTTGACCACAATAAGCCCAGTAACATTTGTGCATAGATTTGTGCAGACTGGTCAGCCGAAAATATTTCCAGTTCAATGCCCTCCTGGGTTAACCGTTCTACAAAGCTGCTTCTTTTCTGAATAATTTCCTTCATTCTCCTATTGGCTTCTGGTTCATACCGATAAACATCGAATGAAAAAAGCGCCGTTACGATTTGTGGGTAATTTTCATAATAGGTGGCGTAGGAAGTAAAGAAATAGATGATTGCCTCCTCCGGTTTCATTTGCTGTTGGCTCACTGTGTTCATAAGGTTTTCATCAAACGCTGCAAAACGCCCTAAAATGGTTAGAACAATCTCTTTTTTATTGTTGAATTGTCTGTAAACAGCGGGTTCTGTAACGCCCTGCTGATTGGCAATTTCTTTCATTGTCAAACCATTTATGCCACCCTGGTCAAGGATATCAATCGCGTTAATGATAATTTTTTCTTTTCGTGTTAAATAGGACTTTGCCATGTTGTCCTCCTTTTCATCGTTCATTGCTGTTAGTAATAACTAACACCATTGTAATAAGCATTCTCTGAAATGTCAACAGATAACGTAAAAAAATCGCCGGCTTTTTTCAGCCGACGACTTGCTTTTCACTTTTTTGTTGATTGTCGTTATTATTTCTGTACATGTGGGTTACGTATCAGATGAATATAGTTAAGCACTCTCACCATTTCATCCTTAGAAAAGGTGCAGATTGATCCAATAATGCTTTGCACTTTTGGATCATATAAAACATCCCTCATTTCCGGTGTAATTGCCCCGATCATGTCTTCAACTTCTTCTTGTTCAAGAATCAGGTAACATACTGATATGCCAAGTAATTCACTTATTTTTTCTATGGTGTCCAGGGAGGCCTGCACTTTTCCGTTTTCAAGATGTGCCACCATTGCCGGTGATATGCCGGCTGACTCTGCAACATCTTTCTGTGTCATTCGGCGGCCCTTACGTGCTATGCGAAGCTTATCGCCTATGATGCTCTGTTTTCTTTTGTTACCTATGAATAAGCTGATCGGCACCCCGAACACCTCTGTGATGGACTTCATTGCAGAAAAGGAGGGAACTTTTTCTCCCCTTTCCACTTCGCTGAGGTAAGCAGGCGACATGTCGACCAGGATACCCAATTGTTCCAGACTGTATTGATGCTTTTTTCGTAAAACCCGAATTTTGCTTCCCAGGTTACCCACAGTCATATGTTTCCAACTGGGAACCTCATCATCGCTAATATGCAAGGCATTCACCATGCGGTTGAATGTGCCGGGGGTCATATCCCTTTTTCCCGTTTCCATGTCGATCCATTGATTGATGGGTATCTTCATCTCATCAGCCATTTGCCGTTCTGTTAAGTTTCGGGATACTCTAATGCTTTTTAATACATGTGTACTAATCATTAAACTCTTCCTTTCCCTCAGCGTTCTAATCACCCTGATAACCTTCATCATGAATCATGATATCATAGATATGCGTCGATGTATTGTTCTATTATAAACTTTTTTTGTCTTTTTTGCGAAAGATTATTGATTTAATTTTCACATTCGGTTATGATGACATTATATCACATTGTAATTGTAGTGTCAGCGTATGCATGGCTTATTCGATAGTATATAAAATGTTTTCGAACGAATAGAAGGTTATCAATTGGATATTGTCAGCGTATTTTGTTCCTTGACAACCATCGGTGAACAAGCCGATAATCTTTCGTTTCTCCAACCCCAACTTTTGTGGCAGCCATGCCTGTTACCAGCAAGGGTGCCTTGAAATAAATCATCTATGCTCGTTACATAAGCAATAATATTATAATTCAAAGGAGGATTTTATATGTTGTCAAAGAAAAAAACCATTAGTGTGTTGCTTATTCTACTGTTAAGCCTGTCTATGCTTGCTGGATGTGGATCTCCAGCGCCTGCCGAAGAACCGGTTGAAGAACCTGCTCCAGTAGAAGAACCTGCAGAGGAACCTGCTGAGGAACCTGCTGAGGAACCTGCTGAAGAACCTGCCCAACTGGATGAAGCAGAAGTATTGAAATCTTTCACCGAAGAATACTATGCGTCAATGCCAGATAGCAACAATAACATGAAGGCGGAAGATGTACTTCAATTAATGACAGATAACCCAGATGCCGTTGTATTACTGGACATGCGTGCGGCTGAAGATTATGATGCAGGCCATCTGCCAGGTGCCTATCATGCACCTTTCGGTACTTTTACAGATACAATGAAAAAATTACCCACAAACCGTCAAATCATCGTTTACTGTTACAGTGGACAAAACTCTTCTCAGGGTGCAGCTGCACTTCGCCTAATGGGTTTCAATGCAGTTTCAATGACTTCAGGAATGAATTTTGGATGGGCACCTCTTGAGTTAGGTGAAGATACACTGGAAATGGAAGCAAACGAGATGGGTGATGACCGTGACATGGATCTTTCACCTGAGCAGGAAATTGTTTATGCAGCATTGAGTGACTATTTTTCTGCCGGCAGTAACCATGTTACAGCTCCGGAAGAAATTCAGGAATTAATCGAAGGTAACCCTGGCGCCATCACCATTCTCGACATCCGTGCTGCTGACGACTATACAGCAGGTCACATCGAAGGTGCTATCAACATACCCTTCAGAGAAGTTGGCAGCCGACTGGATGAAGTCAGCAAAGTGAAGCCTGTTTATATCTTCTGCTATTCAGGACAAACTGCCGGACAAACACAAGTGAACATGCGCATTAATGGATACAATAGTTTTACTGCCAACCGAGGCATGATTGGTTGGAATAACGCAGAACTTCCCGTAGTGACAGAATAATCATCAATTCAATAAACTCATCTTCCAGATGAGGAAGCAGGGTTATGCGCCCTTCCCAGATTTGTCTGAGAGGGGCGTGTTTTCAATAGGTGCATCTATATGTATCAATGTTAGAATTTTTTGTATATTTGATTGTCATTTAATCTACTATCGTTTACAATAAGAGTATGAAGGAGGTGGTGTTATGACGCAATCTTTATCCTGTAAAAGAATTACTCATCTGACCAGCATACTTGCTCTGACCTTGTTGATGGTGGCTGTTCTTGTGGGATGTGGAAGTCCTGCAACTGAAAGTCCCACCGAAAGTCCCACCGAAAGCCCCACCGTAAGCGAACCCGAAGGCCCCACCACACCTGTCGCCATTACACCTACTGACAGCGCCAGTTGTGTTGCCTGTCATACTGATGCAGACATCATCGAAAGCATGGCAGAACTGGTTGATGACGGTGGCCACGGCGGTGAAGGAGGCTGAGGTGTGGCAGGGCCTCAGTTGACGGCCACAGAAATGTTTTTAGTGTCCAACGAGTTTACCGCTTCCACCCATGGTGAATTAGGGTGTATTACCTGTCACGGTGGTGAGAATGTAGCTGATAAGGCTGCCGCCCACGCTGGTATGCAACCTTACCCCTCCAGCGATTTGGAAGGCGTATGTTACCAGTGCCATGCCGGTGTTGCGGATACTTATGCAGATTCACTTCATTACAACCTGCACGGCATGCAGAATGGGTTAATGGCGTTCTCCAATGACAGTTTGTTATCAGATTCCCCTGAACATGCAGAAGTTTTTGATAAAAACTGTATTTCCTGTCATGCTACATGCGGTGACTGCCACGTAAGCAGACCCAGTGTTTATTCAGGCGGACTGATCGACCAACATAATTTTTTAGGAACACCACCCATGGATCAGACTTGTTTTGGTTGTCATGGAGCCCGTAATGCAGGTGAATTTATGGGAACAGTTGGGTTCCAGGGCGATGTTCACTTTGAAATGGGTATGACTTGTATGGATTGTCACCCACAAAATAACTTCCACGGCACAGGAGAAGTGAATGACAGCATGTGGACTAAGGCAGAATTGCCTAGCTGTTATGATTGCCATGAAAACCAACAACCTGGTCAATCTGAGCTTCAGGTGCATAACCTTCATACTGAAACAGTATCCTGTCAGGTATGTCATGCCCAGGCCAACAATAACTGCTTTGAGTGTCATGTCGAATACAACGAAGATCAAACAGGGCTTGGCAGTACATCTGATGTGCGTCTGATGTTTCGCATTGGCAACAACCCAATTCAGTCAGAAACACGACCTTACGAATATGTCACGCTGCGTCACATACCGACTTATGTAGATTCTTTTGAAGTAGTAGGCCCTGATATGCTCCCAAATTATGATGAAATCAGTAACTGGAAGTATTCACCCACCCATAACATACAACGGTTGACATTCCAGAACGAAACCTGTAACGCTTGCCATGGCAACGAGAATATATTCCTAAAAGAAAGTGATCTGTTGGAATCTGACAGCCAGGCCAACTGGAACCTGATTCCTGAAGTACCTCCGGAAATGAATAATTAACACCTTGATTGTACAAGAATCCTGTTTATCATTGAAATACGTTGATTGAGGGAGAGAAATCTCCCTCTTTCAGCGTATTTTACTAATTCACCACCCTCAAAGGAGGCAATTCATGATCTCACGCATAAAACGTTGGCTTTTCAGCCTTCAATTTGGAATTTTTTTATTAATACTCATGGCGGTATATGTTACATTCGGCACTTTGCTACCCCAGAACTTACCAGATGCCTTTTATGTGGAAAATTACGCCTGGAACACACTTGTGTTACTTTTAGGATTCAACAAGGCCTATAGCTCATGGATTTTTCGGGTTATTATGGTTTTATTCCTGATAAACCTGTCAGGTTGCACCCTTAAAATGATACCTTCACTGCAACGCCGTTTTCATCATAATTACTTTCCATCTCCTACACTTAATGCAGAGAATCTTTGGCCTGACCATGCCACCCTTGCAACCATGCTCCCTTTATTAAAAAAGAAAGGTTTTACAGTTTCTGAATCACCCGATGAGCCGGGAACTTACCGGGCAGTTCGTCATCGTTTTGGGGTTTTTGGCCCAACCATCACCCACATTGGAATCATCACCATCATACTCAGCAGTTTTGTTGGAAATTATTTCGCTCAGGAAGGTTTTTTTAATTTAATGCCTGGAGAAACTGCCAGTTTTCATGAAGAAAACTTTTCTGTGTCACTAAGCGATTTTTATATAACACACCGGGAAGACGGCTCTGTGGAACAATATTACAGTGATTTGATGGTGCTGGAAAATGACATTCCCATTAAAGAAGAAACAATATGGGTAAACAAACCGTTACGGCATAACGGAATGATGCTGTATCAAACAAGTTTTGGCTGGGCTTCCAAATTGCAAATCCGTGAGACGGCATCAGGGGACCTGGTGCAAGAATCTTACATGCGCGATGAAGAGACAATATTTTTTCAGCCTGCCCATTTAAACATTCAACTATTTGGTTATTACCCGGATTTTCAGATTGGCATGGATGGAATGCCCCTGACCATGACCCAGGAAAAACGGAATCCCCACTACGCAGTGGTTTTATATCATTTTGGAGAGTTTGTTGATTCCTTCATCATGAACCCTGACCAGCGTTTTACCTACTTGGATTACGAAATCAGTTTTCCCGACAGTGTTATGTACACCGGTTTGATCTTCAGAAAAGACTATGGCTATTATGCCGTTCTTCTTGGATGCCTCTTCTTGTTAGCCGGTTTAATGTTGGCTTTTTACTTTTATCCTAAATACATTTATATCAGGGACGGTGTCTTACATGCCATCTCACGGCAGAATTCATGGGGGTTCAGCATGTGGCTTAAGCGACAAATGAGTCAATTTAATAAGAAAGAAGGGGATATACAATGAATTATATTGTTCTTGAAGAAAACCTCTTTACCATTGCATTTGTTCTATACATTGTGGCATCACTGAGTTTTTTTATATTCCTGGCTTCATCAAAAGAAAAACTGGGTTACATGGCTGTTTCTGTTTCATTACTGGGTTTTTTCGTCCACACCATGGCCATGGGGGCTCGCATCATCGAATCTGGCCGGCTCCCTTTCAGCAATCAATATGAATTTGCCAACAGCTTCACCTGGGGCATTGTGCTTTGTTACCTGATCATTCACTTTTATTATCGTTTTACAGCTGTGGGCGCTTTTGTCATGCCACTGGCTTTTTTAATGATGGGTTACGCTTCACTTTTACCCAGGCATGTAAGGCCACTAATGCCTGCTCTGCAAAGTAATTGGTTGGCCATTCATGTGGGAACAGCTGTGGTTTCCTATGGTGCCTTTGCCGTGGCAGCAGGACTTTCCTTTATTTATTTGATTTCTTTCAACAAGAAGTCTGATAAAAGGTCACTGTTACCGGACCCAGATGCCTGTGATTTCCTCAGCTATCGCATCATCGCTTTCGGCTACTTAATGCTGACATTGGTCATCATTACCGGTGCTATTTGGGCACGAAGTGCGTGGTCACGGTACTGGGGTTGGGACCCTAAAGAAACCTGGTCTCTGATCACCTGGATTATTTACTCTGTGTACCTTCATCTTCGTTACAACCGTGGTTGGAAAGGAAAACCTGCAGCCTGGTTCGCGGTAATTGGGTTTGTCGCGGTAATATTTACTTTTATTGGTGTTAATAATTTGTTACCAGGAATCCATAGCTATCGATAGATGAAATAAAAATTCAATAAAAAGCCGATTTTCCCAAGGAAAATCGGCTTTTTATCATTCTGCTTTTTAAATGTTTTCTTCTAACAATTTACATCTGTGACAATGCGTCTTCAATGGCTTCCAAAATTCCTTCGCTGGAACCGGTTGCCTCAGCAACAACGTCCACACCTTCTACTGATTGATTTTCAATAACAGCAGGGATGATTTCTTCAAACGCACTATCAGAAAGCCCTGGGGTATCACTTGATTCCACCACTTCAATTGCTGTAATGGTGTCACCCTCAACGGTTACTTCTACAACCACTTCCCCGGCATAGCCAGTGCCTGTACCTGTCAGTGTTTGTGTTTCAACTGCCGGCTCAGACGCTCCACCACATGCTGTCAATGTTCCCAGTGTTATGACTGCGATTAGCACCAATACCAGTAAACCCTTCATCTGTTTCATATCCATCATACGCCTCCTTAAATAAATAACCTGCGGTCATCCTCAGCTTATGGCTGCGATGACACTGTTTATTATACCTCTTCATCGATCAATTAGCAAGTAGTCTGCTAGGGCGCAGGATTTTTGTCCTTATCAGTTCGCCAATCAAAACTTTCGACTGCCCGTCTTATGTTTTAACCAAAACGCGGCAGCTTCTGTTCGGTTACTCACTTCAATTTTTTTCATGACTTTTGTAACCAGGTTTCGCACCGTCTTTTCCGCAAGGAAGAGACTCTCACCAATTTCTTTATTGGTTTTGCCTTTGCTGATGAGGCTCAGCAATATCTGTTCTCTATCATCAAGTTTTCTTAAAACAGGGTTTTCAGCTGGTGCCATCAAGGTGTTTCCCACAGAGGGGTCCACTACCATTAATCGATTCAATACATTATGAATTGCCTTTGTGATAGATCTGCCATCAACGTTCTTCAACAGATAACCATCAGCCCCATTCCTCAGGGATTCCTGTACCATATAATCTTCAGCATACGCCGTTAGAATCAACACCCTGATGTCCGGTTTGATTTTTTTGATTTCCCTGACACCTTCAGATCCATCGCCATCCGGCAGCTTCATGTCTAACAACACCAAATCTGGCGTCACTGTTTTCAACAGCTCATAAGCCTCTTCCAGCGTAGATGCTTCAGCGCAGACATTTAGCTCTGGATCTTTGTCAATAAGGCCTTTAAGGCCCATTCTAACGATGTTGTGGTCATCCACCAGCATAATGTTATTGACGCTATTGTTCATATAACCCCTCCTCCCAGGGAACTACAATGATGACATTGGTCAAACCATTTTTATTTTCAAAAGTGATGGTGGCACTGATTTCTTTAGCACGTTCCTTCATTGTTTGTATCCCAAAACCAACTGGTCCTTGATTTGACGGGTTTATTCCAACACCATTATCTGATATATGAATCACTAATTCCTGTAAAGTTGAATACACACTCACCTTTACATTAGTAGCATGAGCATGCTTTTGAACATTAAGCAATGCCTCCTGAAGAATAAAGTACAGCTGGGAATTTGTAACAGGAGATAGTTTTCCCAATACCATGGGAGGTACATGGTATTCAAATTTCACATGGATTTTTGTGTTCACTTTAAATCGATCAATGAGGTTCTGGATGTTGTCCTGAAAGTCTTCCATCAACATACCTGTTTCTGAAAAGCTTTTCAAAAATGTACGCGCCTCGCCAATGGTTTCATTCAATTCTTTTTTCAGTAATAGCAAATCTTTTCGATAGGTGGCAGGATCGTTATCCATCATATTTTCGATGAACATCCCGGCTCCAAACAAACGTTGTATGATTTGATCGTGCACCATACGAATGGTTTTTTTTCGCTCCTGCAGCAACATTTGTCTTTGGGCATACTTATTCAGCCGCTCCTGCATCTCCCACACGAAAGAATCAAACAGCCTAATGGTAATAACAGAGATGCCGATGGCTGACATCACCCGAAACATTTCCATATACTGGCGCGTCAACTGGCTTAATGCCAGCATTAGCAGACTAGTGGTCATGGCGAAAAATAAAAACAACAAACCTCCCAGATAATACATGCGTGCGTAGGAAATCAATTTCATCCGCTCCAACTGCCTGCCATTGATGAAATAGGCAGTTCCTGCCAGAAGCGCACCAGGAAACCCCAGTAAATACCAGGCAATACGATCAAATAGCTGTATATAGGCAAAGTAATCCATGGAAACGGAGTAGTACCTGCCCAGGTAAAAGAAACTCCATAATACAAAAATCATCCAGGGCAGCCATACATGTAAATTTAAGTGCCTCACACGGTTTGTTGCCAACAAGGCGATGCCAAAACTGAGCAAAATTGTAAAGGCAAACCCATGAATTTGTGTTTCTGTCAAATATAATAGCTGATCTCTTTCACCATAAACCCCCATCAACCTAATCATGGCAATCCATTCGGCTGTTCCATAAGAAACGCCAAATACACCCAGCAAATGAATCCATCGCATCAATGGAAATTCACTGCTGTGTCGAAGTTTTTGTTGTAACGCAGAAACACCCATGGTAAAAAAGGCTAATCCATAAAAGAAATACAACCACATATATGATTGAGCACTCAATTCAATCAAAACAGATCCTCCTGCCATTGTTATTCGTTTGTTTGTTACATTTTATCAGATTTTCCAATACTTATCGAGTGTGAACACAGGCAGGTTTGTATCCACCAAGAAAACCCGCAGCTTATGTGGCTGCGGGATCATCTTTCATCATTTTCTGTACCCTTTGTTCACTTCGGTATAGAATTGGTGCAGAAGAGAAAAATTGTCCTTTTTCAAAGGCATTTCGTTCCATGGTTAACAGCTCTTTTGTAATGTGGGTAATGTTTCGAGGTGTTTCAGGTGGCAACACCACGTCAACCTCCCCATAAGCTGTTCGTCGATGGTAGATATAACTTTTCCAGAGCCTTTGCTTTATACGCTTGACACTGGATGGTTTGCGCAAAATCTCAAGTATACTTGTCTTAAGGTCTTCTGCATCATTGGCAATAAAACCTTTTGGCAGAGAAGCCAATTTCTTCCCAAGGTTTCTGGCCATAGGCTCATCCAGTTCCTGGCATAAAAATTTAACAGTGTACCACAGGTTATACAAATCCTGTTTGGATTTTATTTCCTGGTTTTTAACCCACACGAATGCGTGCAACCGTCGTCGCCAATCCCACCAACGTAGTGGACTCTCAAGGTCTAAGGCCGGAATGAGAAAAAAACCTTCTCTCAACAACAATGCTCCGAAGACACCTGGCGGGTGTCCCAATCGTTTGTTTTTTAAACTTGTTCGATAGACTCCACAGGTAGGGCTGCCTTCCATAAACACATACCCCAATGCACCTGCTTTTTTCAGCATCTCAAGAGATTGTAGGCATGCCTGTTTGAGACGTTCTGTAACATCTTCACCTTTGCGGTTAAGCACTTTGGCTGAGCCGTCCCATACGTCCTGTCCATTACCACCCGAAATTCTAATGGGTTCTCTTGGAACTCCCAATGCAGCCATCACCTCAGGGCAAACCGGGTGCCAGATAAAATCACTCTGTTCCCGATTCAAATTCTTGATACGGTCCCAACCTTTCCGGTTATAACGGTAAGGTGCACCAAAATTACATCCGCTTACACCTAATACCACCTTTTCCTGGAGCAGAAATTCCATAGTCATCAACTCCCGTTTCTTATGATAACATCCTGTGGGTATTTCACCCGTATAGATTCTTTTAGGCTTATACCCCAACTTAGATCTCATAAGCAGATGCTTTTAGCATAGCAATTTCATAAACAGAATATCCTCACCGTGTCAGCATGGTTCCAATGCCATCATTGGTAAATATTTCAAGTAACAGCGCATGGGGTTTGTTGCCATTGATCATATGGACTCTTTCCACACCTCCCATGACGGCTTTTCGACAATATTTCACCTTTGGTATCATACCACCACTAATGGTTCCGTCGGCCATATAATCTTCAATTTCATTCACGTACATATGGGAAATAACGCTTTCATTATTGCCCATTTCACGCATCACACCCTCCACGTTGGTAATATAGACAAGTTTCCTGGCATTTAAGGCCAATGCAATGCGGGAGGCAGCTTCATCCGCATTAATGTTGTACGACTCACCTCTTTCTCCTATTCCAATGGGTGCAATTACAGGAATGTAATCCAGCCTTAAGAGATGTGTTAATAAGTCAGTCTTCACTTCTTTCACTTTTCCCACATACCCTAATTTGGGATCTCGCATGACACACGATAGCATGTTGTCATCTTTTCCGCTCAACCCCGTAGCTTTTACCTCCATACGATTAATGCGTCCTACAATTTCGCTGTTTATCTTTCCCAGTAACACCATTTCAACCAAGTTCATGGTTTCTTCGTCTGTTACACGCAGCCCATTTACATAAGAAGGTTTTTTGCCCACTTTTTCCATCAAAGCATTTATTTCTGGACCTCCTCCATGAACGATTACAGGGTTCATTCCAACATATTTCATCAGAACAACATCTTCAATCACCGTTTGTTTCAGTTCTTCATCAATCATGGCATTGCCGCCATATTTGATCACCACTGTTTCATTCCTGAACTTCCTGATATAAGGTAAACTTTCCACCAAAATAACTGCTTTGTCTTCTGGAGACATAACCCTCATCCTCTCAAGCGCATATATATACATTTATACTTTTATTCATGCTTTTGTCAAGACACGAATGATTAAAAAAACCGGCCCCCTGAGGAAACCGGCTATTTGCAATATAAAAAATGTGACTAATACCATCTCTTCTTTTTTGGTCCTGCAAAAATTGATTTAATCATAAATATTATTTTGAACATTTCCTTGAGAGGTTCCACCACTTCTTCATTAATGCCTTCTACCATATCTGTTACATAGTCTGACACATCACTGACATTTTCGATGGTTGATTGTACATGAACCATGCTTTTGTTCACATTGTCAGTAATTCCTTCAACATTTTCCAACACCCTTGGAATTCTCTCAAGGGTTTCATCCAAGTATTTTTCATTCCGACTAACGATACCCTGAATGTCTTTAAGGGTTTCATTTACCTTCATCAATAATATGACCAGGTATGCCAGAACACCTACACCCAGAATTGACATTAATACCACCAGCAACTCACCTACGGTGATGGTCGCATTCATGTTATCCCACCTTTATGTTGGTTATTTTTCCAGCTCTTTCCTAGCCGCAGACGCAGCCCTTTCCGCCTTATCTTTTGCTTCTTCCGTTTTTTCCTTTACCTCGTCCACTTTTTCTTCGGCTTTTTTTTCTGCTTCTTTCTTTTTTTCCTTTAACTCTTTTGCTTTCTCATCCACCAGTTCTTCAGCTTCTTCACTGGCTTCTTCTGCTTCTTTTTTGACGATTCCCTTAATTTCCGAAGCCTTTCCTTTTAAATCTGCAGCTTTTTCTTCCAATACTTCTTTCGTTTCTTCATAATAAGTTGATAGTTTTTCCTTGCCTTCTCCGATGTTTTCTTCAATTCGGATTTTTGTTTCTTTCAATTCCTCTTCAACTTTGTTTTTCGCTTTTTCCAACTCTTCCTTGGTTTTTTTACGTGTGTTTTCACCTTTATCAGGCGCAAAGAATATACCTGCCAAGCCTCCTAAAAAAGTGCCCGCAGCCAGTCCTTTGGCAACTCCCTTACGCTTTTCAGCTTCCTTTTCCTTACGTACTCTCTCCGGATTTAAGGCGGCCATTGCATCTTTCAATTTTTCTCCTAGATTTTTCATGCTCATTGTATCCACTCCCTTTTTAGCGTTGTTAATATACATACCCGTCGGATATTTGCCTAAACAAGGGTTTCACGACAAAACCCCGGATATCCGGGGTTTTGTCTGCTTTACTCATTTTAACTTTAATTTCCGTTGATTTCTTCCAATAAATTACGGCGATATTTTAGATACTGGGACTTTAATGATGCCACTTTATCGGCAACCAGCAATTGAAGACCCGATACCTTGTCATAGTCCTGTTCAATGATGGCCTCCCGGGTTTGCGTGATGTATGATTTTTTCTCCAGGCTGTCTTTCATTAAATCATACCGTATCGCATTGATTTTTTCCCAGTTAACCACATCAAGGTCTGTCACATAATCGAAACCATGTTGTTTTTTAGTATTTCTAACCAGTTTCATGTATTGAGGAAGCAATCTGCCGGAAATTTCCATTACCCATTGGTCCAGCGTCGCTAATTCGTATGAACGGACAATGGCTTCAGTAAACACATTTCCATTAAACAATTTAGCCCGTTTATCTGTGGATTTATTGAAAATACTGATGTTTTCCCACACTGTAGCCGGGGGTCTTCCAAACAGATTGTTACGTTCTTCCTCTGTGTAGTCGTCAAAAACATCGTGCTCACTGCGAAACATCCTGTCTTTTGAAAGGTAGAATTTTTCTTCTCCTGCTCCTTTGGAAAATTCCGCTTCTAGCTGTTTAGAATTCATGCCTGATTTTGCAGCTGCATTCAATCCGTCCAGCATCATTTGGTAGGAGGCTGCCACATACAAATAGGCGTTTGACATTGGGTTGGGTGCTCGTAGTTCAAAGCGAGTTGCCAGTGGGTTTTTCATGTCCCGCACAAGGCCTACCAATACCGTTCTGTTTCGTGATGGGTTTTCAGGTGTGTGTCCAACAGAAGCCACAATACACACCGGCGCTTCAAACCCCGGCTTCAATCGATTGAACGCGTCATTGCTGGAAGTGATAAATGGGTTGATGGCTTCATAGTTTTCAAGAAGCCCCATCAAACAGCCCCATCCCGCCACACTCATGAACTCATCTTTTTTGCGGGCAGTCATTACATTTATTCTTTTACCGTTTTTCAATACCAGGGCGATTCCCATATGGGTGTGCTTTCCACAACCAGCCACACCTTCGATGGGTTTAGCACGGAATGTGACTTCCAAGCCATGGTGCTCAAATACTTCTTCAACAATGTCACGAACAAATGCTTCATTGTCAGCTGTTTCCATGGGCGTGTTGTATTTCCAGTCTATTTCCAGCTGTTCCATGACATGGTTAAGCTTACCAGTATTGCTGATTTTAGCCGTTACGCCCCCCACTTCTTTATGACCCATTTCAGGCTCCAACCCGTAGTATTCAAGCATGAGAATCGATTCTTCCAAAGCGGTTCGCACACTTCCTTTTGTTCTTTTCCAATATTGTTCCTTTAATGTTTGTGATGCTGTCAACTTCTCTTCATCAGCCTTATCCTGCGGTGTTTTAACCCAGAATTCCATCTCAGTGGCCGCTGTCAAATCCACTTTTTCTATTTCCTCTGCCGAATCAATACCGTACTCTGTTAACAGGTGCGGATTTTCTATCAGTACGTCCATCAGCTTATGCTCCAAATAACTTTCCATTCGTTTCAGCACACCCCTGGAACCAACGTATGTGCCATTGTGCTGCAAGAAAGCAGGAACACGCAATGTCCCAATAGGTAGTCCTGATTCTTCATGGAGGTGGTCTCTGTTATAATCAACATACCAGCTAACACCTAGGTCCGGAATCAAATCAACTTTGGCATTGTTCAATGTGGCAATTTCATGCAGCATAACACTGGATCCGTCTGTTTGTACACCAAGTTTTAGAAATTGGTCCATGTCTCCCAGCATAACAGCAATGGGAATTTTTTCATCAGTATTGTTTCCACGAAGATCAACTCCCACCAGTGATACAAACTGGATGTTGGTAAATTTTTGCAGCAGCTGGGTTAAAATGTCCTTCTCGTGAGCCCAAACCGGTACACTGTACAGCATTTTTTGCGATAAAAGTGTTTCTAGATTTTTTTCCATACAATACCCTCCTACATTCATTTATGTGAATAAACAGGATTCTTAGCTTCTGGTGGAGTTTCAACTCCCTCAGAAGGTAGAATGCCTTATCCATAAGTAGATGGCCCAAATGTACCATTTGGTGGCAGATACTTAGTTTGTTCACCGAGGGACACAGCACCACTTATCTCCTTCTTGCAGAAGAGAGTTTTAGCGATGGTAGTCGTCGGATAAATAAATTCTATTATAGCATTCCATCATGAATTGTAAAGGAGATTCAAGTGGTTTATTAAAAAATATGTATACTTATGCAAACCTTTTCCCCATACTCACCTATTCCGGTTTCTACCCCTTGCCATATCAAAAAATAAAAAAGCCCCTTTTTCGGGGCAAAAATAACTTAGTAATGCCAGTTTTCTCCTTCATGTGACGCCTCGTCATGATTGTTCTCATCTTCATCTGCCTTAGTGATCATGACCTTTTCAATGACACCATCTGTTGCTTTTACCACTTTAATTCTGATGTTACCTGATTCAAATTCTGAACCCTGTGACACCGGCACACAAGCCTCTTCTGCCAGACTACACACCAGTCCTCCCACAGTGTTTCCTCTGTTCAGAGGTAATTCCAAGCCTGTGTCTTGCAATATTTTATCGACACTGGTTGATGCTGAGTATACCCGGTCATCCCTGGATAGTAAATCTTTTTTCGGTGCCAGGTACTTAAGAATGGCGAAGACGCCAGCGATGGCCAGGGTTCCCAACACCAGGTCCAGCATGGTTTCTCCATAAATTAGCATTTTACGGGCTATAACAAACAGTACCAACTCTAAAATGGCGTTGGTAGAGTGGGATAAAAGCATTAACATAAGCTCAATACCTACTACCAGCAACAATGTATGTGCTAAAAAGTGCTTGAAAATGTCATAGGTTTCGTCTGCTCCATGAGTAAATATCTCAATATAGTATTTCACTATGTCAATCAATCCAATGGCAATACCGACAGCCAACATGACCGTGAGTACCAATTCTAAAACATAGGTGTACTCCTCCAGTTTTTTAACAATTGAATATTCTTTCACACCAACATCTCCTCGTTTTATATTTATACCTTATATGCCCAACATATACATAATAATTGATTTTATTAATAAAGACAAGTATTTCCTGTTAATCCCATGACAATTAACATTATCCTTTGCTTACCTTATCCATCAAGAGACTGCCACACCATTTCAATCAGTGTTAAATCATCCTTCACTGTTCCCTGTTTATCAGCCATTCTCTTGAATTTCATTGAAAAGGGACGACTCTCATTGGATGTCAGGTAATCCTGCGCCAATCGAATTAACTTGTCATAGTCCAGGTTTTCTCTGTGTTCATCTTCAAGTTCCAATAATCCATCTGTGTAGATCATGAGACGATCCCCGGGGTTTAAATGCAAGACCGCTTCTTCATAGCCTTGTGAAAATTCAAACCCAACAGGTGTGCCATAAGCATTCAGCGTTTCAATGTCTCCGTTTTGTCTCATGAGAAGAGGCTCCGGGTGTGCCCCTCGCACATAACGTAATTCCCCTGTTTCTATGTTGAATATCATGTAAAAGATCGTGAAATAATGTTGGTATTTGGAAAAAGCAAATCGTTTGTTTAAATAACGAATAACTTCTAAAGGTGATACGATTTCATAGTAGGGTGCTTCTTCCAGCTCTCTTTTTAGCGGCGTTCCCCGCTTCGTATCCACCACCAAAAATTCTGACAATGCGACGGCCAACATGGATGAAGCCACACCGTGACCCATCACATCCACCATGTATAGCCCCATGTGTGTATCATCCAGCATAAAAATATCGTAGATATCTCCACCAACCCTGCCCGAGGGTTGGAAATGACAGTAAAAATTGCAGAACGGGACCTGTATAAGGTTACTGGGGATCAAAGATTCTTGAATTTTTGCTGCCAGCGCCAGGTGGTAATCCAGTTCAGATTTTTGTCTTTTGATTTTAAACAAACTCTCTTCAAGTGCTTTTTGGGAAGCATCCAATTTTTTTTGCAACAAGATAGTAACAATGTGTTGCTGCGCACAGGCCCTTAGTTCCTCATCAAGCACCGGAGCAGCCAGACAGGCATTAACGCCAGAATTGTAAAGATCTAATTTCAACGATTTCAGCCCTTCTGGCAAAAGCACAATTAATGGCACACTATAAAACACACCGTAAGCCCGTATGCTTTTAACAGATTCCATGACTTCTTCTTTGTTACATTTTTCAGCCTGCAACACAATTAAATGGGGATCTATTTTTGCTACATTGTTCACAAGGTTGTCACCGTCTTTGATCCGAACAACTTCATGACCCCATTTGCGCAGTTTATCTTTTATCGAGTGGTCTGTTACTGAATTATCTGTGTTGTTGGCCTTTTCAATGATGAGAATTTTTCCAGTAATCATGGCAGATGTGGTGTCCTTTCCTTTGACCTTTTGCCAGCGTATTTATCTTAATCGATAAATAATTAACCAGTATCCATGTTTCTTATAGTGTAACGCTTCTTCACTTGTTTCGCAATCAAATTATCTGTTTTCCAATGTCACATCTACTCTTCTTTATCATGTTTTGGTTTGCATAGCTTTGGGGTATGATAGCTAACATATGATGATCATCTATGAAAGGTGGAATATGATGGAAATAAAATTTTTAGGTGCTGCTCAAGTGGTTACCGGTTCTAACATTCTCATCAGAACAAAATCATGTAATCTTTTGATCGACTGTGGTTTATACCAAGGCAGCGATGAACTGGAAGCAATGAATTACAAAGCCTTTGATTATGATCCTTCTACCATTGATTACCTTTTTCTCACCCATGCTCATGTGGATCACAGCGCACGCATTCCAAAACTGGTAAAAGAAGGGTTCAGGGGAAAAATCTATACCACACAGGCTACCGCTGATCTTTCGGAGATTATGTTACTGGACAGTGCGCATATTCAGGAATCTGATGCTGAGTGGAGTAATCGAAAAAATGAGAGGGCTGGAAGACCTCTTGTTGAACCCCTCTACCATGTTCACGATGCTGAAGAAAGTCTTCGTTATTTTGTTCCTGTTCAATACGGCCAGAAGATTGACGTCAATAACATCATCAGCATACGCTTCCGTGATGCAGGACACATTTTGGGATCTGCCATTTTGGAACTATGGATTTCCGAAGAGGAACACACGGCTAAAATCGTTTTTTCAGGTGATTTGGGCATGAAAAACAAACCTTTGATTCGCGACCCGGAATTCATTGAAGAAGCAGATTATCTGATCATGGAATCAACCTACGGTGACCGACTTCATGAACAGGTTGAAGACCGTATGCACTTGTTGATTGACACCATCAATCGAACCATAAAACGCAATGGTACTGTGGTAATTCCCTCCTTTGCTGTAGGCAGAACCCAGGAGCTTATTTATGAACTCAACAAATACTTTGCTGAGACCAGCGAATTGGATATTTTTAGAAACACACCTGTGTACATCGACAGTCCAATGGCCACCTCAGCAACCAAGGTATTTCAGAAAAATGCCCAGAACTTTGACAATGAGACAAAGGAATTGATTCTTAGCGGAGATAATCCTCTGGAATTTGAAAACCTTCATTTCGTTCGTGATCACCTTGAATCAATGAAATTAAATTCCGACAGAACACCTAAAGTGATTATATCTGCCAGTGGTATGGCCACAGCCGGCAGGGTGAGGCACCATCTAAAACACAACTTATGGGATGACAAAAACACAGTGATTTTTGTGGGTTACCAAGCCCAGGGAACCCTTGGACGAATTTTAAAAGAAGGCGTTAAAAAAGTAAAACTCTTCGGTGAAGAAATTGCTGTAAAAGCCGAAATTGTCAGCATTGATGGATTCTCTGGTCACGCTGACCAGCAGGGGCTTATGGATTGGCTGCGAGGCTTCAAAAAAATGCCAAAGAAAATTTTCCTGGTTCACGGAGAACCAGAAGCTTCCGAAACATTGGCTGGTTTAATTCGGGAGGAAATGAACATTCCAGTGGAGACACCCTCTGTGGGCTATGCTTTTGAAATGGAAGAAGCTGTTTTGAAAGCAGATTCCAAGGAAATGCTGTTACCGGTTCAGCGCAGGGAAAACATAAAAAAAGAGTTGGACGAAGTTTTTTCCCAAATGGAAAAACTTGTGCCAAAGACCGAACGGTTTCTTGATGAAAAAGTACTGGAAAAAGAATATGACACTCTTAAAAATAAACTGATTGATCTTCAACGGGAGTTAATGAACCTGAGCATACTCCTTGGTGAATAGTATTAGACGATTATGGCCATTGCAACGTAACAATGACAGGAGAACCGGCGGTTCTCCTGTCATTGTTTTGATAACCTATAGGCGTTTGTTATTAATCCACTTCTTTTATTCTTAAAGTAAGTTTTCCGGATTAAGCACCTGCAGTGATTCAGGTAAAAAATAGCCATCTTTTCTCACCAGCACATCGTCAAAATACATTTCACCACCGCCGTAGGCGGAGGTTTGGATGCAGACGAGATCCCAGTGTACTGAAGATCTGTTCCCATTGTCTGCTTCCTGGTATGCATTGCCTGGTGTGAAATGGAAACTTCCCATGATCTTTTCATCAAACAGCGTATCCTTCATTGGTTTTAAAATATAGGGGTTAACACCAATGGCAAACTCGCCAATGTACCTGGCACCTTCATCTGTATTAAATATTTCTGTCATTTTACCACTGTCGTTGGATTTGATGTCAACGATCTTGCCTTCTTCAAAAGTTAGTTCGATGTTTTCAAAAACAAAGCCCTGGTATACTGAAGGGGTATTATAGGTAAGGATACCATTAACTGTATTCATAACCGGCGCTGTATATACTTCACCATCTGGTATGTTGCGTTTTCCTGAACACTTAACAATTCCCATGTCTTTGATAGAGAAAGTCAGGTCTGTTCCAGGACCTGTGATGTGTACCTGGTCAGTCTTTTCCATCCATTCCACCAGGGAATCCATCGCCTGATCCATTTTTTGATAGTCCAGGTTGCATACATTAAAATAAAAGTCTTCAAAGGCCTCAGTGCTCATGGAAGCAGATTGGGCCATGGCTTCATTGGGGTATCGAAGCACAACCCATTTGGTTTTTGCCACCCGTTCCTGAATGTGTACCGGACCCACGAATAATTCCGAATACAGTTTCATTATATCACTTGGGATGTCGGCCAGTTCGTTGGCATTGTTACCCGCCCGAAGGCCAATGTAAGCGTCCATTTCCTTCATTCTCATCAGTTCAAACGAAGCTGCAAGCTTTATCTGTTCTTTCGTGGCGCCCATTAACCATTCCCGGGTAAACCTTGGTTCTTTCACTGTCACAAAGGGTAGTGCTCCAACCTTGTACACTTCCTTCACAAGGGCTTCCACCAAAGGTGTTTCCAAACCTACTGCCTCAATTAGTACTTTTTCTCCTGGTTGCAGTGAAGTGGAATAATGAACTAAATTGTTTGCCAATTGGTTAATGCGAGGATCTTTCATGTCACACTCTCCCATTCATTTTATAATCACAACTCGATTCTGCTTTATTCTATCATACAACACAGGTTTCTTCCATTGACTTCCCACATTCCATATGCTGTAATAAGAGTGTTCCCTGTTCATCTATCATCGAGAACACACTTATATCTCATGAAAAGAGGATTTTTTTATGTTGCTACGGATTAAAAACAAATATACATCTATGATGTTTCTTATGGTTATCATTTTTATATTGTCTGGCTGCACTTCACCAGACCGTGGATGGTCAGACAACAAGATGGATTTCATGCACACCTCCTCTGAAATCAGGGTGTTACACCAGAATCGGTCATTGGGAAGGGAAGCCATTGAAGAAGCATTTGCAAGAATGGTGGAGATTGAAGGTGCCTTTTTCACACAACATGCGAACAGTCAGGTCAGCCGCATCAATGCCTCTGCCGGTATTTCCCCAGTGTCTGTTGATGATGAAGTCAGGTTCCTTGTGGAAGAAGGATTGAAGCATAATGAGTTTAGTGAAGGCCTGTTTCATATAGGATTGGGTAACCTCATTACTTTGTGGGGTTTTAACAGCAACCAGCCACGCATACCGAATACCGATGCAACTTCTGCAACACTTGAGACAGCAAAAATTGAATCGATTCAGTTGACAGGTAACGAAATCATGATTCTTGAGAGAGGAACATCACTTCACCTGGATGAACTTGCCAAGGGTTATGCATTGGATGAAGCAGCCCGGATTTTGGGCGATTTTGGAATTGACAGCGGTCTCATCACTTTGGGTGATGATGTGTACGCTTTGGGTGAGAAACCAGGAGGCAATTCCTGGCACGTATGGATCAAGAAACCTTTTGCACCAAACCATGAAATGCTGGGTTATCTGGAAGTCATAAACCTGGCTGTCACCACCACGGGAAACGACACACCTGTCAATTTCACTGATGACGACGCCGAATATTATCACAGGGTTATTGATCCCCGGACGGGCCGGTTGGTCTCAAATGACCTGGCCAGTGTAACTGTGATCAGCAACACCGGACTGGATGGCAGTCTTTATTCAAGGACAGCATTCATTATGGGTTTGGATGAAGGTTACCGCTATCTTCTGGAAGCACCTGGTTTGGAAGGGTTTTTTATCACCCAGGACAACATCATCTATGCCACACCCGGATTATCCGGCATGTTTCACTTGATTGACGAAGAGAATTATACCATGGAGATTATGGTGATTGAAGACGAATCTGAAAATGATCAATAAAAAACTCCCAAAGCCGATATATTTTACATATCAATGGCTTTGGGAGTTTCTTCATATCTTTGGCGCTGGGTTATAACACCTGTACTGACGCATCAAATTGGTAAATAACATCTTTACGTTCAATAATGATCAACGTACGTTCAGCTAGTTTTTTGTCTTTTTTAATTTCAAACAATAGCTCTTTGGCTGGGTTAATGGCCACCGGGTGCCGGACCGCTTTTAACATGGTCAAATCGCCTTTTGTATCTCCATAAGCGTAACTTAGGTCTAAATCAAGGTCATAGGCTTCCACCAGCTCTTTAATGGCTGCAGATTTACTTTTTGAATCCCACATTCGTTTGATTTCGCCGGTAAAATTATGGTTCTTATCCACCATGTACTCCGTGGCCCGGAAGTCATCCGCTCCAAATTTCACTGCCATACGCTCCACCAGGTAATCCGGACTCCCAGAAATAAAGATGACACGATGTCCTTGTTCTTTATGCCAATCAATCCGGTCTCTTGTGAACCGGTACACCCGGTCTCCCTTGGTTTCAATCACCTGGTTAACAATGAAATCGATGTAATTCTTGTTTTGACCTTTCATGGAATTCAGGTATATTTCAGCAACTTCCAATAAATAGTCTTCATAATTACCCATGCGTTTATCCCAGTCTTGAAAAGCTTTTTGGGCGTGACTGTACCAATAACTGGGGTCAATTATTTCGTAGCGAATCAAACGCTTGAAATGTTCCATCATTAACGAATCTCTGTGAAGTGTACCGTCGATATCGAAAAAAGCTGCTGGGTGACCCATGTTGTCCCTCCCTATTTATACCTGCCGCCACGAATTTCGTCGCGTGCTGCCAGGGCTATGTTGGCGGCATGGTCTGAAATCCTTTCCAGATTGCTAATCATATCCAGGAAAATAACGCCAGAACTTGGAACGCATTGGTGAGCATTTAACCGACTGATATGATTTCCTCTGAACCGTTTTTCAAGCCGGTCAACTTCTTTTTCCTTGCGCAAAACATCATTCACCATGTTTTCATCCAATTTCACCATAGCAGAAAGTGCTGTTTCATAAGCCTCAATGGTAAGGGTGGAAATTTCTCTCAGTTCATCGATGGCTTCCGGGGAAAACTGAAGGTTGCCATCCATTTTAAATTGTGCCAGTTCTGCCAGGTTTTCAGAATGGTCACCCACCCGCTCAATGTCATTGATCGTATTAAACAGCCCATCCACTGTTTCTCGGCTTGTACTTGACAGGTTAGAGTTGGACAATTTCACCAGGTACCCTGAAATTTCCCTTTCCAGTTCGTTGGTAATGCGTTCCACCCTCATGACCTCATCAATCTTTTTCTGATCCTTATTGAAGATGGCATCCATGGAAGCGTGAAGTGTTTGTCCTGCCGTTTTTCCCATATGAAGGGTTTCTTTAATGGCTGCACCCAGAGCAATGGCAGGGGTGCTGAGAATACGGTCGTCTATATATTTTACGCCCTGTATTGCTTCATCTCCTCCCGGTACCATTTTAAAGGCAGCTTTGATGAGCATGCTGGTGAAGGGAAGCAATATCACAGTGGTGGTGACATTGAAAAAAGTGTGAGCGTTGGCGATTTGCCGGGGCACATCCCCTGGACTCAGGTAATTTACAAGAAGATAGGTGGGTTGTCGTAATAGAGAGACAAAAATCACTGTCCCAATCACATTAAAGAGAAAGTGAAAGGCAGCGGCTCTTTTTGCCGTTTTATTGGCACCCACACTGGAAATGATGGCTGTGGTGGTGGTCCCCAGGTTAATACCAAACAAGATCGGCAGACCTGATTCAATGGGGATTAATCCTTCCATGGCCAATGCCAGCAATATTCCTGTGGAAGCGGTACTGCTCTGCACCACAACAGTAATGGCAAATCCTGCAAGGATTCCCATGAAAGGATGAGTCGCAAAACTTACCAGCATTGTGCGGAAGGCTTCAAATTCCCGCATGGGCCGTAGGGCGTCCCCCATCATTTTCATCCCGATAAATAACATCCCGAAGCCAATAAACGCTTCAGCCATCTGTTTTGTTTTTCGATTTTTCGTAAAAAGCCAAACACCTACTGCCACACCAATGATAATGGGTGCATATTTGTCAATTTTAAAACTGATGATCTGCGCTGTAACGGTGGTACCAATGTTGGCCCCCATAATAAGGCTGGCGGCCTGGGTTAATTGCATCATACCGGCATTAACAAACCCGACAACCATGACCGTGGTGGCACTGCTGCTTTGAACAATGGCAGTCACCAAAGCGCCTACCATCACCCCCATGACTCGATTGGCCGTCAACATACTGATGATGTCTTTCAGTTTACTGCCAGCCACTTTTTGCAATCCTGAACTCATGACATGCATGCCGTACAGGAATAAACCTAATCCTCCCAGCACGCCAAAGGCAATATCCATTCTATATCCTCCCTGTCTACGTCTTCAAAACCATTATCATTATACACTGAGTGACCTAGGAATGTCATGTTTTAAAAAAAATTAAGGAAAATTTTCTTGAAATATGGGTTAAATAATCGATGCAAAAGAAATGGAAGTGTGGTATTCTTATGTCGGATGTTTTTTCAATAAGCACTACGATTAAAGGAGGATCCTCATGGTACTAACAACAATACAAAAAATGATTGCAAACCAATTGGGCTTAAGCGATCCATCAAGCATCACATTGGAAACCAGTCTCCTGGATGATCTGGGTGCAGATTCCCTGGACGCTGTGGAAATTATCATGGCCATTGAAGATGAGTTTGGCCTTGAGATACCCGATGAGGTGGCTGAATCGTTAAAAACCATTGGTGAAATTGTTGAATACGTTGAAGAAAATAAAAACGCATGAAAAAAGTGCTGAAAATCAGCACTGGACCTTAAACGACCTGGACATCAGGTCGTTTTTAAATTGTGGACAAAAATATTCACCTGCTGAACCGTTATTTCTGTCATGGTTTCCACTGCTTCTTTCACTTTCTTCTGGGCTTCTTCCACCAGTTGTGGAATTTGCATGCCATAAACAATTTCC